>CAZBGZ010000001.1:0-350023 GCA_964491925.1 uncultured Candidatus Saccharibacteria bacterium
ACCCTCGACACCCTGCTTAAGAGGCAGGTGCTCTAACCAGCTGAGCTACTGGCCCGTATTTGTTAAGTATACATTGCAAAGGTACTTTCCTTTTTGAATCTGCCTTACGGCAGATAAGAGGCAGGGTCACATACTGCGACCCCGAAACTTCCTGATTGAAAACAAGTTTTCATCAGAAGATTTCCTTGCGAAATGCCACCGGCATTTCGCACTCTAACCGTGCACGAGCTACTGGCCCGTCGTCGATGTGTGATAGTTTGTTTACTGTACCGAGCATAAAACAAGTTTACTGCTCGGTATTAGTGAACAAACTAAGCCATCTCCTCTCAAAATTGCGAATCCTCTCGCAATTTTGTGAAAATACGACATTAGAAAATATAACAAAGGTCTATTTTAACAGAGATAATTACATCTGTAAATTAAGAATAAAGTTTGTTACGAAGGTGTCTATAGCTGGCTATCATAATTGTAGTTGGGCCAAAGTAAAGAGCAAGATAAAAATTCTTCAAACCACTCTGGGCTACTTCAACAGCCCGGTCAGAAAAATTATCGGTCGATGGCTTTAGTATTTCTGGTTCAGCGTGCCTAGCAACATAACCTTCTACCCTGCTGACAAATATTGCTGATTCAACAGAATCTGGGAACCAACTACCTGCTTCAAATAATGGGTCGTAGTTAATTTCTCCTTCAGCCATATTATTTTTTAACCCAAGTTTGGAAGTGATACGTTATGTTATTTTCGGTTATTGGTGGGCTCTCGGATTTTAAGGTAAATTTATCTTCAAAATTTGGGAAAAATTTCGTGCAACCGAAGTCTTTGTCGATTCTTGTTAGATAAAGTTCATCGGCCAAATCGAGTGTGCTTGCAAATAAACCCGCGCCACCTCCAACCCAAATATCATCTTTAGTCTCCCCTAAAAACTTGCGTGCATCAGTTATCTTCTCAAAACCATCGCGTAGCTCTTCTGTTGTGTTTGTCGCTACTAGGTTTCGTCTGTTTGGCAGTGGTTTTATTTGTTCTTTGTACCAGCCGGCCCCCATCATGACTGCCCCACCGATTGTTTTGTCACGAAACTGCGCTACATCTCCAGGTATTTTACCCTGCCAAGGGATACCGTTATTATCTGCTAAACCTTTTTTACTATCCAACGCTGCTATAAACCTAATCATTATTATCCTCTTTCTTAAGTGACTTCCTGACTTCACTCAGTAAATATAGCGATCCAGTTATTACCAGTGTATCCTTATCTAGCTGAAAAGCTTTTTTGAATGCAGTTTCTAAATTTTTTACCGTTTTTATGTTCTCTATTCCCGCGTCTTTGAACGCATTTTCAATTATTTCTGGATCTAGGGACGTGTGCGGCATTTCTTGCAAAGGCTGTACGGACGTGCAGATGATTTCTGCGGCAAATGGACTTATCGATTCTACGACTTGGTTTAGGTGCATCTCTTTGGATTGGACCATGCCCAGCAAAAAAACAGCTTTTTTTGTTCCTAGCGTAACATCCAATGACTTCGACAACGCTTCGAACTTAGCCCCGTTATGGGCTCCATCCAAAATCACAGTCTTATTATTAATCCTCCTAACTTCCATGCGGCCGGGTATTACAATGTGGGCACTTTTATCAATACTTTTTTCGTCAAGGTTCGCTAGTTGGTCACGACGTGCAACATAATCAAAGACACTTTTTGCCAAAGACCAATTTCGCTGTTGATAAAGTGGCAAATATTCTGGGATATCGTCTGTATGGCCAACAATAGCCAGGTCTGCTTTCACGGACTTTGCATAATCAGAGATCGTTTTTTGAACAGATTTTCCCTGGTTCGCCATGAATACATGGTTACCGGCGTGAATAATACCGGCTTTTTGATATGCAATATCTGGGAGATTATTGCCAAGTATTCTGGTATGGTCTAGTGCAATATCTGTAATGACACAAACCTTGTCATGTCTATTTATAACATTGGTGCCATCGACTAATCCCCCCAAGCCCACTTCAATAACCCCATAATCAACTTTTTCTTTTACAAAAACCCAATAAGCAAACGCGACTAATAATTCGAAGTATGTGGGCTTCAGCTTTAGAAGTCCGTCAATTCTCATGAACTCTTCAAAGTATTCACAATATTTTGCCTCAGGTAATGGAATATTTCCTATCTGTAAGCGTTCGTTAACCTCATCCATATGGGGTGAAATAGTTAATCCAACTTTTTCTCCAGATAATTGCAACATTTTTGCAATATAGTAACTAGTGGAAGTCTTGCCAGCAGTCCCGGCAATATGGACTGTTTTGTACTTATCTTGTGGATTACCGAGCAAATTCATTACTTTGATCATTCGAGACAGTGTATAGGCTGTCTCTACACTATCCGGAATATATCGTGCCAAAATCTCATTAACATCCTGAAAACACTCGATCTTCATAATCACCAATTGTAAGAGAACGCATTACGAAACGAAAGAGCTACCGCTAACTTATTTTATTCACTAAATATCAATTTCGATTATTTCACAAAGTTTCGGGATCAGATTTTTTGGGTCTACTGTCCCCAATTCGTATAGTATCCCTGCTATGACGAGGCCATGAGTTATCCAAACTCTCTGTTTCGGTAGGTTAGCCAGTATTGCCTTGGCAGCAACCTTGGCCTCTTCTGGCAATTTTCCTTGGCTTACTAATGCTAAAGTATGTTTTGGATCGACCGTATTAACCTCATTCAATAGTGGATTGACTGTAACATTTTTGAATCCTGCCAGCTCAGCCGTCTGCTTTGTTCGTAGCAGCTCAGACACCACGACTGGTTCAGTATCTAGATCAACGCCAAGATCTAATAATTCTTTGTGCAGTGCATTAACCTGCTCAATACCTTCATCGTTTATAGGGGCGCCCTCTTTGCCGAACAACGCCCGAGTTAGTCTATTTGCTTCTGTTTTGGCATGCCTAATCAGTAAATATTTCACTCTTCAAGAAACCAATTTTTAAGCTCGTTCAAGTAATTTTTGTCGGTGGTTGATAGCTCCGGAACAACCGTTGAATGTCGAGACTGCAGTGGGTTTCCTAAATCTGATTTTGTACGTAAAAATAAATGCATGTGGCAGTGCATAACTTGCTGGCTTACAGCAGGACCGCCGTTATTAGATAACAGATTGTACCCAATAAAATCTGGTATATTTTTCTTTGCGCCAGCCACAAGACCTTGTAATAAATCATGGCTTTCCAGTATTTCTTGTTTGGACAATAAATCCAAACTGGCTACATGTCGCTTTGGGATAATCAAAACGTGATACTTACATGCAGCTGACTTTGGATATATAGCTCGAACTTTTTCTAAGCCTAAAATATATCTATATGATTGCTTTTCATCACAAAACGGGCAGGGTGTTGTTTTCATACTAACTTATATATTCCTTTCGTTGTTTGCATTTTAGCAAGAAAGTCCACCGTTTCCTCTGGTTTGTAGCCCATGGCTGTCATTATTCCCCCGAATACACTTCCGGCAACGAGTTCATCGAGTTTTTCTGGTTTTTCTATTCCTAATCTAATTAATATTTTAATGGCCTCTTTTGGGTTCCCAACTCTGATAGTTTGGATAGTTTTTCTATCACTATCACTAATCATATTTTTTGGTATGACCTGCCCATCTAGCTGTTCTCCAGTTTCAACAGCAGATAATATTTTCTGTGAAAAATATTTTGCAAGAATAGGCAGCCTATCTAGCATAGTTCTTACTTCACTTACAGTTGGCTTGCCCTCTACGATAGAGTTGGTCGTAGGCATGAAAAGATCTTTAATTGCTTCACGCAATATATCCTTAAACTGCATTGGCTGAAACAGTAATTCTGTTGGATTTTCAAGCACAGCTACTTTCTCCAAAGCCACCATGAAGCTTTCGATTAATGCCTCGTTTGTTGAGAAGTTAAGGCTTACGCTTGTGCCCTCACTGGGGAGAAAATAGCCTTCATTCATCATTAGACGTATGGCTGGAAGCAGCATTTCTAAAGGTTTTTGCTGAAGGTTAACAATATCTATCAGTTGCTCAATACCAACAATGTTCCCCTTGGTCCCAGAGGCTACATCACCATCAATCATTATCCCAGTACCTACACCTTGTTCTATTTCAAGTCCAGCGTCACAAAAAACCGCTCTGTCAGACCTTGATAGTGGAGGGGGGCTGTCCACTAGGGTAATTTGATAACTGTCACCTAGTGCCGCCAATATACCGGCTACCGTCAGCCCGCCTTTCTTTTGAAGCATAACCCCATTTCCCTCACTACTTTGCAGTAAGGTCATTCCTAGGCCGCTAAACAGTTCCTTTACTAAATCGTTTTGTCCAACTAACTCTTGAAACGATAAACCTAAATCGCTATCAGCAATTACCGCTGCATCAATTGTGTTAGGCAAAATATCCTTTAGCAATCTTCGGTAGTACGAGTTCGGCCCAGCAAGGCTAAATGCTAGCTTAGTGTCGGGTATGGTGGCTTCGCCTCTGTTTTGGTACCCAGCCTGAATATCTTCCACCCCAAGAACTCCAAGACTGGCCTGACTAGCAATTTCTTCAAGTGTCACGCCCAGCCTAGTGGCCAGTGCGGCGAGCGCCTGTTCAACCCTGGGGCCTTGATCATTTAGCAATATGATTAAACCGTCTCCTTCGTTATTATCGGCAACGGCTTTTGCCAAAAGTAAAGCATGTCCAACGTGCGGCTTTTTTGCGGTGGTAATTCCAACAAAAGCTTTTTTGGGCTTATTAGACATATTGGTGTTATTTGTCTTAGTAAGTATTTCTGTGTTCTTTTTCGTATTAAGTGGAGTAGTGGAAATACCCGATCTGACAACTAGCTCGGTTGGTACAACAGTTCCTAGAATTTTGGGAGCGCCGTCCAGACCACGAGTATTCCCATACATTCGAATAAAAACTTCCGGAAAATCATTCCTAAGCTTTAAAAGTTGTTCAGTCGTAACTGCCCTAACTAAAGGCATGCTTGCACTATACTGATCCGTAACTAGCGCCGTATCAATCATGTGCAACGCCTTTATCAAAGCCATCTCCACCGTTACCGGCTCATCATCGCATGTCAACAGAAAAGCTGTGCTGGAATCAACTTCTGATAGAGTCAGTAGTTCTTTTAAGCTTCTTTCGGCGACTGTTTGCACTTCCACGGAGTTTGCTGGGCTTCTGTCTGATAAACTATCCATTCGAAAACTTGTCGAGGCATCATCAAGAGCAACTCGAATATTCAAGGCCCCGAATGTTTTCGCATACTTCATTGCTAGCTGTTCATCTTCGGCTATAGCCTGAAAAATAGCATCATAGCCCTCGTCCAAAGAGACGGGGATCGTTGTGGCAGCATCTTGAGAAAGTACAAACCTTCCAACTAATTCGGGTGGTTGCGTACTGTACAGGCTTGCTGCTCTTTCAAAATCTTGGTGTAAAACTAAATCTGACATGTAATATTCCTTTTTTGTAAAATAAAAAAACCTCCGCGCTAACGAAGGTTTTAGTTGATTAATAATTTCTTATTTAATGGGTACTAAAAATACGCCAGCGAAAAACATGAGCATGACGGCGATGCCAACTGGTGACGTACGTTTGATTATTCGTTAATGAGTAATTCATAACTTATATACTATAACATATATTTTTTATGCAGCAAGTTTTTTATTGATGCAGTTGTTTCAGCAATTTCTTGGCTTGACGTATCTAAAATAGTTACCTCTGTATTTTTCCAGGCTTGCATTTGTGTGTGATTCTTTATTATCTTCTTGCGTTTTAACCTGCCGTAATCTCGTTCAGCATTACGCTTCAAATTCACTTTTTGATTCGGCATTAATACTACTAGTTTGTATGGCGTGTCACCCAAATACTCTTTCCAAGTTTTAAACGTTTCTGGCGTTGCAAAGAAATCAACAATGCAGTTTATGTTGTTTTCGTAATATCTTTTTACCAAATCAGCACAAATTGGAACCGAAACTTTTATTTGTTGTCTGGTCTCCTCTGTATAATTTTCTTCGTAGTCATCAGCAGACGCATAACCAGCTATAATGAGTTGTCTGATTTCATCCTGATTTATATAGGCCCAAGTCCCTTTAGCTTTTTTAAGAAAAGCTTTGGATATTGTTGTCTTACCCGCCCCGGATGGACCATTCACAAGCAGTATCTTTGACATATCTCAATCATATCAAACAGTTAAGTAATTCGAACGAACTAAAAAGAACATCAAAAAAGGCCATACCTGGCCTTGTTGTTTGGTGCACCGAGAGGGATTCGAACCCCCGACCTTCGCGTCCGAAGCGCGACGCTCTATCCAGCTGAGCTATCGGTGCGTGGACTGATTATATCTTATTTTTATCGATTCTTCTGTTATGAGTCCTAATCCTATGACAATTTGAGCACACTAACTCGCATTTTGCTATCTCTTCCTTAACTTGCCTTATACTTCCAGAATTTATCATTTTGCTAACAGTGTTTATTTTAATTCCGTTATTTTCTATGTGGTCAAAATCAGTCACATAGTATGGGTACTGAATTTTACAATCAGTACAAGCAGTTGTATTTTTCAAATCATATACCCACCGCCGTAAAACATCTCGTTTTTTATAAGCCTTATCGATGTAGTACTGTTTGTTAGCATAGTAATGACGACGTATGGCTTCACGTTGTTTTTCTTTGTCTTTCCAGGGCATATGGGGATTATAACTTATATCCAGCTTCGAAGCCATAATCTTTATTGTTGGTGTAATGTGAGATATTTAATCGAGGTTAAACTTCGTTTTGCTTGTCTGTAGTTTCTTTTGGTGCTTCGAGTAGGTTTTGTGGTTTTGGCCGGCCAGCATTTTTTAGAATATCACCTAGAAGCGAATGCATTTTCTTAGCATGCTCTACACTCATGCCAACCCGCGCAACAGAGCTAGACTGCGGATTACCTGTATTTTGCATAAAATTCATTACTACACCGTTATCGTTTGCGGATATATTTACGAGATCCGAGTATAGAATACGATTATCGAACGGAATTATCATCAGCATTTGCTTGATCAGTTGCTCGTCAACAGACGGCGCCGCCTGGTCGTTGTTTTGCTTACTGTAACCGGCTTGCTCGAATATTACTCTAGCTTCTTTTTCGTGGATATCTAGGTGGCTGATTAGCAGTAGCAGTATGTCTTCACTAGGTAAAACAGCACCATTTTCAATTTTGCGCAGTTGTTCGGCATCGATTTCTACGGCACCAGAAACCTCGGCGACGCTCTCGTGCACCTGTTGGCGCCATTTTTTTAGGCGCTCGCCAATGTTTTTATACGGATATTCACCTCTTTGCATCTGTTTATATGGTAATGTCCAGGCCACTTGAATGCAAGTATAAGAACGATGAATAATGTCGTAAAAAACACGTATAATGTATCTATATGAAATTCAAAGAAAATGTTTCCCTAGCAGATTATTCTACGATGCGGCTTGGTGGCACGGCTAGGTATTTATCAAAAGCTAAAAGCAAAGAAGAAATCGCCGAGCAGTATTTGTGGGCTCACGAGCACTATTTACCAGTGATTGTTATTGGTGGCGGCAGCAACATAATCTGGAGAGATGAAGGTTTTGATGGGTTGGTTATAGTCAACAAAATACCCGGATTCATCGTAGAAAAACTGGACGACAAAACTGCAATATTCACAATCGGCGCTGGCGAAGATTGGGACAAGACAGTAGAAAAAACAGTCAACAAAGGATACAGTGGTATCGAGCAATTATCCTACATACCTGGAACGGTCGGTGGCACACCCGTACAGAATGTCGGGGCATATGGGCGAGAGATAAAAGACGTCCTGGTTTCCGTTCAGGCGTTCGATACGACTACTCACAAACATGTAACGATTGGTAATAAGGATTGCGATTTTAGTTACCGCGACAGTAGGTTCAAGACCACTGAAAAAAATAGGTTTCTGATAACTTCTATTTCTCTAAAATTATCCAAAACCAACCCCCTGCCACCATTTTATGAATCCGTTCAAAAATATCTGGACCAGCGCAAAATAACCGATTATTCACCATCTACCATCAGAGAAGCAGTTATTTCGGTACGTACGCAAAAACTGCCTGATCCTGATGTGGTAGCTAACAACGGGTCGTTCTTTGGCAACCCAATCATTACACACAAGCAATTCTCTGGGTTACAGAAACAATTTCCTGATATTGTCTCTTGGCCTGCCAGTGGCGACCAAGTAAAAATATCAGCAGCTTGGCTAATAGACCATGCGGGATTCAAGGACTACCACGACAGTGCGACCGGTATGGCAACCTGGAATAAACAACCCCTGGTACTGATAAATGAGCACGCTAAATCAACCCAGGATTTACTAGATTTTAGGGACAAAATCGTAAACGCAGTAGAAGAAAAATTCGGAATTAGACTAATTCAAGAACCAGAACTGTTGTAGAAACTAGCTTGGAAGCGGGAAGGCTTTTGAAAAGTCTTTAATTTCGTTGTGGATTTTAGCCAAAAGCTTTTCGTCTGTGTGATTCGTTACTGCTTGATTTATCCAATCTGCAACCTGGGCCATTTCGGCCTCTTTCATGCCGCGAGTTGTCAGCGCTGGAGTACCTAGGCGAATTCCACTGGGACTAAATGGTGGTCGTGGATCAAATGGCACAGTATTTTTATTGACTGTTATCCCAGCAAGCCCCAACGCTTTTTCGGCTTCTGCACCTAGGACGTTTTTATTGGTTAAATCGATTAACATCAGATGGTTGTCTGTACCACCAGTTACTAGATCAAAGCCGTAATTTGTAAGCTCGGAGGCCAGTTTTTTGGCATTTTTGACAATCTGATGACCATAAGTCTTGAACTCTGGAGTTGCAGCTTCACGAAGAGCCACTGCTATGGCGGCAGTCTGGTGATTGTGCGGGCCACCCTGAAGCCCAGGAATAATAGCCCTATCGATTAGGGTTGGCAGATTTTCTTTTGCTCGAGGAACACTTTTCAATGGATTAGACGGATTTCCGTTGCATAACAACAAAGCACCGCGTGGACCACGTAATGTCTTGTGAGTTGTCGTCATAGTAATATCGGCATAATCAACTGGCGAAGGATGTGCGCCAGCAACGACTAGCCCTGCGATATGAGAAATATCAGCTAGTAGCCATGCACCACACGAATCAGCAATAGCTCGCAGTTTCTTCCAATCAAAAATCCTTGGGTATACAGTGGCTCCAACTACTATCATTTTTGGTTTTTCTTTGTCGGCCATTGCTTGCATAGCCTCGTAATCCAGATACCCGTCCTTGCCTGTTTGGTACTGAACAGAATTAAACCATTTGCCAGAAAAGTTCACCTTTAACCCATGCGTCATGTGCCCACCAAAATACAGCGCCATACCCATAACGGTGTCACCGGGATCTAGCAGTGCGAAATAGGCAGCCAGATTAGCCGGCGAGCCAGAATAAGGCTGCACATTAGCATGTGATACTCCAAATAGCTTTTTAGCACGGTCCCTAGCAATATTTTCGACTGCGTCTACATTTTCACAGCCGCCATAGTAACGTTTGCCCGGATAGCCTTCAGAGTATTTATCGGTTAGCCTGGACCCTAACGCCTCTAGCACATCGCCCGACGTATGGTTTTCGCTAGGGATCATTTCTAGGCCGTCAGCCTGCCTTTTTACCTCTTTTTGAATCAATTTCTTTATTTCTAAGTCTTTCATGACTGTCTCCCTCAACTTGAATTATATTTCTTCCACATATATTTGGTCAAAATTAATTCAGATCATAAGACTATTGTACTGCATTATTAACATAAAAAGTGTTGTTCTTTTTTATACTGCTGGTGGTATAATCCTTTGCATATGAGCACAACTAACGAGAAAATCGGCAACCTTATTTACCAGATACGACAAGAGAGGGGCATGACCCAATCCGACTTTGCTAAAAAACTAAACACCAGCCAGTCAGCAGTAAACCGAATCGAACACGGCAAACAAAACATGAGCCTAGACATGCTCGGGCGCATTAGCGACGTACTTCACAAACCATTGATCAGTATTTCAGAAGGTGCGGTCAACTTGCGTATCGAAGGCGGTCATGAACTGAGCGGTCAAGTCACGGTTAAAACCAGCAAAAATGCTGTTGTTGCGCTGCTATGCGCCAGTCTACTGAACCAAGGCACCACCCGGCTAAAGAATGTATCTAGAATCGAAGAAGTTAACCGCTTAATCGAAGTCCTAAAAAGCATGGACGTCTCGGTAAAATGGTTGCCAGGAAACGATCTAGAAATAAAGCCCCCTGCAAAAATAAATGTCGCCAATATCGACAAAGATGCCGCGTGTAGGACCCGAAGTGTACTGATGTTCATAGGACCTCTTTTGCATAAAAGTGGTCAATTCAATATTCCTTATGCCGGCGGATGCGAGCTAGGACGACGTAGCGTTCTGCCTCATTTATACGGGCTAGAGGAGTTCGGCGCAGACATTTTTACAAAAGCCGGACACTACCACGTAACTTCTACCCCAAAATTGCCAAAAAGATCAGTGGTCTTGTACGAATCTGGCGATACCACAACAGAAAATATCTTGATGGCGGCCGCTGGTTTTGAAGGCGAAACAGTCATAAAAATGGCCAGCGCTAACTACATGGTTCAGGATTTATGTTTTTATCTAAGAAAATTAGGAGTAAAAGTCGAAGGCGTCGGAACAAGCACCCTACGCGTAACTGGCGTGAAGAATATCAAGAAAAACGTTACTTACGCCCCCGCAGAAGACCCTGTAGAGGCCATGACGTTTATTTCGGCTGCTGTAACTACAAACAGCAGTATCACAATAAACCGCGCTCCCCTGGACTTCCTCGAGCTAGAGCTGTTAAAACTAGAGAAGATGGGGTTAAGGTTTACGACAACAAAACCCTACAAAGCCGAAAATGGCCATACTGACCTAGTAGATATAACTATTCAAAAACATAACGCAGGCCTAGTCGCACCAGTAGAGAAAATTTACAGTCGTCCGTTCCCCGGGCTGAATATCGACCACCTCCCCTATTTTGTTCCAATCGCGGCAGTAGCTAAAGGCAGGACATTAATCCATGATTGGGTTTACGAAGAGCGCGCGTTGATGTATACAGAAATGAAGAAAATTGGGGTCAATGTCGAGCTGGCTGATCCACATCGCGCCTTTATAACCGGACCTACAAAATGGCGTGCTGCCGACGTAGTTTGCCCCAGTGGAATTCGCCCTGCAGTAATGTTGTTGATAGGAATGTTGGCAGCACCCGGCACATCAATACTACGCAATGTCTACACGATTAACCGCGGCTACGAAGACCTAGCCGAACGGCTAAATAAACTTGGCGCAAAAATCACCGTCCTGCACGAACTATAAGCAATCATTGCTCTATGGGTATAAATGGATTAACATAATCATATAAATCTAAAATGAAAGGGAAAAATGGCAGGCACCGCAACACCCGAATCTATAAGAATAAACAAAAAAAAAGAAGGCACTCGCCCTAGCCAGACTAAATAAAAAGAAGAAGTGGTCGGTTATGCTAAGGTCAATAAGACCTAGGTTTTAATTTATTTTGGGTGTTATACCCTAAAAATGTCAAAATACTAGGTTGACCGGTTTATTTAAACCTTTGCTTGTTGTTTTTTAAATATAAGTGGAATACAATAATTGCCAACACTATATAACAAAAAAAGGATAATATACGGCTGGCAGTGGATCGTCAGGAAACAAAAATAACGGCGGTAGCCACTATATCCGGAGAGACGGCTACACAATACGTGAAACACCTTCAACAAGCTTTTGGGGTAGGCTTTTCGGACGGAGTACACTGACTGTAGTTAATGCCCCCGGTGGTGCCTTAAGCCGCGCACTTGCAAGAAACGGTAACAAAACTCGTAGACAACGCCCATAAAGGAGATCCTATGGCCGGACACAACATGACCCAAAATCAAATACCCTATGCTAAAAAGCATGATAGAAAAGACGCTTATACGGTGGCATGATTCCAAATTTGCTACCCTGGAGGAGTCCACGCAATCCGGCTCCGGGCGCCGCCATGGGTAGTGCACTCGCAAGACGGGTCAGAAACAGCCGAACTGGTCGTCGTCCATAAAGCAACATCAAAAGACGATTAATAATGGGTAGTCGAAGAACTGTACATCTCTCTATGTTGATAAATACAACCAAGAATACTGGTTAGCCGGATAAAAATAAATCAATGGGTTATTGACTTGCTAAAAAAATACGGTTATGCTTAATACGATTTCATAAAATAAAAACAAATAAAATGTATACCACCCCTAGCAGCATAGATAAATACCCAAAACCAGTTGTTGCCAGACCATTTTTCGTCGCACAAGAACTTATCAATGTGCCCCATAATCGTGCTAGGACCCTGTCCTTGTGGCTAAGAGGAACGCAGCGCTAGCAGTTGCCAAAAAGCATTGCCCGAGTTCCATAAATTACTACCGTTAAACGGACCAAAAATTAGCGTTCGTGGATTTTAAGATACCGTTCATAAGCATCGAGGCCACCGTACTCTTTGACATTTTTTACTTTACCAGCCTCAACTACATAAATTGTGTCCATAGCCGAAAGTAGCGAATGTTTGTGCGTGACCATCAACACCGTCTTGCCTTTCATTAGTGAATTTATACCTTCAAGCACCTTGTTCTCGGATGCAGCGTCCTGTGCAGAGGTTGGCTCGTCTAGTATCAAAATTGGCGCCCTTTTAAACATCGCCCTAGCTACCGCAATGCGCTGTTTTTGGCCACCGCTCAGAGAATCACCACTGTTGTCAACCATTGTGTCATATTTTTCAGGTAACTTGTCTATAAATTCTGACGCATTAGCAGCCGATGCGGCACCCATTACTTCAGGCAGTGGATATTGCTCATCGGGTCTGGCGAATCCAATATTTTCACCGATGGATATGGAGAATAACTTTGGCTCTTGGCTAACAATAGCAATCTGCTCTCGCAAACTCTTCAAGTTAATGGTGCTAGTATCTTTGCCGTCTAAATACACAAATCCTTTCTCTTGAATACCAAAACGTGGGACAAGGCTAACAAGCGTGCTCTTGCCTGCGCCACTAGGGCCGATGAATCCAACTTTCTCACCGGGCTTAATATCTAGATTGACTCCATCCAATACGGTCTTATCTCCGTATCTAAAAGTAACGTTCCTAAAGTTTAACTGCCCGCGTGCTTTATCTAAAACTTCTCCTGTATTCGTATTCTCGATGTCAGAATGGTCATTGATTACCTCGAAAAACTTTTTGGCGCGGGCATGGTCATCCCTGCGTTGAGCAATAGCGGATGTTAGCTGTTGCAAAGGTTCGTAAAGTTGCGTTACGTATGATATAAACACTAACAAAATACCAAAGCTCAGCTGACCATTAAACACCTTTTGACCACCAACAATAAAAACTGTTAGTGTCGACCCGACTACAACCAGATTGCCGCTAAATCCAAAAGCGTTTGATAGTACGACTCCCTTTAGATTGAGCTTTTTCATTTGCAGCAAAAGCCGAGTGAATTTATTTAGTTGTCTTTCTTGGCTATTGAAAGATTGCACAACATCACTCTGCTCAATCGACTCTAAAGTATGGTTGTATATAGTACTATTCAATGTCTCGACGGCTTGTGACTGTGCTTCTATTCTTTTCCCAAAATAAATTATTGAAAAGTAGAGAAAAGGCACTACGACCAGACTAATCAGGGTCATCTGAACATTAACAGAAATAAGAATTATTAAAACAAAAACTATACTAACGATTGACGAGATAATTTCAACCGGGCTGCCGACTACAAGACTCCCGATCGCGCTCCCCTGCGAGTTCAAACGATACACATAATCACTATTCTCTAACCTGGTGCTGGAACGAAGGGGCAAACTGAGCACGTGTTTCAAAAAAGTTTGTTCTACCCGTCTTTCAAAATTTTCTGCCAGTATGGTACTGAAATAGTCTGTTATAAAATTAAAAAGTGCTTCGAATAGACCAATAACTACAACAGCTGCCATCACAACAAGGAGTAGTTGAGGTTGCGTATAATTTTGAAAAAGAGCTGGTGGCGGAATCGTTCCAAAAACACTATCGGCCAAAAACTTCATCGGCCAGGGGCTGGCCAGCGTAAAACCGATAGCTATCAGCGAGAATACCAGCAGAATGACAATTGTTGGCCATGCTTTTTTGTAATGACTTCTTAGCCACCTCTTATACTGTAAATCATCACTATTCTTTATCATTTACATACATTATGCCATAAGCGGTATCAACCACCGAAAAGACTTTTTTGTAATATAATCCTGCCTTTATTGAAATATTCAGTTTTAAGTGCCTTAATTAACTTTGACCTATCAACCTCGAAAAGGTCATACCCATTTTTAGCAAAGTTTTTCACCGCCGCTTTATCCGCATAAAAATGAATAGCGACACCATTTTCCTCTAAGCTCTTGTGGCTATTTATCAGTAATCTCAGTTGGTCATCATAATCCATAAAGTTGAGCAAAATGTGTGAATAAACAAAATCAAACTTTTTTGGAAGTTTTTTGCGACAATCAAACAATACTACTTCTTTTTGATTTTTAAGATGAGTAATATTTATGTCGTAGATAGTTATATCTGGCTGTATTCCCGCGATACATCCGATTAGTGGATAGTACAGTGGTATATACCGTTTATCTCCTGCTCCTAAAATCGCCCATTGGTTATGGTCCAAGGTAGTCTTTATTTGATACTTTTCAAAAACCATTTGCAGCTCGTCGGTTTTATCTTCCATTTCTTTCAGGATAATTCTGTATGGATCAGAAGCCAGTCTAGCGTGATAATCAGAGTATCCTCTGTTTTTATATAGTCTATATTTGTAGTTTGTTAATAAACTCATAAATAATCTGCTTTATTTAGTTATCAGCATTCCTGCGACCAATAGATATGTTTCTGTTAGTTTTGTTATGTAAAAAACATGGTGACCAGTGAGCCGAAAATTAAAGACTCGTGCACTAATAGCCGTGTAATATTCTAGCAATCTTGGCAAAACACCAATTCTTTGCTGGGTTTTGGTAAATATACACCCCTTAAAAAATATCCGATGCATTTCGTAAAGCAAGACAAACAATATTACATAATTCAAAGACGCGACAAAAGTCAGGATTAACACGGGTAACCAGATAACAATATGAAGCCAAAATAATGCCTCGAACATGAAAGCTTTAATAAATTCAGTCATTACTCTCATTATAGTCAGGCAGCCCCTTGTAACAAACTGGTGTTACCGATATAGCTTTTTTGTAGGCGTATATTATATTGCTATACTGTTAGCTAAGCATGAGCGTCATAGACATTAGAGATGTGCGTAAATCCTATGGAAGTGGGGACGCAAAAACAGAAATCCTAAAAGGGGTTAGCCTGTCTATTGAACCTGGTGAATTTGTGGCAATAACTGGTCCTAGCGGGTCTGGTAAATCTACACTAATGAATATAATAGGATTACTGGATACCCCGGATAGTGGCTATTACAAACTCAGTGATCTAGAAGTGCATTCTAGCAAACAATCTTCCCTTGCAAAGTTACGACTGCGGTATATTGGTTTCATTTTTCAAAGTTTCAATCTTATAGCAGGACTAAACGCTATCGAAAACGTAGAACTTCCTATGATTTATGCCAAAGTTAAACACCGAGCAAGACGTCAGCGCGCCTTCGATTTACTAACCATGGTCGGTATTGCAGAGCGGGCAAAAAATAAACCGAATCAACTTTCGGGGGGTCAAATGCAGCGGGTTGCTATCGCCCGATCACTTGTGAATAGCCCACAGATTATTCTGGCAGACGAACCGACAGGCAATCTAGACAGTCAAACTGGCTCGGCCGTGATGGAAATACTCAAACAATTAAATTCTCAAGGAACAACAATTGTCATGATTACACATGACCCCACCATCGCTAGGCAGGCTAACCGAATAATAAATATCAGCGACGGGACAATAACCCAACCACAACAACAAGTTACTCAGCCCGTATCAAAACCCTTACCCACGCCAAGGGCTGCAGTTGAAGCGAATTCCCCGTCAGCCCCCGCTCCGCCTGCACTTGTCGTAGCCACAACATTGCCGCAGACGGCACCAATCCAACAACCTCCAATAGCTCCAACAAAGCAACAGCCCGCTCCACCACCTGCTGTGACTAGTCCTGCTGTTTTTCCTGCCCAGCGTCGTATTTATGTCGCCCCACCAACTAAAAACCCGCCATCCGCGCCTCAACCAATGGCCGTACAGGTTAATATTCCAACACTACCAGCACCAGCACCACCTCCGCTACCTCCTCGTGATTCAGATATATTAATAGAAGATGACGGCGAGGTAGTAGTAGCAATTAATCACCAAAACCCGGAAGGGGCAAACTAGCGATATGTTATTGCAGAATTTTCGACTGGCCCTAATTAGTATTAGCCGAAATAAACTACGTTCGCTATTAACAATGCTAGGGATGATTATTGGCATCGGGGCGGTAGTAACGGTAATTAGTATTGGCGATGGGCTCAAAGCCCAGGTAAAAAAAGAAGTTGACGCACTTGGGGTCAACCTGATAACGATTTCCCCTCAACCAGAAGGAGAACCTCTAACACAGGCAGATGTCGAGACAGTTAGATCTAATGAGTTTATCCAGCAGGTTGCACCGACTACTTATGTGGATGCTGTGCCATCGAATGGGCAGATAAAAGATGATACAGCCATAATTAATGCTACCCAGCCCAGAATGAGCGACATTATAAGCCAAAAAGTTCAAAATGGGCGGTTTTTCAACGACGGCGAAAAAGATGTAGTGGTACTGGGAGCAAGTGTCGCTACAACCTTGTATGGCCAAGAAAATCCTGTTGGGAAAAAACTGTTGTTAAAACAAGAATTTACCGACATCAATACTTTGGAACCAAAGGTTATTAAACAAGAATTTACCGTTATAGGAAATTATGAAAAATTATCAGAAAAAACCAGCATTGGGCCTGGCGCACAATTGGACACAACCCTGTATATACCCCTAGAAAACGCAAAAACTTTTAATGACAATAAAATATTTATCGACCAGATCAGTGCTCAGGCAAAATCATCAGACCAGCTAGGCCAGGCGAAAACAAGTTTGACTGCAGCCCTTAAAGCAAAGCACAAAGACAAAGAAGATTTCACAATTCAGTCGTCCGAAGATGTATCAAAAAGCTTTGATGAGATTTTGAATGTCGTTACAAACTTTATCACTGCTATTGCAGCAATTTCCCTACTGGTTGGTGGCATTGGCATAATGAATATAATGCTAACATCTGTCACAGAGCGCACGCGCGAGATCGGTATTCGCAAATCAATAGGTGCATCACAGATAGCTATAATGACGCAGTTTTTAACAGAGGCCCTTGTACTAACTTGCATGGGGGGGATTCTTGGTATTTTCGCGGCTTATCTAATGAGCTTTATCGTAAAACGTTACGCAGACATAACACCAGTATTCACATTCAGAGCGTTTTTAATCGCCGTTGGGGTCTCGATTTTGATCGGTGTTATATTCGGTGCAGCCCCAGCTCTCAAGGCTGCCCGCAAAAAACCTATCGAAGCCCTCCGCCACGAATAAACAAATCCGTAAATTGCTTATTTAGGTTTATGTAAGATTAAATTGTTTCTAGTACTAAAGGAGGGAACAACAAATGCCAGGAGACACACGTTTAGATCAACGGCCAGGAACTGTACGACGAAGACGCTTCGCGGTCCAAGGTAGGCGTAATCTAGCCCAGGCGCGGGTCAATAGTAGCACCGTGAACAGGTCAGGTGTATAGCGATCAGATTTTCGTAGAGCAAACATTCAGGGATGGTAACCGATGCAGTGGTGCGAGTGGTACAAAAGAAAATATTAGATATTAGTCATTAAACGACTGCCTCACCGTATGTATTTCGTACCTATATCCTTTGCAAAAACTGAATAGTGCCCTCTGACTATTCAAATCGATGCTAATTTAGTAATTTCAAGCTTATGTCTCGCGAATAATAGCAACGAGCATCGGAAATGCTGTGATAACATAAAAAATAACAGATGACCAGTAGTAATTCGGTCTTACTTTTGTGATTTTCTCAATAACATAAGGTATAAATTCTGTTTCTTTCGGAACAAATCCGAGTTTTTGCTGTAACCTAGTAATTGCACACCCCCCGAAAAGGAGTAAATGTAACTGAATTGCAAGCATAGCAATAACAACCGACTCTAAACTATAGAAAAAACCACTAACAAAATACCACGTCATCAGTCCTAAGTGAATCCAAAAAACAATGTAATTTACAATCCTGTACAAGTGTCTCTTGTTCATTATGCCCCTTTATTGACTCGCCATACCGCTTCAGCTATAGTAGTAGTCAGAACAATACTATAACAAAGGATACTTGAATTATGTCATTCGCACAATGGTACTCATTTTACAGAAATAAAGGGTATAACAATAACCAAGCAAATGGGAAAGCAAGGGCAGCCGGTGTCCGCCTACGCAATACGAGATACAGGGGCGGTGCAAGTATGAATGTTGACAATATCGGGAGAACCGAGCGTACACAAGCTGGCTACAGGTGGAGATTCCCAAGCGGCAGGGTAATGACCTACAAGACAAAGATTACACGACCTTAAAACAACAATTTTTAAAATAAACTCTCTTTAAAAACCGTTATTTTTGACCTACTCAGGTTATTGTTAGTGTATTGTAAGTTTTTGTAATCCATTTCAAAGATTGAATATCCTTGTGATTGGTATTTCTCAACGCTTTCCTGATTAGCAAATATATGCACTGCGACACCGCCTTGATTGTGGCTTTCTAGTGAAGACCTCGCCAACTGCGTAGTGGTTAGATGTACAGGCAAATTCAAAGATTTGCATATATGCACGATCTATAGTGATGACTTTTGAGATTTACGACCCTAGTGTAAGGTATTGCCAAATGCTAGAATCAAAACAATGAGTAAAGAAAAAGAAATAATTTTCGAAAGCCCAATAAAAAGCCGGCTTCTATACGAAATTGGTTTTTGGTGGCATTTAGTAGTATGGCTGCCCGTTTATTTACTTCCGTTTATATTACCCCTGAAAACTGGGATAATCGTATTCGTGTTATATAAGATTCATGTTTTAGTGTTTGAAGGGTGTGTTTTTACTCGCATACAACAAAAGATGGGCATATTGCCATCTGGATTGGATTATTATTCTGCTGTGTTCGCTAGAATATTTAAATACCCGTTAAGTCATAGGCAATCCTACTACATTAGCGAACTTACAGATATGTACTTTTTAACAGTTCTTATAATCAGCAAATAAGCCCTGTCCGTACTTTAACCAAAAAGCAGGATTGGTATTTTATATAACCACAAGTAATATGTTATTATTACTATGTTTAAAATTAAAAAGAAAGGAAATAACATGCCTTACACAGTTAGATACGCTAGAGCAAAACCATCAAATTCCACTGCCTTTGGTTGGGCCTGGGTTAAAGTTGGTACTGGCGCCAATGGGCTTTACAGGTGGCAAATACGTAGACGCAATGTTAGATAGAAATACGCTATGAACCTAAGCTGAACGTATTCAGGAATGTATGTTCTATTATATAAGTAGCTAGTTGTTATTTGAATAACTGCCTCGGGTTGCTCTCTTGCTCGAACATTTGTAGTTTCAAATTTAAAGAAGCAACTATTAAAATATCCTGATTTGTTCAGGATATTTTAATAGTGGGGTGGCTGATGGGAATTGGTCACTTCTAGCGACCCCTAAACTTCATCTTTGAAAACAAGTTTTCAAGAGAAGATTTCCTTGCGACATGCCATTCTGGGCATGTCTCACCCACGACCAGGCCGTGTGTTTATATTCCTATCACTATCTATATTTATAAACCCTGAACAAGACAGGGTTTATAAATATGGGGTGGCTGATGGGAATTGAACCCACGACCTTCGGTACCACAAACCGACGCTCTAACCAACTGAGCTACAGCCACCATGAACAGAGGTGATTATAACTCAGATTAACCTCTGTTACAACTTAAATAATGACTTACTGATTCGGGCAGGGTAATCGCACGACTGCATCTGTGCTCGAAACAAGTTTCTGCGCGTAGACTGGTCGACCGTACCAGCGACTACGGTATTTTCAAAAGAAAATCCCTGTCTCAGAACCTGATGTGCCAGAAGACCATATAAAAAACCAACATCAAAGTATGTTTTTTATATGGTGCAGCGTGATTGCTGAGATCAGAACTATACTGTTAAATTAATCCTCGTTTTGTAGTTTCTTCAATGAGTCTTCAATGACTCGGATATAATGTTCTGCTACATTCTTTTGGTCGCCATAGTTTATAAGTTCGGATAGCTCAAAATAGCCATAGGAATCAAAGTTCAATTCGTGCTCTAAAGCCCAGCCTATGGCCGAAACCTTCTCGAGAACGGCTTCGCTATCTTTGTTCTCGTTGTACAGATTATACAATGCTTTGAGAATAGTGTAGTGTGGATTTGTTTTACTCATTCTTGCATTTTATCAAACTAAAAAGCACCCACAAACAGATGCTTTAAACATAAGCGAATTGGTGCCCCGGGCAGGATTCGAACCTGCGACCTTGAGCTTAGAAGTCTCCTGCTCTATCCAGCTGAGCTACCAGGGCGTACAACAGAGGTATTTTATCATAGTTAAAGGAAATGAGAAGAATGTATGGTCAATGATTGCTTGATTATGTATCCTTAGGGCATGACTATTGCTGAAACACGAGGTGAGGCAAGATTTATCAAGATAGGGCAAGACGATACTCCGGATACTGCCGGGGCGGTTTTGAGCGAGCGTACAACGACTCCCAGTGATGAACTACTCGCTAAATTCGAATTGTTGCTCAAAGAGCACAAACGTCAGATGCCGTGGGGCCGAATACTAAAAATTATCGCCATTAGTAGTGTTTCGCTTGGCCTTACTACCGCAGGTGTAGGCATGTTTCTTATCAATAAGGCCGATAGTAAGATTACAGCACAAAAAGAAGATTTATCTGCACAAGTTGCAGACCTACAGGTAACAGCTGATGCTGTTCAGGGATCCCTCGAAGAGATAGATATTCAGAGTTTAAACCGACTAGGTCCTACCGGCGAACGGTTAGCAGACTCGTTGGGGGTACTAGGTGACCAACTAGGTTTTCTAGACAGTGATCCATGTAGCCAACCAGTAGAAGGCACTCCTACTATGATTGATGGTTGGTGCCCCCCAGAAAATGAGTGAAACACTCTATTCCCATTCTCCAGAAATAAGTTTTTCTTTCTTTTCTCTTGTCCAGCTTTTAAGCTGAAGCTCCCTTTTACGAGCCGTAGACTTATCAGGAAAAGATTTTGATACATAAACGAGCGTAAATTTTCCTTGGTCTTTTGCCATTTTTGAGCCTTCGCCTGAATTATGTTTTACTGTTCTTTTTTCAGGATCGGGCGAAATACCGACATAGTAATGCCCGGCGTTACTGTTGCAAATGTACACATACCATTCTTGTGCTTTTTCGTTAATCATCTTAAAGGGGCCCTTCGACTATGCTCCCTTCGATAAACTCAGGGTAAACAGGGGCAATCGACTCACTTTTCATGTTAAACTAACCTAACTTTATATTTTGAGATTAATATTACAATTAGAATGGTTTACCATGAGCGAACGAAGTGAGTCGAATGGTGCGGGATACCAGAGTCGAACTGGTCTCCTCAGTTTGGAAAACTGATATATTAGCCGATATACGAATCCCGCAGAACTCATTGATTATAACAGAGGCGATTGAACAAATACAGCCTTTTACTTGCGCAGAGACAAGGCTTCTTTCAATTCTTGTACACCAAGCTGGATGGTCTGGCCGGGTTGCGCAGCACCCGACAATAACCGTTGCGCCACGATATTTTCTACTGCGCGCTGAACAACCCTTCGAAGTGGCCTTGCACCAAGGCGAGGGTCATAACCGGTTTCTACCAGTAGTTGTTTTGCATCGTCAGTCAGTGCCACATTTACCTTTCGTCCAGCCAACGTTTTGTTAATTGTTATTAACAACAAATCCACAACTTGCAGTAACTCTGGTTGTGTTAGTGGTCTGAATAATACTGTTTCATCAAAACGGTTCAAAAATTCTGGTCTAAAAATGTTAGACGATATTAATTCTTGGATAAAGTTCTCTTCGAAATCTTCTAGTTGTTCGCCTTTATCGATGTGTGCGCGGATTTTATCGGCGCCCGCATTGCTAGTAGCGATAATGATTGAGTCTTTGAAGCTAATTGGTTTATTATCACTGTCCCGCAGGACGCCCTCATCCAACATCTGCAATAACAAGTTCAGAACGTTCGGGTGAGCCTTTTCTATTTCGTCCAGCAGTACCACACTAAAAGGCTGTTTGGCTATTTGTGCACACAGACTATAAGGATCAGTCGCCCCGACAGCCAAAAGCCGACTAGTGTCAGACGGACGTGAATATTCGTTCAGGTCAACACGAACCATTCGATTCTCGCCACCAAAATATACCGAAGCCAGAGCTTTTGACAGCTCTGTCTTACCAACACCCGTTGGACCTAAAAATAGGAATGTACCGATTGGCTTGTTTTCATTTCGTACCCCTGCCCTTGCTCGGCGCAAAGAATCACTAACTAGTTTCACTGCTCTGGTCTGGTTGATCATGCGCTCGTGTATTTTGTCTTCTAGGTTTAATAAGGTGTTCTTTTCTTCGACTGTGTTTGCGGTCTGTACCTTAACATCAAATGATTTCTCCACTGCCTGCTGTACTGATTGAGCTGTTATGAATATGTTTTGTTCTGGGAAACCAGCGGCTGCTTCCAGTAGCTTTATGGCCTTGCCAGGGAAAACCTGCTCATGTATGTATCTGTCACTCAGTCGATATGCTTCTTTCAGAGCCTGGTGCATATATACAACACGGTTTCGAGACTCTAGCAGCAAAACCTGATCTTCCATAACCTGAAATACATCGTGCTCTGGCAACGGCTTTACAGCGATGCGGTTCATTAACTGGGCCAATCCAGGATTTGTTTGTGATAGCCGTAGCCATTCCTGCTCTGTCAACGACAAAATTATCCGTAACCCACCACCCTCTATAACCGGCAATAACAAGCTAGACAAATCTACTGTTCCAGTACCGTCTTTCAAAAATAGTTGCGCCTCGTCCAAGAAAATAATGACGTTTTTGGCAGCCATAACCTCGTTGAAAACCCTGATTAACAATTCCTCCAGCTGACCACGGCCTTTGGCGTTAGCTATGAGGTTTGCAGCATCAAGCGTAACAACTTGATGATACTGCAAGGTTTTAGGAATAGTATTTTTCTCTTCTATCAATTTCTGTGCAAAAGCATACGCTAGGGTTGATTTCCCCACACCAACATCGCCAACTAGAACAGCATTCCGTCGTCCGGGTTGACTCATCAAATGCATCATTTGATTGATGTCGTCTATATGGCCATCAGTGACGCGCTGCAACAATCCGCCATTTTGTATACTTTCTGACAAATTATAGCCAACCCTGTTTAGTAGCGGAGCCCAACCAAAACTAAGATCGCGACCAATCCCGCCAAAATTCCTTTTTTGTCGATGATAATCAATGACTTTGTCTATATGCGAATACCACTGCACGCCTTCGGCAATATCTTGGCCACCTACACGCAGTTCGGCCAACATCATGTCATGTGCAGGAATAGCCAAAATTAATCCGGCAACAACGGCCGCCTGACTAATGATTGGTTGATCGGCCTGAATGCTGAGTTGTAGAGCTGTCTGCCATACCAGGCTAGATGTTATCGGGTCTGGGCTGGATTGTTTTAGCATCCCCTTGCCTGCGCCGTATCGCGAGCCATAGAAGAACCCACCTGGTAATCTTGACATTATTTCTGCGATAATGAGAGGCGATACTTCTTGAGGTAACTTGCCTAGCACCCTTCTATCCAAAACAGATGAAATCTCACTAGTAGACTTTATTAAATCACTAGGCTCTAACTGTGCAAGCTCTCCCGAATACCAGAACAGTAGGGTTCCAATAACACCCGGAGCGATTAGCAGCAGGTTGCCTGTTGCATCATGATAAATAAACATCGACCAGCCCCAACCTACTAAAGCTGCGGAAGCGACGGCCCAGAGACCTTTGCGAAGAATGGCATTATCAAATAATAACGAGAACCTGGCCTTTTTTGCCCGTTGACTGTTGTAGTCATAAGATAGACTATTCATAAACTAACCCCTGCTACAAACAACACAATCCCAAGCCCAGGCAAAATCGGTATTAGCGGCCAAAAAACCATAAATAACAAACCACTCACAAAAACAAGCGCAGAGCAGAGTAGTCCAGTAAAAATAATAAGGCTGCGTACAATAAAACCGATCACCCTAGATATAAACTTGTCAATGAACGCTCTTATATGTGCACCGATAGACCCACCTGCCTTGTCGACAAAAGTCTGCTTGAATGGCGCAAACCATGTACGAACTAGTTCAGAAATAGAAAAAGTATCCATGCACCATTCTAGCCGCTGCACCACTGCCCGTTGCCATGCCCACCGCCAGCCTGTGCTGTACCACCAACGCAGACACAACCATATAATCATGAGCATTATTATATAGGACTTGGGCTTTTTTCGCTCAAAATGTAAAAACTTCTAACTTTTTTGTTTTTGTACTAGGTTATTAGGCGTTCTAAGACATCACCAAGACCATACGCCAAACCGGCTGCTAGTGCACCGAGAATGACAGTCTCTATTATCGCCCTACTAACCTTGGTATGTGCCACCTTACTCTTTAGCAGACCAATCAAGACAAAGGCCAATCCTGTTAGTGCGACCGAGACTCTGAACAAGTTTTCCGAATCCAAACCAAAGATTATGTCAAAAGTATAAGATAGTAGCGGGACCAAACCCACTAGGATAAATGCGGTGTAAGTCATCAGGCCGTTGATAATCGGTGAAGCTTCGCCCGAAGTATCTTTTCCCTTTTTTTCCATCAGTTCTATAGATGATTTTGATGATAGATATGCGCCTACGCTCATAGAAAACCCGTCAGCAATCAGATTAGAAAACCCTAGCACCATCAAGACTTTTGTATTAAAACCTGCGCCTGTGGCCCCGGCAACCACTGCAAATGTAGTGACTGCCCCATCAATACCGCCATAAACGAACTCACTCAAATAATCTTCAAAGTGTTGTTTTATTTTGTCTCTCATTATTTATTAACTATACCTGCATTTGTTCGATATAGTAATATTTTTATCCTAAAAACTGCAGAGAGTTTAGCATCAATGCTAGAGTAACTGGCACAATAATGTTATCTGTACCACGAACCGCGACACTCTCTAGTGTGGTAGCCAATAGCGGAATCATCCACAAGGCACTAATACCTAGCTGCGCGAAACCGGCTGGAGTGACATAGACCAGCCAAATAGTTATTAGCAGTGATATTGCAAAAAAAGCAGCATTTCCAGCGAGCGTTTTTTTGTAACCCAGAATTTTATAAGAGTTTTTCTTGCCGAACTTTTCACCAACTAGTGCCGCAAACCCATCGGCTAGACTAAGGTGCAGTATGCAGGCAGCAAAAATCCAAGCATCCCGTGCTATTAACAATGTAAGGGCAATACCTACGGGAAATAAAATATCGCCCCATGTTTTGCGCGGGACCTTATGAACGGACGGCAAAAAACCGCCAATCCTAGTAATTAGAATAACTATGATAAAAGCGACACATATCGAATAAATTACCCAGTGTGGAATAAAAAATGGCCATATAGCAACAAAACTACCAACGGTAATATGAATAAATTTGCGCGTAACCTCTGCGTTAAGTCTTTCTATTTTTTGAATTCGCTCAGAAATAACCAGTAATAGAAAAACTATAAGTACAGCAAAAAAGCCAGCAATCATAAGCACCATTGTACCACCAGAAAAATATAAATTTTTATTGACTATTTGTAGCGGTGCTTCATTGAGACTATAGATATTGCCAACATAACAGCAACTGCGTTAGTCAAAACCAGCACCATATCGCCTCGAATTAGGCCGTGAACTAGCCAAAAACTATTGCATATCGCAATAAAAATAAAAGTATGTTTAGACAAATCCCTAGTCTTTTTTGTTTTATAACTTTTCATGGCCTGTGGTATCAGGCTAGAAATACCGAATATTCCACCGATTATTCCAAAAATATTTTCCATAATCTCAAATCGCCACTAGGTTTACCTACCCTAGCCAACTCATCTATTTCCACAAGTTATAGAGTCTATTTTCAATCCGTTATCGTCAATAACTTTTACTGTCATGGTTGGAGATTTTTCATTCCCAAACATCATATTTACAGATAGAACGACAGTCTCACCTTCAGGCTCCAGAGAACCAACGCTAAAGTGACTAGGAACCATTTGTGCGCAAATTATAGGGCTATAGCCAGAGTATATTTTTGATTCATAGTAAGCCAATAGATTTTTTGTACCGTATTCTTTTACTAGTTCGGTTTCTGATTTCGCGGAGTGGGTCGGTTCATTAATGTATTTTTTATAAAACTTTTCAACAAAAGCAATCTGTTTACCGTTCTCTTTATTCTCATTACTGAGATCAGGAATCTGTACGCTACCTTGCACTGCAGAAGTATCGTCATTTTTCCGAGATTGTTTATACACGTAAAAGCCAGTTGCCGATACTAATACTACAAGAACTGCAATGAGCGTTATTTCTAAGGCTGCGATTCCTTTTTGATCAAGTTTTTTCATTGATTACCTTTTTTATCTAGTTAAATAGTATGCTAATGCTTATCAAATAACAACATACCGTCTAACGCCTATCCACCGCGAGGTCACTTGACCGGTTAGTGTGAAAGTGAGACGATTATGTTGATAATTAATGTTATTTGAAAGAGGTTTTGATATGTTTGCTACTACACTACTAGGTTATACTTTTAGCGTTATTTGGGCTGTGATAGTTCTGGTGTTTTGGATCGCGATTGCTTTTTGGCCAGCACGCGTAGCTGGGCGTAAAGGCCACAGCTTTCTAGGCTATTTTATCTTTAGCCTTTTCTTTTTTCCACTAGCACTCCTTGTTGCTTACCTATCCAAAGACAGGACAAAGCAAGCAACAGCCACCCCTTCTGAACCATCAGAAGAGTAAAAATATCAATTAGGTCTTTTTTGAACTGCTAGAATTACCCAGACTAAGACTATTACTGAGCTAGTGATAACAGAAAACCACAAGTGAAGTGTAGCCATTGTCGTGGCTATAATGGCCACAATAACAGCATTCATTACACTGGTGGAAAAAGCTGGTTTATCCTTGCCAAAAACTGTTGGAAGCATTGATGGTAAAAAAGCAAGTTGGCACAAAGCGATTATTGTATCTTGCCACATAGTTCAACTATACCAAAACCCCCGCAACTACGTGTGGTGACGTATGTACTTACCCAAATGCTCGATAGATTTTTTGGCTTCTGGGATATAGCGAGCATAAAGATGATGAACATGCCATAAACCTTCTGTTTCATAGAACTCGACATCCACCCCTACCTTTTTTGCTTTTTCAACTACACGCGCAGAATCGTCATACATAATCTCGTCTTTGTCTGCTTCTATCAGTAGTGGCGGAAACCCTTCAAAAGAACCATGTAGCGGCGAAGCTATCGGATGGTCTCTGGGCGTCTGTGCAAAGTAAGCATCAATGAAGTAACTGATAGATGCTTTCTTTATAAAGATGTCTCTAGTTCTATTTCTTTCAATGCTTGCACTCTTTAGTGTGGCGTCAGTAGCCGGAGACAATACTACACCGCAGGCTGGGTATGGCAATTTTTCTTCTCTAATTTGGTGGAGCAGCGACAGCACCAATGCACCGCCCGCTGAATCTCCCGCAATGGCAATGTCTTTAGATTTGAATGTTCTCAGCAACCATTTATAGGCCGCTACGGCTTCATGAAGTGCCTTGGGATATGGATTCTCAGGAGCCAAACTGTAATCCAGCGACAAGACTTTAGCCCCCGACTTTTCGCCTAACCTGGATATATAATCTCTGTAAAATTTGGGATAGAAAACAAACCCACCTCCATGTATGTACAAAATAACTTTATCGGCTCTTGAACTAGGGACTGTGATCCATTCAGCTCTAAAACCTTCTTCTTTAACTGCCCGGATTTTAACTTTTTTTCTGACAGGAAAATATCTCTCTAGTCTATCGAGCGATTTTCTTGTCTGGACTAGATTTGAGTCATTAATTGGTCCACGCTTTGAACGAACGATCAGCGCAGTCCTAAAAATCTTTGCGCGTACGGTTTGCATTAATGTATCATAGCAAAAAAATTCCTAAGCACGATTTTGGTTATGGTCAATTCGCATTAATAATGCACTCACTATTTGAATGTGCCCTTGACAGCCTTGGAGGGTATACATAATTCAGATAAAGTAAAGCTATGTCAGTATTTCACAATCGAAGAAGAGGATATTTTTTTGGATACGGTGCCGATCAGGAAGAGGATATGATCTTTGCGATATCTGGCGAACGACCCAAAATTATCGGCAGGGCCATTTTACCAGGCTATGAACTGCGGATTCAAAATCTTAATGAAATAACAACAACACATGGTAATCCGCAAGAATTACTTCGAGGAGTTTGGGGTGATGATTTTAAAAGTTACGTAATTATTCCAAAACACGGTGCACAGGTTGAAGGTATGCTATTTCAGATTAATTTGCGTTCCAGGAATCAGATTGATTCGTGGGAGCTTACTAAAATGGGATGGTACAAACGTATACTTGTAAAAGTACGACTGCCCGGTAGTAACAGACTAATCAAGGCCGAGACGCAGGTTTTGGCTTCCGGGCAATCAGCGGTAACTAAAGTAAATACAGAGTACAAGTCATGGCTAATGCCCAAAAAGATGTTTTTAAAATTTGCTCGTAGGGGTAGGGAAGAAGAATAGCTTTAAACACTATGCTAATGTTGCCTGTTGCTGGGCTCGGTTCAAGTTGATGGAATAAACAATCAAAACTGATTATGTAACTAGACATGGTTACAGGTATATGTTAAAATTGTATTATTATGACAGGTTCAGGGCAAAATTTAACCACCGCAAGGCATCTTGAAGCTCCCGTTTTTCAACAACCCAAACCG
This sequence comes from uncultured Candidatus Saccharibacteria bacterium, assembly GCA_964491925.1. Lineage (GTDB taxonomy): Bacteria > Patescibacteriota > Saccharimonadia > Saccharimonadales > JAGQNJ01 > CAYRSA01. The sequence goes on from CAZBGZ010000001.1 coordinate 29,119, forward strand.
GGCGAATTTCGCTATACCAGACGTGTTGCTTCACAGGCTCGGTCTTCTCTTGGGTTTACTGCCTTCATGCCAGTACTCGCTGAGAGCAAAGGCGGATCACTTGGTAGTAATGCTCATCGGACCGGCGTAGACATTGTTGCGTTTACTGAAGGTGGTGCTATACAAGCCCAATATCCCGATTTGTCGTTTGGCAAACATCTAGATCGCTTCAAAGCTTTTCGAAACAGACACTCATCATTAGGTGACTTTATAAGCCTAGACCTTGGCAAAATAGTGGCACGTGAAGTAAGTGACGAACTTGGGATAATTGGTGCTGTCGTTAAAGACCCTTCTCACTTAGTTAAGGATCGCGAGCTTATCTTTCGAGGCATGCAAACAGAACTAGGGATACGACCACAAGTTGATCAACCTGAGGGTTACTACGTTGACCTTGCATCCTTTCATCCTGACAATACACATGGTGTTTCGGAAGCAGTACAATTTGCTCAAAGAAGCATGCCTACGAAACTGGATGTATTCGATGTCCAGCTTTATAACTAAAAACAGAGTCAGATTGGGTTGATGGGGTAATGTACGACTGTTTACGGGGTCGCGCTGAACGTACGAATTTCGAACTAATTAGTTGGGTTCTTATTCTCGGATAATCTCTGATTTAAACCACTTTTCTTGGAAGTGCGTCGCATTTCGTATCTCTTCATTGCTAAATTGTTTACCATCTTCGCAGACAATCAGTTTGTCGTCGTCATCATCGGTTCTGTGCAGGATAGCAATACAGCGACCAGAAAAGATTTCAAGTGCAGTTTCTTCACCAAGTACATATACATCTATTTCTGCACCGTCGGGAGCTTTAGTATTAGGAACAAAACCGTAGTTAATAGGATACTCATTATCGAACTTTGGGTGGTTACAGCCAAGTGGCCTGTCAACTGTAACTTGAACTATCTTACCAAGGAAGGGTTTTGAATAATCCATGGCTTTATATTAACAAAAGACCGCCTTTCAGTTGTCTTTCATGTTTCGATTGTGGTTGGGGTGATAGGGCAATGCACATCTGCGTCCATGCTCGAAGCAAGCTTCTGCGAGTGGTCTGGATGACCGCACCGACGACCTTCAATCTTTTTTGCAAACAAAAAATATTGGGTCGTAGAACCCGGTGCAATGACTCCAAAGAATTAAAAAAGACTACCTGATGGTAGTCATTTTTAATTGGTCGGGAGTAGCAGATTTTACTCAAACCTTAAATATGATAATCCGCCAACGCCATAACCTCAGTATTATGGTAGAACGTCTGTCTGCTGTTAGCAAATATGACGACAAGAAATTATCGCTAGTCAGTCTATAATGTTAGTATGGGTAACCTGTACGAATATACTGAGACAATGAAGTACGTCAGAGATATGGTTTTTCTGGAAGTTTTAGATGATACTGAGAAATCAAAGACCTGGGTTAAGGGACTAGACAAGTTCCCAAAAAATAAAAGTTTCATAGACGATAAGGCGTGGGGCGATTTTGGCGACGATAAGCCCTTGCTAAAGAAGAAAAGTACGAAGAAATAACATAGCGTGTGTTAGCTCAAACCTGGTACTTGTAATAATACTTATGGTTAGTGCTTATGTTTGGTGCTAATATGTAGTGTGTGTTGGTAATTCAAGCTCCGCTTTGAATTACGCTATTTGCCCGTTACTGACTTGCGTCAGTGCGGGCTATTTCTTTGTACGGTTGTAAGGCGACTGGTTGGTCGGCTTCAGGCTGATACCTAGCTCAGATGCTTTACTTTGCACAGCACCAGGTGAACGACCCAGCTTTAAGCCAGCGACACGTGTTGGCGTATTGCCTCGTGCCAGTTGGCGAAGTTGAGCTTCTTGCCCTGAAGTCCAGGCTTTGCCAGAATTGGCTGGTTTTCCCATTGGAACTCCGTAACTTGAGCCTCTGTATGTCGGCACGGTGGCTCATTGTTCCCACCACCTTCTTATGCGGAGCAATAAAAAAGCAGCAGTACGTTTATCCCGTACCCTGCTCATTGGAAATTGTTGCTGTTCTAATGAAAAGGGTGCAGGCTAAGTGTCGCTTGTTTGCAATCCACCCCCTTGCACCTCTGTTGTCTCTCTGAGACACCTCTATATTAGCACAAGCTCGTTATCTTATATGTAGTAGTTTTTACTCCGAATTGTACGCTAGATGTAGCGTTATGCTTATGCTTAACACCTTTAAGTGTAAAACTTGTTGTGAAAATCAAAAAACAGTGCAGCGATTAGCACTATGTAAGTGAAAAAACATAGGGCAATACAGGCAACTTGCACTTTTATTGCAGGTCGTGGGGGGTGTATGTCTAAATTGCTCTGTGCCACATCAATCTTCTTGATTAGCTCGTCCTCGGTTTTGTAATCTCTATTGTCTATGACTAATGTTACATCGTGATATGCATCAGCCCACTTTTTATATGAGCTTTCCATTTTAAAATAGTGAACAATCCCCGCAAAGACAGCAATTACTTCAAGAATAAACGCAAAAAGGATAAGAAACTTTTGCCCCGAAGTAAGAGAATTAAGCAATCCTCCGCTACCAAGAGCGATAACATTCACAGAAATTAGCACTGTAGTCAGGAGTATTAACTGACCAGAAAGTGAACGCTCTGTGGTGTTAGCTTCGCTAGCCGATTTGTCTCGTTGGATTTCAAACTTGTGTTTTTGTGCAGTGAGAAACTCTACAGTGGTTGGGTCGTTGAAATCGTATTTAACGGTGTTTTGGGTTTTTATTTTTTTAGCCGCCATAGTCTATTTGGTAGATTTTGGGGTAGATTTTGGAGGGTTTGAGGTTGGCTTGATACTGGAAACAGGGGGTTTGCCGTCAATACTAACTGGATAGCCTAAAGCTCTACCTTTAACTGGTCCACTTGTAGGCGGCTTTCGGTCTAGGCTCACAGGATAACCAGTGCCTTTTCTGATAGGCTGTGGTCTGTTGCTATTCGCACGCTCACTCATATTATGATTTTATCACGAAACTATAGGTCTTTTTTGTCTACGGCGTTCCCTGAGTTCCTTTTTTTGAACTCGCTTATAGCCATACCTGCCATAAAATCAAGGTCTGTGATAATTTTTATGACCTGTTCATCAGTGTACTTTTCAGCTTCCTTACCCATAAGCTTACGAGCCTCTTTGACGGATATAATCAGACCTTCGTCTTTATAAGTCATTTCTGTTCTCCTTCTCTTAATTGTTACACTATTATAGCTTTCTACCCCTGTTAATACGTGCTACAATATAAGGGTCTAAACTCACATCAGAGAAACGCCTTTTCGGCGTAGTTGAACCATACAATGGGCAGCTACGTAAAAAAGCAATAGGTTCAACCCTGTTGTGAGTTTAGACACTAGCGTGGCTGTCCTTTTTATTTGGGAACGCCACAAATAAACAAGGAGGTTACTATGCTAATTGGAGGTACGTTCTACGTTTTCTACAGTGGTGGACTAGATTTAATGCCAAGACCTGGCAAATACCAATTACGATTATCTAAAAGGCATATCAGTGTTGTACCTACATTCAGAGCACCTGATGCAAAGAAGTTTGAAATACCTGTGTCAAATCTAAAAGGCGTTTCGCTTGATTATGAAATTACGGACAGACAATTATCTGCTGGAAAAGCTATTGTCGGTGGTGTTATCGCTGGTGGCGTTGGTGCAATAGCAGGTGCTTCTATGGGTGGCAAGAAAGCAACGCCATCTTTGGTTATTAGCTTTATTGACGAAACAGGTAGCGAAAAACTGTTGCCTTTGGAGGGAAATAAGTTAGATTCTGCTCATAATATGATGGTCAAGAAGTACGGGCTATAGTTCCTTCTGCTTCTTGTCTTTGTATATATCGTATATAAGATTAGCCAGTGCCTCGGCGTCCTCTTTCATAGCATCACGTCTTGCCAGTTCCTCTACTTGTTCCTTAGTTATCGGCTGATATACGGTTTTCATCTGCAACACCAGCATAGTGAGTTTGTGCCGAGCTGTCTGACTATCCAGCTCTTTGCCAAACTTTGACTTATAAAGTTTTTGGAAGTCTTTTACATCTTCGTCGGTAATGTCCACGCTATTTCGCCATTAGGTTGTTTAGTTGGTCTTTCCAGCTTTTTTGGTTAAGCATTTCAAAGTGGAAGTCCATATCAGCACTACCTAGGTCAAGTTCTTGCCAGCTTTTTTCTATTGCCTGCTCGTTACAAAGGTCAAAAACGCTTTTCTTGTATTCCGAGTCCTCGTTGCCAACTAATTGGTCGCCTTTAGACTCCAGTACATATACTTTGTCGTAATCATCTCCCGACTTGTGGCTAGCTAAAAAGTCAGGGTATATTCTGCCTGGCTTCCAGCCCTGTATACGATAATCCTTTTTAGCTTCGTTTCTGTACCACCATAGGAGCTGGCTCTGGTCGTCCAAATACAAAGCGACAGCCTCCTCAAGCTCGTTTATGTCCTCGCTTGGCACGTAATTGAACAGACTTCGCTCCAGGTCGTCATCGTGATAGTTTCGTAATCTCTGCCTGCTCCTGACGGTTGCTTTGCTTCTAAGTGGCTTGTCGCTGAGTAGGTAAAACTTCATCTCGCCACTTTTTAGCATTTTCTTGAATACTGCCTCCGCCAATCTGTCCCGTTCGGCGAACAGAGTCTTTCTGAGGCTCTCTATGACAAATACGAGGTTACTCGCAACTACTTCTATACCATTAGCCTTAATAAGCGAGGTTATAGCCGCATTTGCAGTCTCGTAAGCAATCCAGGGGTTTGGCACGATGTCTACTATTTGTCTGGCTACATATTCGGTATCAACTTCCGATTCGTAGCTGAGTTCTTTTTCTTTTCTGGACAGTGGTTTGCCGTCTGCATCAAGCCCTACAGCTATCGTAATATCATCTACGGTTCGGTTTTCCAGACTTAATTCGGATATAGCTGAGAGGTCGGCTTTGTCCCAGTCTATCTGGCTCAATATATCGGTACTGTAGCGTACTTCTCGCCAATCCCGCCCGTCATTTACGGCAAAGAAGGGTAGGTACACTTTGCCTGCAAACTTTTTGAACTTGTCTTGGTACTCTATCGGCTTTTCGTCCAGGTAATCAGGGTTGGTTTCCTCGTTTGTATCTACGGCTATACGTCCTGCCAAGTCGCCAAGCCCCTCGCCCTCAAGGTTTTGTTTAATGCCTTTAACCAGTTTGGTCGTATCGTGCTGGAAACTGTACACGTAGCACTCGTCCAGCTCAGTTACACCTGTCTTTTTGGCGTATGGCTGCCTAAGTACACGTCCGATAAGCTGTGTCATTGCCGTTTCGGATTGTGATTTGGTCAAACTACATAGCACATAGGCGAATGGGCAGTCCCAACCTTCCTGTAACGCCTGTTTGGTTATGATAAACCGTATCGGACAACCTTGCTCAAGCAAGTCTATACCCTCAATGTCGTCTTTCTCGGTAGATTTTATGGCGATTTGTTCCTCTGGTACGCCCGCCTGTTTCATCAGGTATTCTTTAACGTCCTCTGCGTGGATATACACTCCGTCCCGTTGGTCTTTGCCTGTACGTTCCACCTGCACGAGCATTATCGGGCGTATGTAATTATTGGTGTTCTGTTCGTATTCTTTGGCGATTTCCTGCAATTTGCCTAAATAGTTAGTAGCGTCGGCGACGGTTTCTTTCCAGCCTACGGTCGTTTTGTTGACCAGGTGCAGGTCTAGTTTAATCATCTGTTCGTCGTTCAGCTCTTTGCCTGTTATCTCTACCAGTTTATTGGCTGATTCTGGGGGAGTTGCGGACAGCTCCAGCAAGAATGACGGGTTAAAGCCTGCGATAGTGTCTCTTGCAGTTGGGCTGTACGCCTTATGACCTTCGTCAATGATGGTTATTGGTTTGAGTAACCGAAGTACGTTACCAAGTGAAGTTTTAGGTAAGTTGCCCCACATATAGCCCTCCGCTCCAAAGGTATCAAGATTCGGTACTTGCTCCAGCAGGCGGGTTTGGAGCTTATAGGCGTCCTCGGCTGGGAAAAACTCGGTATAACCAGTGTTGTCTTTGAATACTTTTAGTGTTTCCTTGCTTTGTCTGGAAGCAGAAGGGAGCATCAGAAGCATCACGCATAGATTTTCGGCTACGTCATCAGGTGTAAAGCGGTCTAGTTTTTCAAGGATTAAGGTTTTACCACCACTGCTTACGTCTAGCACTTGTCTGTAAGGGTGTTGTCGGTCTCGCAGGTTATTGAGTGTCTGACGGTATATCTGGGTGGTTGGCACAATCCAAAGCACCATACCGTTCTGCTTATTCAGATATACCTTGTTTATTAGGTCAATGCTGTGGCAAGCAAGCAGGGTTTTACCACCGCCTGTCGGTACTTTCAGGTACATATTTGGTACAGGTTCGCCGATACCGTTAAACGTCTTTTTGTAACTGTCTAGCCCTATTTCTTTCCAGGCTTTAGCAGGAAAATGTATGTCATTAGCAAGTTCAGCGTCTGCCTCTTTGACCCGTTCGTAGCGTTCTCGTTGTTCTACCAGGGCGGTAAGATAGCCCGATAGTGCTTGAGTTACCTTTTTTTGGTATTCTCTAAGCTCCATCGTTACTTAACCTTATATATTTCAAAAGGTAGTTGGCAAAAATCTATTTTAAGCTCGTCCAGCTCGCCAGTCTCAACGTATTTGGTCGGTGCGAATACCAGTAGCGGGCGACTGCCAGCGTGTTCACGCAGTTCACGAGCCATATTCAGTGTTAAGGCTGTTTGTTTCAGGTATTCCAAATCTGGCTTGTAGAGCATATATACGTCATAGTGGCTTGAACTCCCAACGAATTGCTTGGCTTCGTCCATTTTAGCCTCGTCAAACTCCTCGCCTGTTGCTGTGTAGTAAACATACCGTGCCAGCTCTAGGTAACTTGGGAGTTTTTTGCCTGTCAGTATTCCTTCGGTTTCTATGGGGTCGCCTAGGTCAAAGTAGCTGAATGAACCGCCAAGCCCCGCTTTAACAAGTTCGTTTTTCGCCGTTGGTACACCTTTTATTACACGGCGTACTCGTTCGGCAGTTATTGAATCTGCGTGGTCTTCAAGCTCTACTAGCACAAACTTTCGTGTCCCACCATCTTCCTTGTTAAGCTCCAATAACGCCTGTGCTGTCGTGCCCGTACCTGCGAACGAGTCAAGAACTATTGCTTCTTTATCATCGTGGGTAGCATAATCTAGCAGGTATTTGAGTAGTTTGGAGGGCTTTGGGTTCTCAAAAATCCGTTCACCAAAAATAGCCTCCAACTCTTTATTGCCATCTTGAGTAAAACCAACGACTTCTTGTTTTAAAACACTGCGAGCTTTTACCCGCCTACCGTCTCCGTTTTCGTTCACAAGGTAGGTTTTTGTATATATCTGCCATTCACCACTAGGGTCTTTCTTGAACTCTATTTCGTTGTTTGATTTTCTTCTTTCAAACTCCTTTGGCGAAAGTCTCCAAGGTGTTGGCGATGCACTTTTCATTGTACCGTCAGGGCATTTTATTTCGTAAATAAGGTTTGGTCGGTCAGTGGCTATACCTTTTTTATCAAGCCTGTCTAGGTAGTAACGACCACGCTCGTCTTCGTAGCGGAACATTTTCTCATAATCAGGTGGCGGGGTCACGAATAATTCAGGGAGTACTGACAAGTCCTTTGCATAGACCAAAATATGCTCGTGCTCCTTTACAAGGTGTGGGCTATCACCGCCTCCGCCGTGCTTGTTCTTCCAGATGAACTCTCCAACACTGTTTGTTTCACCGAAAATATCATCAAGGAGAATCCTTAGACGGTGAGATTCGTTCTCGTCAATACTAACCAGAAATAACCCATCGCTTGTTAGTAATTCCTTTAAGAGCTTTAGACGAGGCATAAGCATACAAAGCCACTTATCGTGACGTGTAAGGTCTTCGCCTTCTTTTCCAACAACTTCTCCCAACCATTCTTTTATTAGCGGGCTATTGACCTTGTCGTTATAACGCCAGCCCTCGTTTCCTGTGTTGTAAGGTGGGTCAATGTAAATACACTTGATTTTGCCTGCATAAGTGGGCAGCAAGGCTTTTAGGGCTAATAGATTGTCGCCGTGAATAATAAGGTTGTCGTGCAGACTGACTTTATCTGCTAGGCTTTTGTCTTTTTGCGGCACGAGTTGGTGGTATGGTACTGCAAGGTGATGGTTCTGGACGAAGGATTTTCCTTTGAATTGTAAAAATGGCATAGCACTATTTTGTCACACTTTGACAGAGTTTGTTAGGGGTAATTACATAAAATGACAGATTGGGAGCGAATGGGTATTGACTGGTAGCTAATTTTATTGCACTTTATTTGATTTAACAGAGGTCATTTGCTATAATTATACATACAAACCTTAACAATTTGGGGGCAAAAATTATGGCAAAAGATGCTAAATCTGGCAATGCAAAATCATCGTATCGTGGAGGGTACGAGCTAAGGCTGATTGGAGACTACAGCTTTGACGAGGCAACCTCCGCAATGCAGAAGATGATTCGCCGTAATAAGGAGTACGAGGCTTGCTGGTGGGCTTACATACTCCACGACAGTGGCTACTACAAATATGTCTGGCGTAGGTTGATGATAATCGCTTCGGAAGATGTAGGTAACGGTAATCATATGGCAGCCGTTATAGTTAATGCCCTCAGACAGAATTACGAAGCCACTATAGATAGTAAAACCCGTCTTGGTGGCAACGGTTCCTTGTTTATCTTTCAAGCAGTTATGTACCTGTGTTCGTCCGAAAAGCTACGAGAAGTAGACACCCTTGCTAACCTGATAATCAAGGAGTTCAAGGACGGTAAACGCCTAGAAGTACCAGAAGTCGCCATTGACCCCCATACAGCCCAGGGCAAGAAAATACACGGTCGTTGGGAGCAAGGCACGGATGAGGAGAAAACGGAGAGATACAAGAAATGGTATGAGGTATGGTCTTATGTAACTCCTGCCTCAAAACAACCAGATAAGTACCTAGATAAGTGGAAAAGGTTGGAGGGTAAGACGTGAGAAGTCTTGAGGCACATATAGTTTTCAAGGACTATGGAGCAGTCTTTGATAATTTAGATGTAGCTGAAAGCACCAGAGCAGATTATTGCTACCGTTTGCCATTATTCGTAGATTTCGTGAACACCCACGCCTTTACGTCAAATACGTACTTGGACTATAAAAAGTATCTACGAACAATGCCGTGGTCTGTTTCTACCAAAAACAAGCACCTTATAGTAGCAAGGGTTTTTCTGAAAGAACTGCACCGCCAGGGTTTACTGCCAACTGACATCACACATAACGTCAAGGCTTTTAAGCAAAGCAAGAAACACAAGAAACGTGGCTTGAATGACATTGAGGTTAAGAAGCTTACTGCTTGGCTCTCCAATCTGCCAGACGAGCCTGAAAACGACAGATTAAAAGCACTTTTCAGTCTGCTGTTATTGCAAGGTTTGCGTTTAGTGGAGATATACAGACTAGATGTTGAGGACTTTGACCCTTATAACGATAGGATGTTCGTATGGGGTAAAGGCAGAGACGATAAAGAATCAGTACCATTATTGCCTCAGTCTGTTGCCTGCCTACGACAGTATCTACGGAGCAATAACATAAGAGAGGGTGCGTTATTCAGGAGCAACAGCAACAGTCAAATGGGCAAAAGATTATCTACTCGTGGGCTTCGTGAGATTATTTCAGTAATATTCCATATGCTACACATCAACAAGACTGCTCACGGTACACGCCATTTTTATACCAGCCAGCTACTAAAGCAGATGCCAGGAGAACTACTAGACGTGGCACAATTCACACGACATCGCAGTATAGAGATGCTTCGTGAATACGATAACCGAAATAAGCAGGACTTCGCATTAGAAAAAGTAATATCTGCATTTGCGGGTATAAGTTTTTAAGTAATAAGCTAACTTGCCCCAACAATTACCTAACATTCGGGCTAAATAAGTTTGGAAGTGGTCTAAATTACGACACAAAATGTTAGGCAAATAACAGGCAATTCATAGGATTTAAGCTAACGTAACACCCCTCAAAGCCAAATAGTCTAGGGAATTGGCAGGAAATTGCTAGGAAACGAGCTAAATAAAACACCCCTTTACTGCCAATAACACTAATTACAAGCACTAACTTTACACCTTAAAAATGTATCTACTATTTGAACCCTAGCAAACTATAATAAACATATGGAGACATTTTAGTTGGACAACAACCCTCTTGACCTATTTAAGCTGGTACAAAACCAGTTAGAGCCTAGCATACCTAAACCTGTAGTACCGTCTGAACTTAGATACGCAATCTATGCACGTAAATCAACCGAGAGCGAGGAGCGGCAGGTACGCTCCATACCAGACCAAATTAGTGATTGTATGGAGCTTGTTGTTGAACCAAACAATATAGTTATTAACCAAAAAACTGATATTTACAAAGAGGAAAAATCCGCCAAGGAAGCGGGTACAAGACCTGTATTCCGTGAGCTAATGAAAAAAATAATTGACGGTAAGTATGATGGCATAATTTCGTGGCACTACGACCGCCTGGCTCGCAATATGAAAGAGGCTGGCGAGATAATTGAGCTTATAGATAACGGTCAAATTAAAGACTTAAAGTTGGCTAAAGCCACGTTTGAAAACACACCAAACGGGAAGATGATACTTGGCATTAGTTTTGTGCTGTCAAAACACTACTCAGACCATCTCAGCGAGTCTGTAACACGAGGCAACAAGAGCAGTACCGAGAAAGGCAGAGTTCTCAGTAAGTTTGTCCACGGCTATATTATTGCCGACGATAAGCGTCTGATAGCTGATGACCGAAACTACCTAATTATTGAGCACGCTTTTCGTATGCGGTTAGACGGTAAATCACAGAAAGAAATAGCAGAGTATATAAACAAGAGTGGCTATCAGGTGCACCGCTCTACTGTTGGTCATAGGATACGTACTTTTGACGAAGATATGGTATCTAAGCTCTTAAAAGAGCCTATATACGCTGGCATATGGGTCTATGGTAAGACTGCTGTGAAGATGGCTGACGTTGACCCGAACTTTACACCTATGCTTACGGAGGAGGAGTTCTTTGCAATCAACGGTAGAAAGTTCCAGCTATCTTATATCAAGAGTGCTGCTGCCCGTGTTGCGTCCAATGACAGGTCTAATTTCCTACGTCAGTTTGTAATCTGCGGGCACTGTAAACGCAATCTTGGGACTAGTGTTACGTCAAAGTTTATAAAGTTATCTGGTAGATCTGGTAAGTCGGTACAGTACTACTTCCGCTTTAAGTGTAATAACAAGGTCTGTGTAGCCTTTGGTAGTGGACCTAAGGGTTCGCTTATCAAGGATTACGTAACCGATTTCTTACAAAACCACTTATTTACAACCAAGAGCAATTACAAACGCTACTTGGAGGACGCAGAGACGTTTTTGCAGGAGAGAAAGGCAGAGCTTACGTCTGCCAATAAAAGCTTTACCGTTCTGCTTAGCAAGAAACGCCGTGAATACGATGACGCTAAAGCCATAGCAGCCGACACCGAAAATCCACTAGCTGTGCACTACACGCCAAAACACCTAGATAAGCTGAAAAAGGAAGTTGACGATTATAACAAGCAGGTGTTGGAGATTCGGCAAGAACTGGAAGACCAAAACACTGCTTTGGTGTCATATGACGAGTTTCTCAAACTTTACGAAAATGCCGCCGAATTACTTCGGTCAACTTACGGAATGGCAATGGCTGACGAACTGATACGGATTTTCTTCTCAAACCTTACTGTTGTAAGTAAGCCGTATGGCAAAAAAATGACACAAAAACAGTGGTCAATAGTAGACCACTGCCTTAACGAGCCATTTGACGATTTCGTCAAAAACGGCGATTTTCTTACTTGGTCGGGGTGATAGGACTCGAACCTACGACCTCCGCGTCCCAAACGCGGCGCGCTAGCCAACTGCGCCACACCCCGACGTCGCAGTGCGACGTCAACCTCCGTCATACCAAAATAAATAAAACATTTCTTTTGCTAGACTGCAGTTTGTGTCGACTGCTCCTTACAAAACTTCAAACAGATAAATCTTGGTTTGAAGTTTTGGTTCAAATGCTGAATACACGCAAGAACAGAGGGGATTATAGCGTAGCTAGGGCAAAATTACTAGGGCAGTTCGAACTTATAAATTTCAGTATTTTCAAATCGTTGGTGGCTCATGAAATCGTGATGTGGAATATTTTCAGCGACAGCACGAATCATCCTACCAGTGGCACCATGGCTGACCAGTAAAATACGATCTGCTGGTAGTTTTTTTATGCGTTCAAAACCAGCCTTGACGCGCTCCAAGACTTTATCAGGATGCTCGATATCTTCTACTAACTTGCCCTCTTTGAGATGCTGATCTCGAACCGCATAGGGCTTGCCAGAATAATACTTATTAAATACCTCTATGAACGCTCCATCTATACGTATGTTCTCAGGATCATAGCCAATTTCTTTGGCTATTATTTTAGCCGTGTCACGTGTGCGCTCCATAGGCGAACTAACTATGATCTCGATGTTCTTATCTTTTAGTTTTTGACCGGCTTTTTTAGCTTGGTTTTTTCCTTTTTCTGTTAATTGTGATTCAAATTCACCACCTGCAATCAGCCCTTCAACGTTGGCTTGTGTTTCACCGTGTCGTACAAAATAAATAGTTTTCATTGTTTTTTAATTCCTTCTTCTCTGGGTAACTGTACCATTTTATAAAGTTTATGGTACAGTTACCAGTTAGAAATGGTCAAAAAAACTAAAAACAAAAAAACTAAACAAAATCCTAAGTTTCTAAAGGCGTTATTACTGGCTGGGATTATTATTTTAATTGGGACAATCCTTTCTCTCATGCTATCTGTAAAAAAGAAAAGCAGCGAAGCTGAGTCTAGAAAGACATACTCGGTTCACATTGTCGCAGGGCAATCAAATGCCGTTGGTTTGGGCAGCAATCCTGCCAGTTTCCCGTCAGATTCGACAAATAAAAAAATCAAATTTTATTATGCTCATGACACTAATTCGGGTGGGAAAATTGTAAATCTCAAAAACCAACGAATGCCAATCAGTAAAAGCAAATCAGGTTTTGGACCAGAAGTGGGCCTATCAAGAGAATTATTTAAAAATGGTTATAAAAATATTTTAATAATAAAAATTGCTAAAAGCGGTACATCTATGCAAAAAAGTTGGAACCCAAAAACAGGCACCCTGTATAATCAATACATTAAAAAAGAGACTGCAAAAGCTTTAGCCAAACTAGAAAAACAAGGTTATAAATATTCTGTCGATGGTTTCTACTGGATGCAAGGCGAATCTGATATGACTGCCGCAGCTGCACCGTCATATAAAAACAATCTGAAACTATTTATAGCGGCTGTTCGAAAAAACACCAAAAACCCAAGACTTAAGTTTGTAATCGGGAGACCAAATAACCCTAAATCGCCGGCAAAATACAGAGCAATGGTCAGGAGCGCTCAGCTGAGTGTATCGCATTCCGTCCCCAATGTTTCACTTGTCAATACTGACGACCTAAAACTAGCTGACTTTGTACACTACAATAGTGAAAGCCAAATCAAACTAGGAAAAAGATTCTTCCAAAAGATAAAACCATACATGGCCAAGAAATATCCTAACGGCCTAAAATAGACCCGTCCGTCGAACTTTACAGCACACAATTGTTAAAACAATATGTTTGATTGTATCTATTGCAACGGTTTATATCAAATGGTAATATATCACCAAAGTAAAAAATAAAAATATGTCACAAAATAAACAACTGAATAAAAATGGTTTCGCAATAATTGAACTTTTTGTAATTTGTTTGATTATTTTTACAATCATCGGTTTTGGAATATTTATTATAAAAAGGTCAGGCAATAATAACTCTGTCAGCGAAGCCGAATCCAAACCTGATGTTTACAGTGTTCATATTATTGCAGGTCAATCTAATGCGGTAGGCGGCGGTACCTCCGAAAGAGACCTCCAGGAATCGAGCGTGGACCAAAAAGTCAAATTTTATTATCAGCATCAATCTAGCTCTGATGGTAAAATCGTTAACTTAAAAGCACAAAAAATAACTAGTAAGCAAACGGGGTTCGGCCCCGAAATTGGCCTAGCTCGAGATCTTTACGCCAATGGTTACAAGAAAATTCTTATAATTAAAGTGGCCTATGGGGCAACCGACCTACACAATCAGTGGAAGGCACCAAATGGACCACTGTATACAAAATATATTCGTGGAACCGTCCCCAGAGCACTTCGCGAACTCAAAAAGCAAGGTCACGATTACTCAATCGACGGATTTTACTGGGTTCAAGGTGAAGCAGACATGTATTGGGGGAACGGTAGATACTATAAAAACGATATGATCAACTTTATATCGCAGGTCAGAAAAGACCTTAACAAGCCAAATCTAAAAATTATTATTGCCCGCACAAATATGCCTGAAGCAAAACCTAGTGAGCGTAAACTAGTCAGGGATGCTCAGGTTAAAGTAGCCAATACTACCCCTAATGTAAGGTGGGTTAACACAGATGATCTACCGCTCTCAGATAACTTGCACTACAGCTCCAGGGGGCAAGTTATACTCGGCCAACGCTTCTTTGAAAAGATAAAAACTCACATGAACAAACACTACCCGCAGGGGCTGTAGTCTAGTTTACTTCTTGGTATTGTTCCTGTTCCCAGTTTGGTTTTGTTACCGTAATTATCTTCAAACTACTCGCTATTAAATAGCTGCTTTTATTTTTCGGTATGTAGACCAGATCACCCGGCTCTATAGATTCCCTGATGCCATCAACCACAGACTCGCCAGTACCTGCTACCACAAAATACCATTCATCACATTCAGTATTTCTACCCTCACCAGACTCAGGAACACGCCCATTTAGCTCTTGGTAGCTAAATCCAACATCATTGCTTGGCAACCGATAATCGAATATCTTAACATTTTCCGTGTTGACTTCTAAGACTGACTGTTTCTTCCTTATTACCACTAGGGTTACCTACTTCGCGAACTCGACTGCGCGTGTTTCACGAATGACGTTGACCTTGATTGTGCCTGGATACTGCATTGTCGATTCGACTTTGTTAGCGATGTCACGAGCCAATTTTATAGCAGACAAGTCATCGATATCTTTTGGCCTAACAAAAACTCGAACTTCACGCCCGGCACTAATTGCATAAGCTTTCTCTATACCAGAGAATCCTGTAGCTATATTTTCTAGATCTTTCATTCGCTCGATAAAGTTCTCGGCACTGATATTTCGAGCGCCTGGGCGTGATGCGCTGATAGCATCCACGACTCGAACAATCAAAGCCTCTACGGTTGTAGCCTCCACATCATCGTGATGAGCTTCTGCTGCGTGGGCCACTGGTTCAGGGACACCGTATTTGCGAGCCATCTCGCCACTAATGTGGTGATGTTTACCTTCAATTTTATGAGTCAATGCCTTGCCCATATCATGAATCAGTGCGGCATACTTGGCAGTTTTTACGTCTGCCCCAAGTTCTTCAGCAATAATACCGGCAATGTGGGCCATTTCAGTGCTGTGTTTCAATACATTTTGGCCATAAGATGTACGGTATTTTAGCTCGCCCAGAAGTTGCAGAACTTCTGGTGGGATCCCCACAATTCCAACTTCCCTAGCAGCATCCTCACCAGCGCGGGTTACTTCTTTTTGTACATTTTTCTGAGCTTTTTCTACGACTTCTTCGATGCGTCCCGGATGTACACGACCATCTTTTAATAGCATAGTTAATGCTTCACGGGCGACCTCGCGCCTAACGGGGTCAAAGCTTGATAAAACTACGTATCCAGGGGTGTCGTCGACCATGATATCTACGCCAGTTGCGCGCTGCAAAGCCTGAATATTACGGCCTTCTTTGCCGATAATTCGGCCTTTCATTTCTTCATCTTCCAACTTAACGCTTGTCACAGTGCGCTCTGCAGTAACCTCGCTAGCCATTCGCTCCATGGCCTGGGCAATAATTAACGAAGCTTTTTCCTCGGCGTTTTCTTTAGTCTCGTTCTGGATTTTGGAAACTAATCCGATTAGATCGCCACGAATATCTCTTTCTGTCATTTGCATTAATTTGTCTGCTGCATCTGTTTTAGTTAATTTCGCGACTTTTTCTAACTTTTCTTGTTGTTTTGTTCGAATCACCCTTATTTCATTTTTTAGACTTTCTACTTCGTCTTCAGACTTTCGCAGTTTTTCTGCACGTTTGTCGATTTCATCCAATTTTTTGTCTAGTGTTTCTTCGCGATCTAACAATCGTTTTTCAATGTCTTTAAACTCTCGGCGACGTGACTGCTCGTCGCGGCGAGCATTATCTACCAGCTCGTTTGCTTCTTCCTTAGCCTTAGCAACTACTTTTTCAGCTTCTTTTTGAGCTTTGTCGATTTCTTTTTTTAGTTTTTCTTCACTGGCCCCCTGTTTTTGTTTGGCAATAACTGTATTAGCACCAAACCCAACAGCGATACCAACCACTGCCAGCACGATGGTAATTGGATCCATATCGTTCCCTTTCTATTTTGTCTGCTTCTCTGTTATTTAGGGCGTCACTCTCACTTCATTAGCCGCTAATAGAAAAACAGATAATATGATTAATCAATTGTTTATAACGCAGGTATATACTCACACCAAAAAGTCTCTGTATATTCCATAATCAATAATAATCAATGCCGAGCAAAACGACAATCACATTTATTATTTATTATTTCTTTGGGATAGTGATATGTGGGTCGCGGCCGTAGTCTGGCACAACTAGTTTTCCTGTTTTACCCTGGCCCAAACTTGTTATACCAGTCTGAATCCAGCCCTCTCCATTTGTCCCAACAATGGGTATGTCCAACTCATTAGCCAGCGTATTTGCCACCGTTGCACCAATTCTTAGTCCTGTAAAGCTACCCGGGCCCTTGAAAAAAACCACCGCCTCCAAATTATTCCAATCTTTTTCGAGAGGAGCCAACATCTCATCTATTTTTGTATGAATTGTTTCTGAAAGCTGACGATGAGCCTGCCACTTTTCATAAGCCAACTCAGTCTTTCCCACAAAAAGGCCAATTTCGGCCTCTGGCTTATCCGTTCGAATAGTCAAAACTATCATATATCTCCTAAAATATACTCTAATGATTCTGGAAAATCACAGATCAGTTCCCTGCTAGATTCGCTAGTTGCGTTGATTTGGACCTTCAGTCTATTGGATGGCAAAACATGCTTGGCAAGATCAGACCACTCGACAATAACAACATTAGATTTATCATCAAGTACATCGGCAAGCTCGTGCTCAATCAATCCTACCTCACCCAATCTGTAAAAGTCGAAGTGATATATGGAAAAATCCTTAGTGTTATAAACATTAGAAATTGTAAAGGTGGGACTAGAAACGTGATCTTTACTGCCAGTACCTGCCACAATGTAGCGCGTTAAAGTCGTCTTTCCGCCACCCAGGTCACTTATGAATTCGATAACTTCCCCACCCCTGAGCGATTTACCGATTCTGCGTCCAATATCCTCGGCTTGGCTAATATCTTCTATCTTAATAATTTTGTGCATTACAAAATATATACTACCTCAATTGGAGTTTTTTTGGTGATGTATAATATTGTTAGCTTATGCTTTCACTGGGACTACAATTTATTAACAAGCCTATTCTTAGTTTGCGTACAGGTACGCAACTTGGCAAGATCAGAGAGGTTATCGTAAACCCTGACAACTTAAAAATCGAGGGTTGGTATGTCGATGACGACTTTCATCACGAGACGCGTATATTATTGAGCCAAGACGTCCGTGACATTATTCCCCAGGGATTCGTGGTTAATGACCAAGATTCACTGACCAGCCCCAACGAATTAGTCCGCCTAAAACAGCTTTTAGACATGGGGTTCGAGGTTATAGGCAAGCCAGTAAAAACCGTTGCTAAAAAGCGGCTTGGCAAAGTAGCAGATTACGCTTTCGAGAAAGAGGCGTTTTTTATTCAAAAACTATATGTCGGACAATCGATTATTACTAGCTTTAGTGGGGGTAGTGCTATTGTTGATCGTTCGCAAATAGTCGAGATAACAGACCGGGAGATATTGGTCAACGATGCTACAGTGCCCGGTAAAGTCATGGCCATGCCAGTCGCTGATTCTGAACCAGCTCCAGCAAGCTGATGTTAGTCGTCCACACTCATCGTGTTTTTTATATCTTCATAGCGAAAACCTTGCCCCGCTAGGTACGCAATTAGCTTCTTGTCGTCTTGGTATCTAGTTTGGCTTCGTTTTTTCTCTATCAATGCTTTTAGAATTTCTTGCTCGTCAGTTTCGTCCGCACCAAGTACCTCGTTGATTATTTCATCTGCTATGTGTTTCTGCTTTAACTCTTGCCATAGTTTGCGCTTGCTGATGTTTTTTAATAAGTGCCTGTTTTCAACCCAAGACGATGCAAATTTATGATCATCAATGTACCCAGCCTCATTCAATCTAACAATTATTTTATCTATGATGTTCTGTTCGTATTCTTTGCGCTTTAAATAATCTTGCATTTCCCACTCTGATCTTGCCCGCCTAGATAATAAATCTAATGAGCGCATATAGGCTTTGTCCAAAATCGCGGTTTGCTGTAACTCTTCCAGCTCTGTCTCAGAATATTCTCGTCCAACCCTTATACCACTCTTCATTAACTCGTTTTCACTCAATGAAAAACTATATTTTTCATCAATAAAAATAGAGTAACGCCCCTGTCGTTTTATATGTTGTTTTATGTCAGTGATTTTACTCATGTATTAATGATATCAACAACTGATGCAAAAAGTGGTTAACGAAAGCTTGACATTGATATAAGTATAGGTGTAAATTCTTAACATAAGCATAAAAAAATAAAGGTACAAATGAAACAAAATAACAAAGGGTTCTCTCACATAGAAACATTCTTGGTTTTAATAGTACTAATTGCCGTAGTGGCCGTTGGTTTTAGCGTATATAATCGTTCCTCGAGTAATAAATTAGCAGAGGCCGAAGGTTGCCCGATTGCTACTCGGACCGTAGCGGTCAGAGGAGAACATTGGCGAAAGAACAGGCAAGTCTGGGTTAAGGATCAAGGGGCAAATTATGTGTGGGTTCTAAAAATTGGCGGCTACTCCGAAAGACCTAAAGATATAAATAATTCTGAAAATAGGTTACTGAAAAATCATGACTTGAGACTATTACAAAGAAACGAGATGGCAAGTATGTTTGGTTTTGGGGGTACAGCCGGTGGTGCAACATGGGATGAAATATGCAAAAGCGAACAGAAATGTGGCGACCCACAGACAGCAAACTGGGGTGATGATGCCCGAATACGAAGTTGCCGTACGGCTGAACTCAACAAGTCACTGGCTACTAAGTATATGAAAGGCATGAAAACAATATATACTGACAATAAAGGGGTGAACCTAAAAGCCTGCAGAGATTCCAACGACCCAGCTAAACCAGTAAGGTTTGCGGTTTACGATACTTACACAAAGGCTCGTCAATTAGCTCAAAGCAGAGCAGGTGGCACGCCGACAGATAGTCAGATTGCTAGCGCACAAGGGGAACTATACAATTACTCGAGTCCTGACGGCAATCGACCCAGCGAAGCAAATGAGAATTTTGTTGGCAATCTATCTCTAAACCCTGGCAGGAGTCGTCTGGTTTGGAGCGGACGGAGCAAGATAGCGTCTATTCAAAGAATAAGATCGAACAGCAATATTAGCTGGTACACAGGACAGAGGCAACCGAAAGGCCAGAAAGAAACTTTGCTCTTTTACAACAAGATCGAAGGCTATGCTAAATCATCAAATGGCGGAGAAACAAACCCTATAGTTAATTTTAGGATCAAGTATAGAAGTAGTGGCCAGCTTGTAACAAAAAGTGTCACAGTTAGGTTTAAAAAATTGTCTACCTGTGGTAAGAAAATGTTCCCTGCCACATATTTTGAAGAGGCCGTCCAACAAGGCTGGGAAAAGGCAGAAAGTCCAATCAAGACAGGTCCGTACGGGAAAACACCTGACCCATATCTTAACAATACGTCATCACAGGAATCATCAAGTTCAACCAATTCTAGCTCCGGCTCAACTAATGGCACTTCGGGCAGTTCATTTGGTGGCAGCACTACAGGCGGCAGCAGAGGGTCATCTGGTCGATAATTAGTACTTTAAGAAAATAAATAACTCATAAGCGATTTTACCGACGCTTAACGCTACTAACCTGTTATTCTGTTACAACAATAAATTCGCCTTCAGGAAGAGCGTGCACAGGCAAGGATTTGTTGCCATAGTTTTCTAAGTCAACTTTAGCCTTGCCCCAATCAATCGCACCACGCGGATCATCACTACCAAAATCAGAATCATAGTGCGGTATAAATTTTATCGGCAAAACGGCAAAACCGTCTTGGCACTCTCTCCAATCGCAAGTGTAATAACTATCGGCGAGCATGCACGAGCTGGCTGAATTTGTCGCAACCACCTTATCTTTGAAAATAGATAGGTAGTCAAATTTTCGCATCCAATAAAATAGCAGGTCGCAATCTCCACCGTGGAAGTAAATCACATCGGTGTCTTTGCACTGCTCTACAAATTTATCCGGAGAAGCCAATTCAAAAGTCGGTGTTACGTCAGTCGCCATGTCTTCTGTAATTGAGTTTGAATAACCTGCAAATTTAGGCTCCCAATACTCGCGTCCCTGGGCAAAATTACACAACAGAAACTTGGGATTATTGCCTAGCCCCTTAACAATCTCCCGATGGAATTTTTGTTTTAAATTAGGTTGATTTTTTATTCCGCCCGAGTTCAAAACATATTTCGTCATAGTAAATTTCTTTTTTCGAGAATTTGTACCAATTCGGGCAATTCTTTAAACTTTGAGCCTAGATGATGCCCATTTGGGATAGTAACGATCTCGCTGTTAGTCTGCTCTGCTAGCCACTTCGCTTGTTCGATTGGACAATACGGATCATTATCACCATGCACAAAAATAAGTTTTTTGGACTTTGACTGGATTTTCTCAAAATCAAAACCGTCTTTTGGGAATAGATCTTTGAATTGTTCTGGCGGAGTCCATGGCTTTGCGCAAGTATGCCAAGAGCCTACCACAACACCGGTTTTGATAGCGGGAAAACGATTGTCCATCAAAAGATTCAACACGGAAACTGCGCCCGATGAGTGGCCAATGACTAAATTATCAGTAAAATCCCATCCTGACCCAACAAGGAAGTCATTATAGACTTTTGCATTAGGCGTGTGATTGCCTGGTAAAAACGGCACCCAAACCTTATATCCTTTTCCTTCCAGCGTCTTTTTCATCCAAGGAAACCAATTAGCTTCTGGCGATGCATCTGTTCCGTGTAAAATAACCGCGCGCTTCATCACTTAATAATACCTCGAAATTACATATTCTATACCATCCGTGACTTTATCAGGATGATCTTTTATATATCTTTTTATTTCGTCCAAAGTGAACCATTTAGTCTCTTCGACTTCACTTTCTTGCAATTTTGTTTTTTCGATATCGCTAACAAGTTTATAGACCCTGTTAAAACGTTTTATTATTTGCCCGCCAGACTCTTTCTTGCTGTAATAAGTATATATTTCTTCCAAAGATTCTGCCCTGATACCGATCTCCTCAAAAAGCTCACGTTTGGCTGCCGACAAGTAGTCCTCGCCGCTATCAACATGCCCCGCAGCGGAGTGATCCCAGCAACCTGGGTAAGATTCCATATTATTCGAACGTTTTTGTAACAAAATTCTATTCCTAGAATCTTCCACCATTATTCTTACGATTCTGTGTATCAATCCCTTCTGCCTAGCTTTAGATATGGTGGCACTACCTATAGGCTCATCGTTTTCATTAACGATGGTTATTAAGTTATCTTTTGACAAAACTACACCTCTTTTGTGACGGCTTCGCGGATTTTTTTGGCTAGTTCTTCCATGACTTTGGGGTTTTCTTCTAGGTATTTCTTAGTAGCTTCCCGACCCTGGCCAATTTTCTCGTCTTTGTAGGCAAACCATGCCCCGGACTTCTCGACTACTTCCTTATCGACTGCGAGGTCTAGGATATCACCGGATCTACTAATTCCTTTGTTATACATAATGTCGAATTCTGCAATGCGGAATGGTGGTGCAATCTTGTTTTTTACAACTTTTACTTTCGTTCGGTTTCCGATTATTTCTTCGCCCTGTTTTATTTGACTAATCCTACGAATATCCATGCGCACACTGGCGTAGAACTTTAGAGCGTTACCTCCAGTAGTAGTTTCGGGGTTGCCAAACATGACGCCAATCTTCATGCGAATCTGGTTAATGAAGATTATTGTGGTGTTGGAGCGATTGATAATCCCTGTTAGTTTCCGTAGAGCCTGACTCATTAGACGGGCCTGGAGTCCCATGTGACTATCGCCCATGTCGCCTTCAATTTCCGCCCTCGGCACAAGCGCGGCAACAGAATCCACAACGATAATATCAACAGCGTTAGATCGCACTAGTGTTTCAGTAATCTCAAGGGCCTGTTCGCCATTATCGGGCTGAGAAACCAATAGGTTTTCTACTTTAACGCCTAGTTTTTTCGCATAAGCTGGGTCCAAAGCATGCTCGGCATCAACAAAGGCGGCTGTACCACCGGTTTTCTGGACCTCGGCGATAGCATGAAGCGCCAGCGTAGTCTTACCAGAAGATTCTGGACCGTAAATCTCTATAATTCGTCCTTTTGGCAGCCCACCACCAAGGGCAAGATCTAGCGAAATACTACCACTAGGGATACATTCAACATCGGCATTCGTGCCTTCGCCTAATTTCATAATAGAGCCCTTGCCGAATTGTTTCTCAATCTGATCCAGTGCCAACCCCAATGCCTTACTCTTGCCTGTTGCCTCTGCTGGTTCTGCTAGTTTTTTTTCTGTTGTTTTCTTATCTTTAGCCATAGCGTAACTTAGTCCTGCCCCTCTGATATATTATATGTAATTCTAGTATAACAAAGACTACCGTCACGTAACACTTTAGAGTACACTTGATATTAATGAAGCTGCTTATGCTAAAACCGGAACGATTTACCCCGTTAGAAGTAAGGAATACATACAATAAAACGAGTTTACATCAATCTCTAAAGGGATTTACATTAATCGAAATCCTTATTGTTGTAATAGTCCTAGGCACACTCGCCGCAATAGGTTATGGTACTCTGGCCCAAAAATGGAAAAATAAGGCCTATTACACACGTGGAATAGCAGAGCTCAACGCAATGGGTAACGCTGCAAATCTGTACGTTGCAAAATACAACGACTACCCTGCTGACGTTTCTAGAAATATTCCCTCAGACCTAAAAGAGTTTGTTCAGGGTCAAGAAAATATAGATGCATGGCCTGCTGCACCATGGCCAGGTAGCGTATATGATTATGACAACTGGCCACCAGATGCTAATGGTCCAAATCAGACTTATCAAATTAGTGTCAGAATGTGCAACCCCGGTGACACAGCCACTTGTAATAAAAATGCAAAAAAATATTTGTCCGAATACGTATCAACAGCCACCCTCAATGCTTGGGACTCTAATAGTGCCGTGTATTACTGCATCAAGGGGTCCTGTCGATCACATCAGTCCATGCCAATGAACCACCCAGGATATTGCATCAATTGTGGTACGAGTAAAACCAAAGTGTTTTAGAAATTTATAAACTAGCTCTCTGTAACGGTTATGTCTATAATGGAGTTCGTACATTATGCGTATATCTGATGCACTAGTCGAGAAATTGCTTCTTGACGCTAAAAAAACAACCAAAGAACAACTAAACAAACTCCGTGAAGAAGCAGCGGTTGATAAAAGCACGCTTCAAAGTGTGGTTATTAAAAATAACCTAATTACTGAAAAAGACCTTACGAGATTGTATTCCAAAGAGGCTGATGTTCCATTTATTGACCTAAATCCAAAAGAAATTAAACGGGAAATATTGCACCTTATTCCCGAACGCATCGCTAGACAGTACGGAGCAGTAGTTTATGACGTAGATGAGGATGGCAATAAGTTGCTCGCGATGGAAGATCCAGATGACATCCAAGCTTTTAATTTTTTGCAAAAGCAGCTAGGAACCAACGTAAAGGTAGCGGTGGCTAGTAGCTCAAGTATTCAGGCATCGATAGATCAATACAAAGGCAATATCGATAGTGAGTTGACGAAAGTTATTTCAACAGAGGAAAAAGAAGAAACTGACTCAGAAGATGATATTAGCGAAGAGGACGTTGCCGAAGATTCACCGATTGCTCAAACTGTTAATCTATTAATTGAGTATGCAGTCAAAGCTGGGGCAAGTGACATACACATAGAGCCAAGAGAAAACAATGTCATTGTCCGCTACCGAATTGATGGAATTTTAAGAGAGGCCAACAAATTACCTAAAAAAGTAATTGGCGCACTGATATCGAGGATAAAAATATTGGCAAACCTAAAAATTGACGAGCATCGTGCTCCGCAAGATGGCCGTTTCAAAATAGCGGTTAGTGGCCAGGTGTTTGCTCTGCGTGTATCCACGCTACCTATCATGGATGGAGAAAAGGTTGTTATGCGTATTCTGAACGAGTCTAGCAAGGCACTCACATTAGAAGAACTAGGTTATTGGGGCCATTCCTTGCAAGCTGTCAATCGTGCTATTGTCCAGCCCTATGGGATGATTCTTGTTACGGGTCCAACTGGGTCAGGAAAATCCACTAGCCTTTTCAGTATTCTAAATAGCCTCAGTAGCCCCAAAGTTAACATCTCTACTGTTGAAGATCCCGTAGAGTACAGAATTGGAGGGGCAAACCAAACCCAGGTAAATCCCGTCGCTGGAATGACATTTGTGAATGGATTGCGCGCACTCCTACGCCAAGACCCGAACATTATCATGGTAGGAGAGGTACGCGATGGCGAAACAGCCAACCTGGCAGTACAAGCTGCCCTTACTGGCCACTTAGTGTTTTCTACCCTTCACACTAATAACGCCGCGACTACCCTGCCAAGATTGTTAGACATGAATGTCGAACCGTTCTTGATTGCAAGCACCGTTAGGGCGGTTATAGGACAAAGACTGGTTAGACGCCTTTGTGTGGACTGTCGACAAGTATACCAGCCGGACGAAGCCACACTCAAACAAATCGCAACTATTTTTCATACTGATAATCCTGAAGTAATGGCCAGAATAAATGAATTGGAAAAAGTCGCTCTGGAAGCCGGAATAGGAAAAACAAATTCTAGTAATGCCAATCAAGAAGACAGTAGTATTTTAGGGTCTACTAACACCAACATTACAAAACTATGGAAAGCCCGCGATGGTGGCTGTGATAGCTGCAACCAAAGCGGATACAAGGGACGAATGGGCATTTACGAGGTGCTAGAAAGCACTAGCGAACTGCAAAAACTCGTCGTCGGCAATGGTACTAGTGATGTAATCCAGAGCCAAGCCATAAAAGACGGTATGGTCACAATGCAAATAGATGGATTCATAAAAGCCCTAAGGGGACAAACTTCTGTCGAAGAGATATTGCGAGTAACTACGGAATCATAAATTATGGCACGATTTACATACACAGCGACAAAGGATGAGAAAACAATACACGGCGCCGTCGAAGGAGCAGATAAGAATTCTGTTATTGCTAGTCTGCGCAAACAAAACATTGTTCCATTGGTAGTAAAACAAGATGCCACTGGAAAGAGTTTTTTGAAGGGCTTTGGAAGATCAAAGAAAGTCAAAGTAAAGGACCTGGCCGTATTTACCAGACAGCTATCGACTATGGTATCTGCGGGAGTTCCACTGAATCGGTCTTTGAATACACTGCAAGAACAAACAAAAAGTAAATTTTTTCAAAAAGCCATTGGTAGCATATCCAAAGACGTTGAAGGCGGAGCGCCACTAGCAGACGCTTTTGGAAAATTTCCCACAATCTTTTCCGATGTTTACGTTAATATGGTTCGTGCTGGTGAAGCCGGAGGAATACTAGACGATATCCTGAAACGCTTGGCACTACAAATAGAGCGCGACTCTAGTATGCGAAAGCGTGTAAAAAGCGCAATGGCCTACCCTGTCGTTATTTTAACGGTTACTGTTATAGGATTTTTCGGAATTATGATCTTTATTATTCCAAAATTGGGCAAAATCATTAAAGACATTGGTGGTGAAAATGCCAGACTTCCAATTTACACAGAAGTTATGCTGTCGTTAAGTAATTTCATGCAAGACAACGCCGTTATTATAGTGGTGGTATCTGTAGCCACGACCATACTAGTTCGACGCTACATTAAAACCCCAAAGGGAAAATACAAATTTCACGAGTTACTGCTTAAAATACCCGTCATCAACACAATAATCACAAAGGTTGCTATAGCTAGGTTTGCAAGAACTTTTTCATCACTAATGTCATCTGGTGTAGGGGTTTTGGATGCGTTGGAAGTAACTGGTGGGTCAATCGGCAATAAAGTGATCGAACAGGAACTAAAAGATGCCGCAAAGGAAGTCAAAAATGGTAAACAATTATCGGAACCCTTGAGTAAAAGCAAACATTTCCCAACTATCGTTTCTCAAATGTTGGCAGTTGGAGAAGAAAGTGGCCAAATAGACACTATCCTAATAAAAGTTGCCGATTTTTACGAAGAAGAAGTAGAGACAGCAATTGATGGCATGAGTTCAATAATTGAGCCCGTCATGATTATTATTTTGGGCGCTGTCGTAGGCGTTATTGCAGCCAGTGTGATGGGACCAATTGCAAACCTCAGTAAGACAGCTGGTGGTGGAAATTAAGCAATATAAATTAATGCTTGACCACTTGACGCTTATGGTTATAATAATGATTAGCTAGGTTTGCCTCTAAAGCGACCAAATGCGTAAGTATATAAAATAACAAAACAATATGAAGGAGGGTGGGTCCCAATGATCTCACTAAAACGTAAAGAAAGCGGTTTCACAATTATAGAACTTTTGATTGTGATTATCGTTATAGGTATTCTTGCTACTCTTGTAATAACTACATTTAGTGGAATACAAAGAAATGCAAGAGACAGAACTCGTGAGGCAGATATCAACGCTTTGCACAGCCAAATTGAGTACTACTACGGCCAAAACGGCACGTACCCAACGCTTGCAAACCTAAATGACGCTACATGGCGTTCAACAAACCTAAAAGGTTTGGACTCTGAGGCTCTAAAAGATCCTAAGGGAGCTAGCGCAACATTAGTTGCAACACCTGCATCAAGTGCATACTCGTATGCAGTGACACCTGCAAACTGTGACAATGGTAGTGCTGGCGACTGTACAGCTTATGTTCTTACAGCAACCTACGAAGGTGGCGGAACATTCGTAAAGAATAGCTTGAACTAAAACAGATAAAGCTACAAAATAACAAAAGGCGGCTCAAAATAGGCCGTCTTTTGTTATGCAAAAGTACTATGCAGTACCATTTACCACGGGCAAGAGATATAATACGAACTAAGCATGAGCATAAATAATTATTCCGATAAGGGATTTGCCATAGTTGAGCTACTAGTAACGATTGTTACGATCGGCATTATTTTTAGCGCGTTTATGACAACTTTTACGACTATCCAAAATATTAACAAAAAAGCTAGTGATGTTCAGAAAGCCAATTCGCTGGCGTTTGAAAAAACCCAAACTTATGAAAATAAATCTTTTTCATCCATTCCTGTATTCACCCCTTACGGTACGCTAAATGAAGTAGAAGATTTTAGTAGTCAGATCCCCAGTACCGTACATCCACCAAGATCGGGGAAAGTCTATGTTAGCACCATTTCGCCAACTCTGAAACAAGTTATCGTTTGGTTAGAATATGGACAGGGTAATGCTAAACAGACAATACAGTACTCAAACCTAATCCAACGAAACGGAGTTGGGCGATGAAAAAGTTAAGTAAGCTCAACCAAATAGGCTTCACTCTAATAGAGCTATTGGTGGTCGCTCCCGTAATGATTCTAACTATTATCATAATGATGAGTTTCTTATTTAATCAGTACGGCCAATTGACTCAAGAAGGCGCTAGACTAAAGTTGGTAACAAATGCTCAGATAATTACTCTAAACATCGAGGATGATGTATATCTGGCGTCCTCTTTTGCTAGTCTGATGAATAATAATCTTCAAGATAGTTACGCACCTTCTGGGGGCTGGAAATATAATACAACACCCCAAACTTTTATCATTTCAGCTGTGGCACTAACAACCAACAGCCGCAACCCAGCCCGAAAACCAGTCTATATTAACAGCGCTGGCTGTGACCCATCTGTACTAGAGAATAATTCCGAACTCCAGAATAACATCATTTATTTTGTTCAGGGTACCAAATTGTACAAGAGAATATTGACAGCGCCGCCTAGCCTACAGACTTGCGGCACCAGCTACGAAAAACAAACATGTCCTAGTGCAAACGTAACTGCGACTTGCCCAACCGACAAAATGATGACAGATAAATTAAATAGTTTTAGTATTACGTACTACGATACTTCAGGCGCGGTTACCACGGTGCCTGAGCAGGCCCAAAAAGTAAAAATATCGGTCCAATTAAAAGATAAAGCTTTTGCCGAAGACGTTTATGGCGAGGCGAATATAACCGTGAAGAAGTTAAACTAATATGTTTCGAAATCGATCAACTAACAAATCATCGCAACAAAGGGGTTTCGTACTACCGACTGTGATAATTTTAACGCTAGTAATGTCTTTTGTAGCATACGCAGCTCTATTACAATCAAACAATAATCTGAATATTTCATACAAACAATCGTACATTCAGATTGCGCGTGTAGCATCTAAATCGGCAATAGATTATGCGCAAGAGCAATTCGATAATGCTCCTTGTGGCAACTACAGCGGCTCCGCCGAACAAACCCTTATGTCGAATAGCAGATATCGAGTAACCGTGAAATCAGAAGTTATTGATACATCTTCTGACGGTTATGAAAAGACAATAAAAGGAACGGGAGCAGTATACCTTCCGCACACGTCCACTACTGCCAAGTATGTTTTTGATATTAAGTCTCAAATTGTTCGTACATATGCTCTATGTAAAACTCCGGGCGATTTTAACCCGACATTATGGCTAGACGCAAGTGACTCCCCGACACTGTTGAAGGGTGGAACGGCGACAACAAATACGATCACCTATACCACCAACTATGGCTCTATATTTGATAGCAGCCGAGACACTCTTAAAGAAAGAGCAGATGATGGCTCCCAGCCCCTTTTGGCGTGGCAGAGTCGCGCATTAGATATGCATACATGCAACACTTCGGAGTTTATTAGCGCGTTAATATGTGTGCTTAGCGGAACCAAATATTTATATGATGGGGCAGTGTTTCAGAATGTCAATCTGCCCAAAAACAGCACTATTACATCGGCAAATTTGCAATTTACGGGATGCAATGCTTCTGGTGGTTGTAGTAGTGGTAATGTCGGCGGGAGTGTAACGCATCGAACCTACGGTCTTTACAATACTGCATCCAACCCCAACCTTGGTATGTTTACTTCGTCTGGTGTAAACCAGCTTAGGAGTCGTTTATCAGATCCTAACCTCCATACCAATGCATACAGCGATACAACTACAACAAACTTCCCTCCTGGTAATACTACTAACTTTAACGTAACAAATGTGGTCCAAGAGATGGTCAACAATCCAAATTGGGCCCCCGGGAATATGGGATTCGGTATAAAACGACAAAGCGGGTCCGGGTCTAGGCGAGCAGATAAAAATGGGATAAAACTTGTTATAACCTATACCACCGTCGGTGCCACCACCCAGGCAAATAACGGAGACTCCGTATCTGAGTGGCATGATAAATCTGGTAATGGTAATCACGCAATAACTACCCACGGAACTGCCCCAATCCGAATAGACAACCAGATCAATGGCAAGCCTATTGTACGTTTTGCTGGGGGAGATATGCTTAGTAGCCTAACAAACGCTCTCTCTGGCAAACGCGACATGTCTGCCGCTGTCGTTATTAAACCTAATTTTAGTTCATCGTCGGCTGATGCTCGATTGATATCCGGCATGGACAGTAACTACACGAACGATACAGCTGGGACACACAGCATCATACCCCTGCTCAGGTATGGTTCAGGTAGTGGGTTCAGCAGTGTTTATGCAAGCCTTACCGCCGGTAACCGCTTGGATTACACATGTGGTGCTAGCTGCGCCAATCAGCCATATCTCATCGGTGCGGGCTTTACGTCACAAAACACATCCAATACACTCAGCACCCTGAAAGGTAACGGTGCTATGCTTACAAACAAAATAGTCAGCCCGACTACTGCTTCACCCCCTTACACCTATTCTATTGACCAACTTTACATTGGAGGAAATAGGAGCGGGGCCATGCCAGGGACAGGCACTAACTACATGTATGGTGATTTTGCAGAGATAATAGTTTATGATCACGTTATCACATGTCGAGAGGGCGAAGCCATAGAAGAGTACCTTCGGGCAAAATGGAATATTTATAGCGCGCCAGCCTCTACTTCATGCCCTGAAGATACCGTACCAACACTTTAGAACCTTATATATATCAGACTCTTATTTTGATATACTAAAAACATAGAAACGCTAAAGCTTAAAAACGTTGGCGATTAAATACATGAATAATACCTATTTTTACAATGACAAGCCACTTTTTGGCCTAGACATAGGATTCAAGACAGCCAAAGTCATGCAGCTAAATCCTGCTAGCGACAACAAATACACAGTCAGTGGTTATGGGGTAGCTAATTTTGATGAATCTGCTGTTAGAAACGGCATGATTGTTGACTATGAAAAAATAGCCAGAAGTATACAACAAATGTTTGAAACAGACCTGGTCGGTGAAATAAACACTAGACGGGTTGCATTCTCTGTGCCAGCCTCCCGGACATTTAGCCGCATTCTCACCCTACCCTTACTGGCCAAGAAAGATTTAACAGAAGCCGTAAAACTCGAAGCAGAACAGTACATACCCGTACCTATCGATGATTTGTACATAGACCATACCATTATCAAGAAAGATAACAAGAACACAGACGTACTAGCAGTTGCGGTTCCGAAAAAAATTGTAGATTCTTATCTATTACTAGCGAAATTATTAGGCCTAGATGCGGTTGTCATGGAAACAACTACTGGAGCTACTGACAGGTTATTCAGATACACTGATCAGCATAATGTGCCTTCTGTTTTAATTGATTTTGGTTCTGTTTCGGCAGATATTTCTGTATATGACCAACATTTAGCTGTGACTGGGACCGTACCCGGTGGTGGCGATGATATAACTGGACTAATTGCTGAAAAGTTAAATGTCACCAAAGACGAAGCTCACTTAATAAAAATAAAATATGGTCTTAGCGTTAGCAAAAAACAAGCACAGGTCCAAGAAGCTTTGGCACCATTGTTACAAAAAACGATCAAAGAAATTAAACGGATGATCCGCTATCACGAGGAAAGATCAGAAAAACATGGGAAAATCGAGCAAATCGTAACGTTTGGTGGTGGCGCAAATGTGCCTGGTTTAAGTGAATACCTCATTGACAACCTCCGTGTCCCTGTTAGGGCCTGCGACCCCTGGAACAATATAGCTTTCAAGAATCTAGAGCCTCCAAGCCCAGTCGAAAGATCAATGTACATTACTGCTGCTAGCTTGGCATTAATCAAGCCACAGGAAATTTTTGTATGATAAATCTCATTCCGAATAATCTCAAAGAAGATATTATATTTGCTCGGCGCAATACTTTTCTGCTTCGCGCTTCTGTCGGAATAATAGGGGTGATCATAGGGGGGTTGCTAATCATTGGGGCTGGAAATTTGTATTTGGCTAACGAGACAAAAAGCTTCAATAAAGCAGCAGAGCAAACAGCAGTAGCACTTGAGGCCCAGGATTTAACAGCTACAAAAACCCGGATCAAAGAACTATCTAATGGACTAAAATTAATACTTCAAGTATTGTCAAAAGAAATTCTTTTCTCCAAGCTTTTAAAACAGGCTGGGGCAGTTATGCCAGAAGGGTCTGTGCTTTCTACAATTGAAATAAGTGAAGTCGAAGGAGGTATAGATATTAATGCGTTTGCTAAAGATTATCAGACAGCAACGCAAGTACAACTGAACCTCGCCGATCCGCAGAATAAGTTGTTTGAAAAAGTAGATATCGTTCAGGTAACTTGCTACAAACACGCACAAGAGGGCAGCCCTTATCCTTGCAGCGTGGGGCTCAGGGCACTTTTTGCAGACAATAACCCATATTTGTTCATAAATAACAAAACAAAAGAGGCAATAAAATGAACAGCAAAAAAGTATTCTTTGCTATGATTGGCCTCGTCAGTATACTTGCCGTTGTCGCTTTTTTAGTAATAATAGTTGGGAATTCTAGTCTTAAAAACCAATCAAAGAAATTAATGGATGCGAAGTTAAAACAAAAAACATTGGTCGAACAACAAACAATGTTAGTAAAAGCCAAAAAGGATTTGGAGCAATACAAGGACTTAGAAAAACTATCAAAAACCGTGGTTCCACAAGATAAAGATCAAGCCCGAGCAGTGCGAGAAATTGTAAAAATCGCCAGGCAGAGTGGAATATCAATCGAGGCCATAGGTTTCCCCGCCTCGTCGCTAGGCAGCAAAGCTCCAACTGCTGCACCACAATCCGGTAGTTCTAGTAGCCCTTCATCAGCCGAGCAATCTACACCTCAAAAACCAAAAACATCGCCATTAACACAAGCTACTCCAGTAGTAGGGATTGACGGTGTCTATAGCATAGAGATGATAATAACCCCTGAAGCAAAAGCCGTGAACTACTATACTTTCCTAGATTTTCTCAGCCGCCTAGAAAATAACAGACGCACTGCACATGTTAAAAAGATTACAATAAGTCCAGAGTCTACAAAAAAAACGTCACCTAATGTTGAATTTGGACTAACATTAAATGTTTTCGTAAAGCCATGAATATGAAAGTAAATATGAACCTAGATATAAAAAACATAGCACCAAAACTATTGAGTGCTCTAGACAAGCTGAAAGAATACGCTGTTTTTATTGTTATACTCGTTGTCCTAGGTGCATATGGGTTCCTGGTACTAAGAATCAGATACTTTGCATCACAGGAACCAGCAGATGCTGTGCTGACAGAGAAGGTCAACGAACTAAATGCACCCAGAATCGACAAAGATATAATTACAAAAATAGAAAAATTAGAAAGCTCAAATATAGAAGTTAAGACACTTTTTGACAAGGCAAGAGATAATCCATTCCAGGAATAGATTGATTGCAAACACTTAAGTTTGATCTAGAAACTAATTGCCGTAAGATTTAATGCTGTTTTCATGAGCATTAATTATGACTTTTGAAGTCTCGTAGGGATTCGGCACAAAGGTAAAGGTATAGTTTTGCTGCTCACCAGCAGTCTCTACCACAAGAGTCCCATAGCCAATTAAATTCGGTAAAAAACCATTCTGCGAAACCGTAACATCCTGTACATCGCCAATACTAAGCTGAGAAATTTTTCGATTAAATAAAGTAATGAATAGCATTTGCGCTAATTTTTCGTTTGTTACATATACTACGTTATTACGGTAAAGTTGAGCATTAATTGCTGTTACCAGCAAAATCAAAACCGATAATATAAAGCCGATAAACGCCACTATCGCATTCACGCCAGCGAAACCCAATGTGTCCAAAAAACTACTTGCGGCCAATGTAATAGTTACCGCGAAAAGTGCTAGAGATATAAAAAATCCAGTTACCAAAATGATAAAAAGGCCAAATGGGTGTTTTCTGATTTCTAGCAGTAATTCTTCTTGATCATCAAATTCTATTAAACCAAAGTATTTCTTTCCGACTTGGGACAAATGGCTGCGACCTTGGTCTGGTGTTCTGGGGATATTGGATTGCGCCTGTGTCTGTCCATTGGGCATTAATGGGTTGTTCTGCTGAGAAGGATTTGGCATTTGTGGCTGGCCGAAAGATGCATTTGTCTGTGGCAACTCAGGACTTTCCATTGGTTGTTGTGGTTCCATATTATCGCTTATTATACCAGTGTTTGTTGATCATCGGTTGGTTTTACTGTTCGTTTTAGGTGGCTGTGCGCTTTCGGTGTAGTTTTTCGCCCTCTGGGCGTTCTTTCCAGCATCCCTATTTGCAGCAAATATGGCTCATGAAAGTCTTCAATGGTTGTTCTCTCTTCACTTGTTAGTGCTGCTAATGTCTCAAGCCCCACGGGTCCGCCATTATAGTTATCGATGATTGCAAATAATAATCGCCTGTCTGATGGGTCCAGGCCCAACTCGTCGATTTCCAAAAGTTTCAGAGCCTTTAGGCTAATTGGGTTATCTATGATTCCGTCGCCATTGACATCAGCGTAGTCGCGTACGCGTTTCAGTAGGCGGTTAGCAATTCTTGGTGTTAAACGAGCCCTTTTTGCTAGTTCTACTGCAGCAGACTCATCAATTTTTACACCCAATATCCCGGCAGAACGCTTAATTATTTTGGCAATCTCCTCAGATGTATAAAATTCTAATCTATGAATCATGCCGAACCTATCGCGCAGTGGAGCAGCCAACGCCCCTGTCCGCGTAGTGGCACCGATTATCGTAAACTTCGGCAGATCTAATCTTAGACTTTTAGCACTTGGCCCCTTGCCTAGCATTATGTCTAGCTTAAAATCTTCCATTGCACTATAAAGAACTTCTTCGACAGACCTATGCAATCTATGGATTTCATCAATAAATAATATGTCTCCGTCTTGTAAGTTCGTTAGTAGGCTAGCCAAATCCCCTGCCCGCTCAATAGCCGGCCCACTTGTTATCCGAATTTGCGCCCCCATCTCATTAGCTATTACACTAGCAAGAGTAGTCTTTCCAAGACCTGGAGGCCCGTAGAGCAACACATGATCGACTGGCTCACCGCGTTTTTTTGCAGCATCAATCGATAATTGCAAATTTTTCTTTATTCTTTCCTGCCCAATATAATTAGCAAAATCTTTAGGCCGCAGCGTTACCTCGAGCTCTTGCTCATCCTTATTCTCGGGTTCGTCTGGTTGTGTAATCCTCTCAATCGCCATCATTTACCTGTAGTTTACGTGAAGTTCATTTACCCAGAGTTTAGTTGGGGAGTTGATTGCATTCACTATTTGACTAGCCAAGTCTGAGGCTTCGGTAAATTTTTCGACAGGAAAATCGTCTCCGGCTTTCTTGAACATCTGAGTATTTGTACCTGCCTGGAATACCGCCATAACGTGAACGTTACTATCCTTCAAATCTTCTCTCAAAACATCAGTAAATCCCCTGACACCATATTTTGAAGCCGTGTATACTGACTGACCTGCCTGAGCAATAACACCGGACCTAGAAACAATGTTAACCAATAGGGCCTCGGGTTGTTTCTTGAGTAATGACATGGTGTATTTAGTTAGAAATAAAACCCCTTTTAAATTAGTGTCTATTAGCTCATCAATCCTAGCATCTGCTACATCTTCTAGGCCTGAGAGTTTCTGCCAGATTCCTGCATTATTAATCACCGCATCTAATTGGCCATATTTCTCTTTGATATGATCGACAAGATTTTTTATATCACTGACTCTACTAACATCACAATTTACTTTCTCAAAATTGGATTCAAATTTCCCGGATTCAATATTTCTGCTAACACCGATGACTTTTGCGCCACTTTCAGCTATTTTTTTTGCAACCTCCAACCCAATACCTTCACTTGCCCCAGTAACTAAAACTACTTTGTCTTTAACAATCATTCATTTATTCCCCTTCAGTGCTAGTTTAATTCTTGCTTCTGTGGATAGGTCTTTGTCAATGTTTTGTAGGGCTAGCTGGGCATCTATTTCTTGGTAGCCTAGCGCTACTAGCGCTTGCACGGCTTCATCACTTTGGTTTACGCTACCACGGTTTATGATGTCGTCCGCTCCACTGCCCACCATAATACCGACTTTATCCCGAAGCTCTACCACTATTTGTTCAGCAGCCCGCTTACCTACGCCTTTGGCGGTCTGAAGTGTTTTGACTTCGCCAGATGCAATCGCCGATCGAACGTAATCACCAGATCCTATGTCTAAAACAGCCAGTGCAACTTTTGGGCCAACATTCTTAACGCCAAGTAGTTGCTCAAAAAGTTGTTTAGTCTCAATTCTGCTAAATCCAAAAAGGTCGTGTGATGCTTCTCGGATATGCTCGTAGACATATAGTTTTGTTTTTTCGCCCTGAGATAATTTTGCGTAATCATCAGCCGTAACTAGCAGTCCGTATCCAACCCCGTTCACGTCAACTACGATAGAATCAAAAAATTTTTCCGACACAGTTCCCTCTAAAGTCGCAATCATAATTGTAGTGCCTCGATTTTCTGGGCTAGGTCTTTGTTGCTTTCCCAAACTATTGATTGATTGCCTATTGATGGGGCATAAGTCTTTGCATCTTCATGCACGGCAACAATAATGTGCTTTTTTTTAGCATATGCATAACCAATCTCCATCAACAAACCTTCGCTTTTATCATCGGATGCAATTACCACAAATACACCCTCGCTGTTATCGATTTTTCCAAATGCGATGTCCATAATCTCTTTTGCTCCGAATTTTGACTTTTGGTATTCTTTTTCATCAAATAAATTACAGAATCCATCTATTCCAACTTTTTTTAGAGAGCCCACAACCGTCGACATTCTCTCATGCAAAACATCCGGGTCCTCACCCGTAAATCTATATGCAACAAAATACTTTCTCATATACGTCTATTATTGCATATTCATGCTGCAACAGATAGCTGCCGCTAGGGCATCTGCTGCATCATCGGGTTTTGGTATAGCTTTTAGTTTCAGGATTGTTCGTACCATTTCCTGGATCTGGGCTTTTTCGGCTTTGCCGTAGCCCGTCAGTGCTTGTTTTATTTGTTGTGGTGTATATTCGTGTAACTCCATTTTGTGTTGTTTGCCAATCAATAGAACAACCCCCCTTGCCTGCGAAACAGACATAGCTGTTGTAACATTTTGTGCAAAAAATAATTTTTCTACAGACATAACCGTTGGTTTACAATCTTTGATAATTTCACTAAGCTCAACGAAGATTGTCTCCAGACGATCCGAATCTGCCTGATGTACAGGTGTCTTAATCACCCCAGCGTCGACTAATGTCATAGAATTTTTTTCTACGTCAATAACCCCAAATCCTAAAATTCCTGTGCCTGGATCAATCCCAATTATTCTCATAATATGATTATACAGTTACATCTTTATTTTAAGTTTTGTAAGATGCTTGCGAATATCCTGCCTATACTCAAAGATACCGTAGCCAAGGGCTAATATTCCTACTACCCCAATCACAGGGTAACTAACGGGCTTAGATGCAACAGAAGCTACATCAGTAAGCGGATTATTGGCTAGCGCTGCTAAAACTTTTCGGCAGCGATTAGTTTCTTTATTGCGCTCGTACCCTTCTTTACAAGGGTTTGAGGCATTAGTAGAAGCAATTTTCCGACATCTGTTGGTGTCTAGATTACGATATTGTCCGGCTTTGCACGCGACTAGAGTCGTCCCCGAACTACCGACTTTTCTACATCGGTTTGTTGCGGCATTCCGATATTGACCAGGTGCGCAAACAGTCAGTAGCGTCGATGATGAGTCTATCTTACGGCAACGATTTGTCAATGCATTCCTATACTGACCAGCCTTGCACGGCATAAGACTAGTGGCCACTTCTATATTCCTACATCTATTTGTTTCTGGGTTGCGGTACTTCCCTGCTGGGCATGGCGTTAGTACATCATCATCTGCGCCTTTTCCGCTGGAGTCGGTTGGAGAAAAAACACTGGACATATTTTCTGCGTTGGGTGTTGGTTGGTTGGTCACTTGCCAGTTCGAGCCAATCAAAGCCCATGTTTCGTCTTCACCCACATCTTCATAGACTGGGCTTTCGCCCACAATTTCGCCGTTAGGTGCTAGGATTCGTGCTTTGCTAGTTGTATTGCCAAGGATTAAGCCCGTGTCGACAGAATAAAAGCTTTTGTATTCGTGTGCGCCCAGAGTAATTTCCGGCAACGTGTAGTGATACTGATTGTCGCCACCTGTTTGAATAACGTAATTTTTGAGATTTACTTGATCATTATTTGGATTATAAAGTTCCACGAATTCATCTTCGTTATCTGTTTTTGGACTAGCAGGATTGGGTAAAAGTTCACTAATATAAACATTTGCGTAAGTTATCGCGGGCTCTGGGCTAGGATCGGGTATTGGCGTTGGGTCTGGGTCTGGTGCAGGGTCTGGTTCCGGGCCTGGATCAGGAATAGGCAGAGCCACACAGTCCCCTGCCTCATTTTTTACTAAGCCTTGAGGAATAGCACTTTGTGATCCATCTATATTCGGGCATTCATCTGGCGGAATTGGTAGTGGTACTGGACCGAGTCCACCACCCCGAGGCGAGACAATTGTTGATACTAGAAAATCCTGGGCATTATTGTCAGTATCTATCAAAGCATTTTGATCATTTTTGCGATTGAGGGAGCTACCTCCAACGGGGGCTGAAGTTGCCGTTGTTTCTGGCTGTGAGGCCGTGCCCCATCCAAGCTTGTCTATCACGGTTGCACTAGAGTCAAGTAACTTCAGGTGGCCGCCAGTACTAGCCAACCCGCTTGTATATTCGAACGCAAAGTCAGGCACCACCCCATTTGGAACGGGGTATGTTGGTGACACTAATAAAATATAGCTGTTTGGTTTTATTACACCCGTAAAATTCGCTACATCTTTTGGTGAACTGTCGGTGCTGGTGCTATAAACAATTTTCCAGCCTGTTATGTTCACTTCTAGCGCAGAATTGTTATAAATCTCTATAAATTCTTGGGCTGCTGTTCCTGCTCCGAGACCCCCAGTTTGTAGTTCACTAAAAACAACGTTACTGCTCTGCGCATTGACTGTGGGCAAACTAGGCCATAATGAACAAAACAGTAAAAACGAGGCCAGGACTATTTTTAGTTTTTGTAACATGTTTTTTGATTTTTATTCTTATGCTAATCAGCATTGTGGCCCTGGGCCTGGTCAATGTCAATAAAAATGCAAACAAAAATACTAAGCTATGTCAAAATTTGTATGGGTGTTTGTTATATCGTCCAAGCCCTCTAGGGCTTCCATTAAACGCATAACCTTACCTTGGGTCACTTCATCATTTATTTGTACCGTGTTATTTGGCACGAACGTCAGTTCGGCCTCGACCACCTCTATATCAGCATTCTGCAAATTGTCACGTACTTTTGCTAGTTCTTTTGGGTCGGTATAAACAATTGTCTCGCCCTCTTCTTCGATTGCGTCTTCAGCGCCAGCGTCCAGAACCTGTAGCAGCAGATCTTCACCGGCGCCTTTTATTCTAATTACTCCTTTGCGATCAAATTGAAAAGCCACAGCTCCTTTTTCAGCGATATTACCGCCGTGCTTGGAAAATGCTAGCCGTACCTCTGGATAAGTGCGATTAACATTATCAGTTGCACATTCAACCAATATTGCAACGCCCCCGGGACCATAACCCTCATACATAACTTCTTGTATCTGCTCCCCTCCTAGCTTGCCGCTGCCTCTATCTATCGAGCGTTGGATATTAGCATTTGGCATGTTGGCGGCTTTTGCTCTATCAATAGCTAGCCTTAGCGAAAAGTTCATTTCTGGGTCTGCACCGCCCCTTGCAGCAATAGCTATCATGTTACCGAGTTTAGTAAACACGGCCCCACGTGCTGCATCCTTTGCGCCTTTCTGTCTTTTGATTGTTGACCATTTACTATGCCCAGACATTGAAAAAATCACTCCTCTATATCTGTTATTATACCAGATTTTTTTGCTGTATTCGCATACATAACTAAAGCAAATACAATTATAGCCACGTAACCTACTATCATTTGATATACGTTTATTTTAACTAAAATGTTGGCATAAGGGATCCGCGACAACAGGCTAGCAATAGATAACATATAGTCTAGGATAATTTGTGCAGGCAAAGCAAAAATTTTGGCAAAACTTAGCTGCATCATTCCGCTAATACCAGCTATTAGGCTGAAAAACATTCCCAGTGGAACGAAAGGGACCACCAGAACATTCGCTAATACACTGATGACTGATAGCCGGCCAAACACAAACAAAATTATCGGTATTGTACACAGTTGGGCTGATATTGTTTCTATCAGAACTAATGGGACTACTTTTCCCCTAGATTTTTTAGTTAGTAGTCGTTTTTGTAGTAATGGTGCTATTATCAATATCCCGAAGAATGCCGTAAACGAAAGATACCAGCCTATATTAGACCAAAGATATAGTGGGTTTATGCCAGCGGTCAATGTAGCAACAAATGCTAGCAGGAGTATCGGGCGAAATTTTCTGCCAAAAAACCAAGCAATTAGACTCAGGCTACTGACTACCGCTGCACGAACAATCGATGGGCTGTAGCCAGTGAAAAGCAAAAATACACAAATGAGTAGCAAGGAAAAAACTAGTATTTGATAACGCGATCCCTTTCTAAAAATTCGTCTCAGTGCATCTATTATTATTGTTAGGTTATAGCCTGAAACCGCAACTATATGAATTAGCCCGACTGCTATGAGAGTCTCTTCTAATTTTGGGTCTAGGGTTGTGCGCTGTCCTATCAATAGCCCCATTCCGAATGATGCCAGCGGTTCTGGCAAAACATTCTGCATGCCTGCAGCAAAATTTCGTCGAGTTATATCGATAGGCGATTTTGAGCTACTAACCAATTTTAGTTTGGCAAAACTTATACCCGCCACTTGCCCACCACGTTTTTTGTATATTTTTCCGGTTACCAAAACTTGGTCACCACGATAAACAATAGGCAAGCCCAGCCCTTTAATGCTCATTTCGCCTATCAGCTGCTCGGGAAACGGCTCTTGTAAATTTATTTTCCCTACTGCAAAATCTAGCTGTCCATGATCAGCATATACAGCATCGTTCAACGCCATAGCTTTGATCGTAACTGTTTGCCCGACTATATCATTGTAGACTTCTAATCTACGCATGGTTTGGCTACCACGCCACCAGCCAAGACTGAACATAGTGAAAGATAACAGAATTAACAACACAAACTTGTTGAACCTACTCAATCCATACCCGACCAATGCATTCATTGCCAAAAACCAAACCCAGCTACCATTAATAATCGGGGCAATTCTTGCGAACCCAAGTCCGAACAAAAAAATCAATAAAATAATTGTAAAGAATGTGGTGGTTTTTATTGAAATTCTTTGTTTCATTTGCGTGCAACGCTTTTTATACAACATAACATAGGTCATTGACTTTTTGTCCGAAAACAGAGATAATTCACTCTGTTTTACGCCCGTTTAGCTATAAGTTAATCTCGGGCCAGTGGCTCAGATGCATAGGTGAATCTCTGATTTACCGTCATAATCAATAAGCACCTTCGTGCTCTAGCCATAAAACAATAAGCACTTTCACAAATAATTTCGTTCATAGAGCAATAAAAATACGGGCCAGTAGCTCAGCTGGTTAGAGCACGGGCCTTTTAAGCCCGGTGTCGAGGGTTCGAGTCCCTCCTGGCCCTCCAAATTAATGACCCATCCTGGTGATGGGTTTTTAATTTTGGCGTCCGGATAGATGCGGTTCATCGACTTGTATTTTCTGCAAGAAAATACGGTAGTCGAGGGTTCGGTCGACAAGCTCGCTCACAGAAGCTTGCTTCGAGAACGAGCGCGGTCGTGCTTTGCCCCTCCTGGCCCTCCAATACGCTTATGTTAAAACAGAGGTAATTTTGCCTCTGTTTTTTGATACACTAATATCGATGAAAAAACTTAAAGTATTGAGCATTAGCATACTCATAACTGGCCTCGTTGCTGTTATTGGGTTATTCACTTGGTTTTCATTGAGCTTTTCCGCATGCTTTGGAAAAAATTGTACAGGTACGAGCCTAGACACACTGCTTCCATACGTGATTTTGCTAATGTCGCTGATTATTGCTCCACAAGCAGGCTACATCTACTACAAATCAAGAACTGGTCGTCGTCCACAATCATTAAAATGGAACATCATAATTACAGTAAGTATACTTGTGTTTCTGCTTACTGGTGCTCTTTTTGCAGCACCACTACAATCTAGGATTCGAATTAACAATAGGGCAAGCGAACTAGAAAAGGTTAGCTTTGGTGTCTATGTAAGCCCCCTAGCTAAGAGTAACAATTATAGGTATTTAACCGAAGAAGAACATACATACCCGCATTACATTTCAATATATACGCCAGTTGAAGGCGAAATAGAAATTTCGGGCGGAGAATTTACTCTTGATTTGAGAAGCGTAATAGGCGATCCTCCGTGCAATCTGCGAGAAGCTTCAAGTTATTTAACGGCAGGCTCAAAGAAGCGTACTGGACTTTATAGAAAAGAAGAAAAAGCTGTTAAATGTCTGAGGGTCAATGATTTTCTTATACTAACTGCTACCAGTCCGTACGACTCTAGAATTTACTACACAAGTCATGAGGTAAATGGGACAATCTTAATTTTTAGATCCACAGCTATCTCCAACGACACCGTATTTGCAGATGCTGTAGATCGCTATGTGAATACATTAGAGCTTTTACCTAACAAAGGAATTATCAGACAAGACCTAGGTCGATAAGTTATCGAGTTTAGTTGCTACAAAAAGCACTATGGCCCTCCAACTAAATAATCCACCGCATTGGTGGGTTTTTTAGTTGGTGAGGTTTAGTGGGCTCGAAGCCTCGACACCTGTCGAGGGTGAAAACAGCCTGTGGCTTTTTGCAAGGAAACTTACTCCTCAAAACTTGTTTTGATGGATGTAATTTCGGGCCTGCGGAACGTAGGCAAGT
The DNA here is from genome assembly GCA_964491925.1 of uncultured Candidatus Saccharibacteria bacterium. Taxonomy (GTDB): domain Bacteria; phylum Patescibacteriota; class Saccharimonadia; order Saccharimonadales; family JAGQNJ01; genus CAYRSA01. The sequence continues at coordinate 71,930 of CAZBGZ010000001.1, forward strand.
CCCTCCTTTAGCCTGAGTCAGTCGAAGGCCTGGCCCTCCATTACGCTTATGTCTAAAACGGAGTCAAAAACCTCTGTTTACCGTTACAGCTAGCTTGTGAAGAGTAAAGGAGCGGATTAGTTTTAAATTTTGCTTCATTTTCTTCCTTTTTTACCGCTACGTTCCCCACGATTCAGTAACCACAGGGCAACCAGCTGTACCAACACCACACCGCCAATAATTGCGTTACTCGTATCCAATAGGTCCTTACCGAAGGGGACAGTCACTGCCAAGGCCTGTACATCAGGCGGCAAGACTGGCAATATAAATGCCGCGTAAACCACGCTAGTTATTACCAGAGGAAATAGATTTAGTATGCTTTTGCTTTTCGAGACACTGCCTTTCAAAAATAATGCGGTCAAAATAACCGGCAAGGTTATAACAATTGCATGAGCATACTGCGTAAGGTTAGAATTTGTGAAAGTCTGGCTGATAAAATGCTCAACATCATCTCCAAAATATCTACCCAACAGTTCGCCTGTCATGACGCTAAAAAATAAATGTGACGCACTAACCCTAAAGAATATGCCAAAAAAAACTGGCAACCCCAGAATAATTCCTACAATAATATAAGGCAGCATAAGCTTAATAATACCAGAGGTCGGTCTAAAATTGTAACTGTTTGCCTTCTTCTATTTTTGCTTTTCGCGCAACTCCAGAATTTACCTCAATTACATACTGTGCTGCCTGGCCGGGGCAGAAATTATTTGGGTATGTCTTAGGTTCTACATTTTCTTCCAAATGAAGCACTTTTTTGTCTGTCGATAGCCAAATAATATCTATTGGAAATCTCATATCTTTCATCCAGAAACAATATCTACTCGATCGATCAAAAACAAATAACATACCTTGGTCTACGGGCATAGATATACGTCCTGACAACCCTTGTCTTAGCGCTCTTGGACTACTGACCTGTTCTAGTTTCAAGCATTTATGGTCAGCTAGCTTACTGCTAAAAATATTTTTTGGTGAGTTCTCCGGCGAACTAATATCAAAAATCCTGATTTTGCAATTATCATTTCTGTGCACGATTAACTTTGTCGATATAGCAATCGGAACAAATAGAATAATGATAGCTACCACATAAATAAAACGCCTAGTCGATGATTTGGATTTATGCGCCGACGCGGTCTTTTCGGGTTGTTCGGTTTGCGTTTTGTTCGACATACTCTATTATCTTACCCGCAACGTTATGTCCAGTCACTTTTTCTATGGTAAATCCAGGGCTAGCGTTCACTTCAAGAACTAAAGGCCCCCTATCAGAACGCATCATATCTACACCGCAGATAGGTAGACCCATAGCTTTGGCAGCTTTTTGTGCTGTCTTTCGTTCTTCGTCTGTTAGTTTTACAGAACTACCTTCACCGCCCTGGTGAATGTTTGAACGGAAATCATCATCTAGACTTTGGCGTTGCATACTAGCGACAACTTTGCCCCCTACCACAAACGCCCTAATATCAGTACCTGCCGATTCTTTTACAAATTCTTGAGCTAAAAAGTTCACACCTTCGACGTAAAAGGCTTGCATCACAGCCTCGGCAGCTTTTTTTGTTTCAGCCAATACTACGCCTTTGCCATGAGTACCACGAGCAACTTTGATAATTAATGGCGCACCGCCTGCTAGTTCTATTAAGTCTTCGACCTCGGTTGTTTCACGAGACACAACTGTTTTTGGGATGCCAACGCCAGATCTTGCCAAGATCTGCATGGATCGCAATTTATCGCGCGTTCTATAAATAGCCAGAGAACCAGCAGTAGTAAATATTCCCTGCATTTCGAACTGGCGGACAATAGTGCCACCGTATTTAGTAAGATTTGTGGCGATCCTTGGGATAATTGCATCGATATCTTTTAGCGGTTCTCCTTCGTAGCGAACTATTGGGTTGCTTTGCTCTAACGTCACATAGCATTTAGCATAGTTGATAATACGCACATTGTGGCCGCGTAGCTCAGCTTCTTCCTTGAGACGCTTCGTAGAATAGTTACCCCGGCCTTTTGATAAAATTGCTATATTCATAATTTACTCGTTATCTTCTTCTTCAGTTTCTGAAATATTAAACTGTTTCTTTAATTTTAGTCTATCAACCCCAACTTCCGAAACATCCACCATAAATCTACCTTTCAACGCTTTTCTACCAAGCAATACTGGGAACAAATTGTTCGCCCTATCTGCCAACGTAAACGGTGTAAAAAATATTTTCGAGCCAACTTTCAACTTTAGTTGTACCTCATATCTTTGTGCACGAACACCAAAAGAATTCTGCACCCAAACTTTTCCAAATTGTTCAGTTTCGAACTCAAACGAGTTCGGGTAAGTTTGGTGTCCAAGTAGATTGCAAGTTAGTATTTTTTTACCATCTACAGACTTAATCTTGATATTATCCGCATGAATAGCAGACCTGAAAGCTCCTGAATCTATTTTTGCAGGAATATCAGTAATATCTGGACTAATTATGTCAATTAGCTCAGACCTACCGATTAAAGCTTTTCTGTGAGGGCGTTTGTTCACCATGTTATTCACCTGGATTATATAGTTAATAATTTAACAAAACCACTTTTATTTTAGCATAATTATGATATAATATCAACCATGTCTTGTTTTTTAATAGTAGGCAAAAGTTTTAGTGGTTTAGAATCGAAAATTCGGGAACGCGGCGACTATTTTTTTGTTTTAAAAGACAATCCAAACAATTCTTACGTGACCAGAAAAAAGCCTGAAAATATCTACGTAGACTTCTCTAATAAAACTGCTCTTGATAATATGGTCCGGTCTCTGCATCAGATAGACGGTGTAATTACAATTTATGAGAACTATATTGTTTCAGCTGCAAAAATAGCAAAGATGCTCAAGAAACCAGGCCTGACAATGGACTCTGCTATCGCCTGCTCGGACAAATATGAAATGCGAAGACGGATGAGTAAATCTAGTTTAAATCTGTGCCCTGATTTTGCAAGAGTAAAAAATATAAATGACATTGAAAAGTTTGCCACAAATCACCATTTTCCTCTGATTCTAAAGCCCACTAATCTTTCAAAAAGCTTATTAGTTACAAAAAATGACTCGCTTAGTCAACTACAAAATAACTACGAAAGGTCAATAAATTTAATTGGCAAAGCATATGCAAAATATGCCCCAGCATCGACACCTTCATTAATAATCGAGGAATTTCTGGAGGGCACAATACACTCTGTTGATGCCTTTATAGATAATAAGGGGGAACCAATCATACTAAAGCAAATCGTCGATTATCAAACTGGTCATGACATTGGACACGGCGACAACTTTCATTACAGTCGAAAGCTTCCGTCAACACTACCCCCAGAAAAACAAAAACAGTTAATTGAATGCGCCTATGCTGGGATTAAAGCACTGGAGATGAGAAACTCTGCTGCCCATGTAGAAATAATTATGACCGACAAGGGGCCAAAGATTGTGGAAATCGGGGCACGAAACGGCGGCTATCGAGATAAAATGCATTTACTCGCTAACGGTATCGACGTGACCAGTGCTGCCCTGGACATTGCTGTTGGCATAACGCCCGAGATAAATGCTACAAAAAATGAGCCTTGTGCTGTACTAGAAATTTTTCCGAAAAAAACTGGAAAATTTTATGGCATAACAAATGAAGACAAACTACGCTCACTGAAATCACTGGTTTACCTAAATATCAAGGCCAAGGAAGATCAAATCGTAGGCAAATCATCTGATGGTCACAAAATGTGTGCCGTTATTATCTTGTATAACAGTGATAAAAAACAGTTTGCCAAAGATTTGTCTTTCGTAGACACTGAGGTCTCAGTAATTACAAAATAGTTACTGTTAGCTCAGGATTCAGCTCGCTTTGATAACCCTGAGATAGACCAACCCAATCACAAGAACCAATACAAGCAACAAGCCAACTATCATTGTTATGAAACCACTTTGGTCTTTGGACACGTTTTTCATTACCCTATTATAAACATAAGCGTAAGGCCAATGTTATATTGACTTTATCATACTTTTTATGCTATAATATACATATGTCTAATCCAGAATATCAAGAATTTGAACTGAAACGACACAGTGATCCGCCAATCGATAGCCATAAGGTCAGCGATGTTAGCCTTGTAATAGCGGCTCTTTTGGAAAGAAATGCACAGCTCCAGGAAGCGGTGTCTAGAGATGATCTAACACAGTTGCCAAACAGAGCAGGCGCTCGATATGCGTTTGAAAGGCTAGAAATGGATAACGGCAGGGGCGTATTGGGAGTATTTGATCTAGATAGATTTAAAAGCGTTAACGACGGGCTAGGCCACGCAGTTGGAGATAAAGTCCTGATAAAAGCTGCCGAGGCGGCAACCAGCGCCTTAAGAACAGATGATATCGTAGCAAGGTTCGGTGGCGATGAGTTTATCGTGCTACTTCCCGATACCGACATGGCGGGCGCCGAACTAGTAGGGACAAAAGTATGCTCTGCAATATCTGGGCTAAAGGAATCTGGTGAATTCGACTCGCCACTTCCTGATGATTTTGGGGCCACATTTGCTATCGCCCCTGTCCCGCTCGGGGGAACACTCGAAGAAAGCTTCGTAACAGCCGATTCACTACTCGTTTATACTAAAATGTACGGGCAGAGGGGTACAGTGGTAATGCCCCCTATTGAGACAAGCTAGATTTTTTTACTCCGGGATAACTTATAGCAAGGGGGAGCCTTCTTTGGGTGGGGCTGAGGTTTTTGCATCAAACAAGGGTTTTGCATCAATGACCACGCGGCCGTCAGCTTCGCCTTTTAGTGAACATGTATAGAGTGTCATTTTAGCTTCAGTTGTTTGTTTTTCTATCTCTACCGCAGTCCGGGCAACAGCGTAGTTTTTCGTTACTTCGTATTCATACCATTTTTTGTTATAAAAAACCTTAATTTTATCACCCGGCTGAACCTCGTTAAGGTTATAGAAAGGCGATTTTGCCCTTGTACCCTGCGGAGTTACGCCTAAATTAAATCTATGGGCACTAAGAATAAAGTTGCCACCTTTTTCTGGATTACCACGCTCTGGATATCGCCACCATGCACCTTTTTCTAAACTAGCTGGCGTATTTTCCTCAAAATAAGGGACTTCTAGGTTTAATTTTTCTATCTGTATTCGGTTTCGAAGATCTTTTGCATCATCAGATGTGTTGTAGTCGATTGGGGAACCAGGTAATTCTTTGACTTTTGGACTAAAAACAAGAACTAGTAGATATACGCCGACCAGAAACATTATTATAGAGACAACTAGTGCCACTATTTTCGGCCATCTTCGCGTCTTGATTGGCTTCTCGTTTGAAAGGGCTTTAATAGATGGGGCTGGTGACATAGAACTTACATTGTATCAATTAGCCAGTTATTTATTCTAGTGCTAGAGACCGGTATTTTTTAATTCTTCGAGTAATTGTTTTTGTTTATGACTTAGTCTGTGGGGTGTATCTACAATTATTGTAACGATGTGAGAGCCACGGGTTTTAGACCGTATATGTGGAACACCGTGCTCAGACAGTTTGAAGTCAGTCCCACTCTGTGTACCAGCAGGGACTTTCATGGTTATAGGCCCATCAACAGTATCCACTTCAATTTCTGTGCCAAGTGTTGCTCCTATCAAACCTACATGCTCTTCCGATAGTATTATGTCGTCTTCGCGGGTAAAGTGCTTGTGGGCTTTTACTCGGACATTCACGTACAAGTCACCTTTTTGCCCCCGCGCAATTGCTTCGCCACGCTCTTTCAAACGGATAGTTGCACCGTCATCAATCCCAGCCGGAATTTTCAACTTTACTTGTTGCTTTTGTCTGGTAACACCCTTGCCTTTGCAGACGCTGCAAACTTTTTCTGGTATTTTCCCAGTGCCCTTACATTCGTTGCAAACATTTGCTTGCTGAATATTGCCAAATACTGTTCGCATCACACGTGTTACCTGTCCAGAGCCCTGGCAGGTGGGGCAGGTCTTGAGTTCATAACCAGGTTCGACTGTACCGCCCTCGCAATGTTCACATGACGCGTTAAGCTGCATGTTTAAGTCAATCTCTGTGCCAAAGACTGCTTGTTCAAATGATAGTTCAATTTGGGTTTGGACATCGTTACCGCGACGTTCGCGTTGCCCGCGTGCTTGCTGGTGACCACCACCAAAAAAGTCGCCAAATATATCGCCTAGGCCTAGATCACCGAAGTCAAAGTTTATATTTTGTCCTTGCCCGCCATACCCGCCTCCAGCAAACGGATTACCATCACTAGCTGCACTAGACCCAACTCCAGCATGACCAAACTGATCATACCTCTGTCGTTTGCTGGGATCTTTTAGTACTTCATACGCTTCGTTAATTTCCTTGAACTTTGCCTCGTCACCACCTTTGTCTGGATGATGCTCGACAGCAGCCCTGCGAAAAGCTTTCTTTAGCTCATCTGCGCTAGCATTTTTGCCTACTCCCAATATCTCGTAATAATCCCTCTTTGCCATTTATATCCTAACCAAAATAATAGTCTTGGAATTTAAGTAAATACATGGCCAGCATCACAGTATAGACAACCACAATGATATTTATGTGGTTTTTCTGAACAAATGAACCGGCTTTCTGCAACGATTTATTTTTTGTAGCTACACTCCAATTTGCAAATGAATAAACAAAAATAGGGATACTCACTACCCACCCAACAACACAAAATATACAAATTTTATTGATGATGTATAAGCTGACACTGAAGAACCAAACACTAAACCCTAACAATATTGTGCTTAGAATCATGACAATATTCCTGTAAGCCTTATCAGGCTTTGTGCCGACCAACATAAACAAACCACTCAGAGACAACATGGCAAACACTATCATCCCAATAAATGCGTTCGGGAATCCAAATAATGCAGATAGTTTATTGCCTAGCACCGTACCGCAATCAATAATGGGGTTTAGGTTGCAATTGAGGATCACCCCAGGGTTTTTTAGCATTGCAATCCGTTCGCTAGCCTGCCAAGTCATGGCAACCATGCCTGCAAAACCACCAAGTGATAGAACCCAAGCCCATATTCTTGGTGTTGTTGAAGAATTTTTCATATTACCCAATCTTTCTTTTATTGTTCTTGTGTACTCGTCACCAAAATCACATTCGCATCAATGCATGGAGAACAGCTCACAACAGCCTCTGATCCACAATATTTCGCGATAGCATCTTGCCTAGACCGAGCAGCAGCTTCCATTGAATCTATCAGTCCAAACCGTTCAGCTACTAACTCTAGTCTATCAAGGAATCGCATCTAGTCCTCTTTTTTGTCGTCTACTACTTCGCCTTCTACTGGTTCGTCTTTGTCTTTTGGCTTCTCGTCTGAATCATTATCTTCAGCTTTTTCGTCTTTTGCTGTTTGCTCATACATCTTTGCGCCGATTGGCATGATTTTGTCAGTTAGCTCCTTGGCGGCTTTTTCAATTTCTTCTTTATCGGCTTTTTCGTCAGCTAGTACTTTTTTGGCAACTTCTACTGCTTCATCCAACGTCTTTACGTCTTCTTCGGATAGTTTTTCCTTGTTGTCGTTCTTCATTTTCTCAGCCTGATAGACCGCGCTATCTAATTGGTTACGTACTTCGATTGCCTCTAGCTTTTTCTTGTCTTCCTCGGCGTGTGCCTCGGCATCCTTGGCGGCTTTTTCAATTTCTTCCTTGTTAAGGTTGCCACTGTTCTGAATAGTAATACTCTGTTCTTTACCAGAACCTTTGTCCTTGGCGCTAACATTCAAAATACCGTTAGCGTCGATATTAAATGTCACTTCAATTTGCGGTACACCGCGAGGCGCAGAAGGGATGCCGTCTAGCACAAATCGTCCCAATGACTTATTGTCAGCGACCATTTCCCGCTCACCCTGCACCACATGTATTTCTACTTGTGGCTGGTTGTCTGCAGCAGTACTAAATGTTTCGCTCTTAGATGTTGGTACGGTTGTGTTGCGCTCGATTAGTTTTGTAGCAACTCCTCCAAGTGTTTCGATCCCAAGACTTAACGGGGTTACGTCTAGCAATAAAACATCCTTGACGTCACCCTGCAATACTCCACCCTGAATGGCGGCACCAACGGCCACAACTTCATCAGGGTTAACACCTTTCAAGGGCTCTTTGCCAAAAATTTCTTTTACTTTTTCTATAACAGCCGGCATTCGGGTCATACCGCCCACTAGGATTACCTGGTTAATATCCTTGGCATCTAGCTTTGCGTCCTTTAGCGCTTTTTTGCATGGTTCGGCAGTTTTATTAATGTAGTCCTGGACTAGATCAACAAGTTTTGCGCGTGTTAGTTTATACTCGAAGTGCTTTGGTCCCTCTGCGTCAGCAGTTAGGAAAGGCAAGTTAATGTCAGCGACTTCTGTGGTAGACAGCTCTTTCTTGGCTTTTTCGGCTTCTTCTTTTAGGCGCTGCATAGCGGCTTTGTCTTTTTTGACATCAATCCCGGACTCTTTTTTAAACTCGTCGACAAAGTGGTTGACGATCTTCAGGTCAAAGTCCTCTCCACCCAAGTGAGTATCACCATTTGTTGACAACACCTCGAATACGCCATCACCTAATTGCAAGATAGAAACGTCAAATGTTCCCCCACCCAGATCAAATACTGCGACTTTTTCTTCTTTTTTCTGGTCTAATCCATAAGCTAGCGCAGCTGCGGTCGGCTCGTTAATTATTCGTTTTACTTCTAGTCCAGCAATTTTACCAGCATCTTTCGTTGCTTGGCGCTGAGAATCATCAAAGTAGGCGGGTACCGTTATGACTGCTTCTGTCACTGGCTCACCCAGGAATTTTTCGGCATCAGCTTTTAGTTTGCCTAGAATCATAGCACTAACTTCTTCTGCGCTGTATTCCTTGTCGCCCATTTTAACCTTAACGCCAGTACCACTCTTCACAATTTCGTATGGCATTAGTTCGATGTCTTTTTGCACTTCTTTGTCAGAAAATTTACGACCTATGAGGCGCTTGATTCCAAAAATTGTGTTTGTTGGGTTGGTTACGCGTTGACGGTTTGCAACCTGGCCAACTAGTCTTTCGCCATTTTTATTAATTGCTACGACTGATGGCGTAGTACGATTGCCTTCTGTGTTGGCAATAATTTCTGGCTTTCCAGACTGCATAACAGCCATTGCGCTGTTAGTTGTTCCTAAATCGATTCCTATTATTTTTCCCATAATTTATCTCCTTTTTATCCTTCTAAATATTGTTCAGGTGGAATACCCAAGTCAGCTGCTGCATCATAGGCCGTCGGCCCTGTATATACGTCCGGTACATCAGTTACAGATAGGTCGTCAACCCCGACACCTGGCAAAACACCACCAGTTTGTTCGAGAATTTCCATTTCTCTTGCCCTGGCTTCGGGTTGTCCATCATCCCTTTTTTGCTTGTCCATTTCAGTTCCTCCTTATTTAATGTGATAATGATTTTAAATGATCAGTGTAAAATTGCCCTGGGTCTCTTGCATGAGCAGCAACTCGGTCATCTCGCTCCTGCCTGGTAATCCACCGCCCAAAAACTAGTTTAAGATTGTCTAGATGTAAAGCGGGCCCATTGGCCATCTCAATAACCTGAACCCCGTCATCTTTGCACTCATCGACTCGCGCTCGGTAATGTGCAATGACGACATGTTGATTGGGGTCAACCTCACTAATGCCTGGGATTATTTCTGCAGTCATTTCGGCTCCTTCTTAACTTTTACCATCGCGTGTCTGATGACATTTTCACCAAGACGATAACCAGGTTGAAGCTCCTCGCAAATAACTTCAACCTCGCCATCACCGTCCTCCACCCCAACTGCCTCATGGAGGTTAGGATCAAAGTGTTCTCCGGTTGTTTTTATGCGCTCAACGCCCATTTGTTTGAGTGTATCCTCGAACTGCTTTACAACCCCACCAACACCCCTTACGTAATCATTGTTCGCTAAATCCTTTGGTACATGCTTTAGCGCACGTTCGAAGTTATCTATAACCGGCAACAAATCTTCAATTATCTGCGTCTTTACCAGGCTCTTTAGTCCAGTTATTTGCTCTTCGTGACGCCTACGAATATTTGTTGCGTCAGCGCGTTCACGCATTAATGCGTCTGTAAGCTCTGTGACCTGCTGTTCTAATTCTTGAACTCTGCTGGGGGTTCTCGGGATTTTTGGACTAATCGGTTTACTCATACAGTGCCTCCTCTAACGCTTCGCCCGTTCTTTGAACTAACCCGATGACGCCTCTGTAACTTTGCCTGGTTGGGCCAAGAACTCCGATATAGCTATGGTCAGAATATGGGCTGCGAAAACGACTAATAATTAGGCTACACCCAGCTGAAGACCCGATTGGGTTTTCCCGGCCAATATATACGTTCATGGGCTCGTTTGGTGCGGCTTCGCGCAACCATGGTTGTAGATTATCTAGTAATTGCGCCACTTCACGAACCTGTCCTGGCTGCATAAACTCTGGCTGCCCAAACAAGTTGCCAAGCCCACTCATGTACAGCTGATCTCCGATTGTTGCCAGCCCCAAATTGCTCGTCAAATCCACAAGTGTTTCAACAGCGTTACGAATCGTCTGTTCGTTAGCGCCGGCATTATTAACCCTAGCGGACAGCGCTCTTTGCTCTCGTTTGGACGGCTGAACTTCTTTTTGGCCCTGAATCTCGTTAACATAGTGACGATATCCTTTGTCAGTAGGAATGCGTCCTGCAGAAGTATGCGGTTGTTTTATATAGCCTTTTCGTTCTAGTTCTGCCATTTCAGCACGAACAGTAGCCGAAGAAACGCCAAAGGCTTTTGTTAGCAGGCTAGAGCCAACTGGGCTAGCAACCTCTGCATATTGTTCGATAATTGCGGCTAGTAATTTTTCTTGTCTATCTGTTAGCATAATTTTATAAATAGCACTCATTAAGTAATAGTGCTAGTTTATCTAATTGGCAGTCTCATGTCAAGAGTGCCAATTTAGTCTCTTATGCGATGTTCTTTTATGCTCTAGCCTCTGCATGAACGAGAGCACTAGGCAATGCTGCAACCGAAAGAGCTCTTGCAACATGTAGCGGGGACAGCTCGCCTACGACAAGTGTATCATTCGCACGGTCTGCATGTTTGTCTGTCTCAAGACGTCCCATTGGATCCATGCCAAAACGTTCTACGACATGCAAGTCATCCCTGGCCGTCGGCACAACACTTTCTGCAACAATTCGTGGCGATATAGCCCTATAATCAACTCTTACTGCCTTTTTTAGGGGCCAAATAAGGTTTGCATGAGCCCTAAAACCATCTTTACTAAATTCTACATATCCAAATGATCCAAAAACTGACTTTGTTTGGTGTGCTTTGTTAACCCCATCCGTTTCCCGCCTCATCACCCTGGTTACTAAATCGTCTAATTTTAGCCACCATGCATAATTAACTACTTCTAAACCTTGTCTTTCTGCTCGAAAAAACTCACCTTCTATTGCTTCTAATGCCATTTTCACTCCTTATAAAATCAACTATAATTTGTTTTTATAGATTTGCAAGCTTATGCGTTTTATGATAAGGATTTCTCCATATCAACCATTAGTTGTTGGGCGAGATTTTTAGCTTTTTGTTGATTTTTATTATTAACTTCACCAGACTTAGCTATTTTTTCAACCACTTGCACTGTTTCTTTTAAATCATCGTTTATTACGAAGATGTAATGATCTGTATTCAATGCAATATTTAATTCATTTTGCGCAGACTTCAAACGACGTTTATATTCTGTTTTGCTCATTTTGCCCCTAGATGTAATCCGTCTCTTCCATTCGCTAAAACTTGGCGGCAAGAAAAATAAGCAAATAGCGTCTGGTTTGACTTTTATAACATTTTCAACCCCCACAACCTCAATATCGCCAATGGCAATCTTTCCATCAGTCGATGCTATCTCTATTTCTCGCAGACTCATGCCAGAAACTTGTTGTTCGTGAATAATTGCCGCTTCGACTAACTTTCCGGCTTTTATGTCTGCTAACATCTCTGACTCGCTACGGAACCAATATTCTCGACCGTTTTGCTCTGGGACTCCGTCGTTAACACGTGGCTTTCTGGTAGTGTCTGATACAACAAAGTGATAGTGTTCAGTCTTTAATAACTCGCGGATTATAGTGTTGCGGCCAGTAGCAGATGGTGCGGTGAATAATACTAATTTGTTTCTAGCCAATATAGTCTTGGCGTAGTCTGATATACGATAGTTTTTTAACGCTTTCTGAAAAGCCGGAAGTTGTTTTAGTTCATTCATACTCTAATCTCTCTTTAACATTACGGTAAAAGCTTCTGGTGGAATCTCTACATTGCCAAATTTTTTCATACGAGCTTTACCACGCTTTTGTTTGGCCAATTGCTTCTTTTTCCTGGATACGTCACCACCGTATAACCCAATTGTAACATCTTTGCGAAAAGCGCTAATATCTTCACGCGCTATAAAATTAGCCCCAATGCCTGCTTGAAGCGCGACCTTGAACTGTTGCCTAGGGATAACATCCTTTAATTTCTTGACAACGTCACGACCCAACGCGACCGCTTCCGACCTATGCGTGACAACCGCAAGCGCCTCTACTCGCTCGCCGGCGACGTAAAAATCTACTCTTACTAGATCTTCTGTTCGGTAGTTGTCGAGCTCGTAATTGAAAGACCCATACCCACTAGTGACAGATTTTAGGTGATCGTAGAAGTCAGTTAGCAAATTAGCCAAGGGGGCCTCGAAAGTCACGACCGTCAAGTCATCTACATATGACAGATTTTTTTGCTGTCCACGCTTGCTAGAGATAAGCTGAATGACTGCTCCAACAAAATCTTTAGGCACAACTATCTCGCCTTTTATCCATGGCTCACGAATCTCGGCGATGGTTGATGCATCAGGAACATCGGCAGCCGACCTAATGTCTAACTGCTGGCCATTTGTTAATACAACTTGATAGTCAGTTGAAGGATTCGTAACGATTAACTCTAGGTTGTACTCTCGTTGCAAGCGCTCCTTTACGATGTCCATGTGCAGTAAACCCAAGAAACCAATGCGCAGGCCGAAACCTAAAACTGGTGAGTTTTCTGGGTCATAACGTAGTGCAGAATCAGACAAAGATAATTTTTCTACCGCTTCTTTTAACAGACTGAAGTCTTCGTTGCTATTTGGGAAAAATCCTGCATATACAAAAGGCTGGACGTCTTTGTACCCCGGCAATGAATGTTTGGCTTTACTTCTAGATAATGTAATTGTATCTCCAACCTTAGCTTCGCGGGTGCTCTTTAGGTTGGTTACGATGTAGCCAATTTCACCCGTACTCAACGCATCCATCTTTGTCATTTCAGGGGTTAGCCGCCCAACTTCTAGCGCAATTCCATCTGCCCCGGAGGCCATCATATGAATAACCTCATTTTTCTTTATAGCCCCGTCTATAACCCTCGCATAGAGAATTACCCCACGGTAATCGTCGTAGTAGCTATCAAAAATCAAAGCTCTTGTTGCCGTATCGTCTTTTCCCTTGGGCGCGGGTACATCAGCTACTACTCGCTCTAATACACCATCAACCCCGACGCCAGTCTTTGCAGAGATATGCAAGATATCTTCTTTTTTACAGCCTAGTAGCGCAACTATTTCGGCGCCAACCCTATCAACATCAGCAGCAGGTAAATCAATTTTATTCAGCACGGGTATGATAGTTAAGTCTGCGGCAATAGCTAGATAGACATTTGCCAATGTCTGGGCTTGGATTCCCTGACTTGCATCAACAATCAGAATTGCACCCTCACAGGCTTCCAGGCTTCTAGAAACTTCATAGCTAAAATCAACATGTCCTGGGGTATCGATAAGATTCAACTCGTAATCTTTGTACTTCATTCTTACAGGTTGGAGTTTTATCGTAATTCCCTTTTCTCGCTCCAAATCCATGCGATCCAGTAGTTGCGCTTTCATATTTCGCATCTCGACGGTTCCAGTAATTTCTAGTAGTCGGTCAGCCAAAGTAGACTTGCCGTGATCGATATGGGCAATAATACAAAAGTTTCTTATATGGTCTTGTCTCATTGAAAACACATTATAACAGAGGTAGCTCTCTGTTACCAGTCGATGTTGATCGGCTTCAAAATAACTTTCTTGATTCTTTCAGTTACAGGTTTAACTTCTTCGATGTTGAATAAGGCCGACATGGTTATATATATACTAAAAGTAACTGCACTAATCGCAGTGAGTTTTGTCCCCAGAGTAATTACCCCCGTATCATTTGCTTCTAGTGGGAAAAGTGAAATCATTACAAATGTCCCGACTATTGCAAATCCCGTAACGGATAGTATCCGCACAAGATCACCGGCATATTTTAGACTGAATAATTTTCTATCTCGCTTAATTATTATGGCCAGCAAAATAATAACTTCAATCATCGCAGACAGAGTCTGCGCCAACGCCAGACCAGCCACATTGTACACACCAGGACGAGCTAGGGTAAAAGCAAGATAAATGTTCAACCCAATTGTAATCAGAGAAATGATTAATGGCGTAACAGTATCCTTATGTGCATAAAAGTAGCGTGATAATATCTGGTAAATAGTTCTGAAAAACATAGCACCACACAAAAATCCTAGGATTAGGGCGATTTGCTGAGAATCCCTGGTAAAAATAATTCTAGCTAAGTAACCTCGTGCAAAGTAAGTCACTATCAATATCGGCATTGATATCCAAATCATAGCCTTTAGGACTTTCAAAAACTCCCTTCGGAAAAGATCGGGTCGTCCCTGGGACAGACGCTCGGTCATCCTAGGAAATGCTGCTGTTGAAATTGCCGTACCAATCAGAAGTATTGGGGTTGTATGAATAACGTAGGCATTTTCGTAATAGGTTATATTTCCCTCGCCTAATTGCCTTGCAAACCTAGTCTCAACAATACTGTTAATCGCATCTATCCCTTGATCGATAGATCTAGCTGGTAGTTGGCGCAGCACCCCACGAAGCGCCTTGTTTTCCCATCGGATCATTGTTTCGTAACGGAACTTTGTTCCCCACATACCAAGAAAGGCAATAAGTAGTTGAATGAATGCACCAACTGCTGCACCTACTCCAAGCCCTACAATACCTAAATGACCTGGGCCACCGTCATGAGGAGCTACTGTGCTAAAGACTATCGCGCTGATAATTATACAAAGGTTATAAAATAATGGTGCGATTGCATAGAAAAAAAATCGTCCTATTGTCTGTTGGATACTCATAAGAACGCCAGAGATGGTGAAGAAAAGAGGATTCAGTGAAATAAGGCGCATTATCATAACAGCGTTATTGAGCTGTTCTCCATTGATTCCGGGCGCAACATGCTGTATCAAAGGCTTTGCAAAAATAATGATAGCCAAAGCAATAAAGCCCATAACCATCATCATTATGTTTAGCAAGCTAGAAGATAATCGCCAAGCTCCTTTGCGATCATTATTTTCTAGTTTATCTGACAAATATGGTATAAAAGCAACCCCAAGTGCACCGGCAGCAATAGTAAGAAAAAAGAAATCGGGAATTTTAAACGCTGCAAAAAATGCATCCGTACTTTGTGGCCCGACCGCCGGGAAATTAGCATTAATGAGTTTTATTCTCAAAAATCCCAATATCTGACCAATCAAAGAAATACCAATCAAAAGAGAGGCGGCGCCACTCACAGACATACGTTTTGTAGCTCTGCGTAATAATCGATTCATTTAAACCTATTATAGGAGTTGGAGGCTAAATTTGAAACAGCGAAATAGCTCGATTCTAGTAAAGTGCAGCTGTCTTGGGCATAACCGAGCCCTTGAGTATTTCTAGGACTTCTTCGGCTTCTACGGTTTCTTTTTCGATCAACGAATTCTTTAGTTGTTCGAGCTTGCTCTTGTTTGCTTTTATAACTTCCCGGGCACGTCTTGCAGCCTCACTTATTAGTGACTCTATTTCGTCGTCAATGACTTTGGCAGTCTCTTCAGAGTATTGCCTCTCGTGCATTAGTTTGTCCATCATAATGCCCTCGTCTGTATGGAAAACCTGATCACGGAGTTTTTTGCCCATTCCCTGATTTGTTACCATATCCCTAGCTAGTTCTGCGGCTTTTTGAAGATCGCTTCCAGCACCGGTAGTTACTCTCTCGGGGCCATATATAACTTCCTCTGCGACGCGACCGCCTAGCATTCTGGCTAATACGTCTTTGAACTCGATGATGCTATGATAGCTTTTATCTTCTGGCGGGATGAACCATGTCACCCCTCCTGTGCCACCACGCGGGATAATTGTAACCTTGTGAACCATGTCACTATCAGGCAAAACATGGCCGACTATTGCATGCCCAGCTTCGTGATATGCGGTTAAGTTCTTTTCTTCCAGGCTCATGACTTTGCTTTTGCGCTCCGGGCCAATGGCCACTTTTTCGAATGCCGCCGTTACGTCACTTTGGCTAATTTCTTTATGTCCATGTCGTGCTGCAATAATTGCGGCTTCATTGATAATATTCGCTAGATCTGCACCTGATGTTCCTGCTGTTTTAGCTGCTAGTGCGTCCAGGTCAACTGACTTAGCCATTGGTTTTTTAGCGCTATGGACTTCCAGGATCGCTTGGCGGTCCTTGCGATCTGGCAAATCAATAACAACACGTCGGTCAAAACGCCCAGGTCGAAGTAACGCTTTATCCAATACGTCTGCGCGGTTAGTAGCAGCCAAAACAATAACATTCTGCCCTTGCTCAAAACCGTCCATTTCCACAAGTATCTGGTTTAGTGTTTGTTCACGTTCATCGTGACCACCACCCATTCCTGATCCACGCTTACGTCCTACTGCATCTATCTCATCAATAAAAATTATGCAAGGTGCATTCTTTTTAGCCTTTGCGAAAAGATCTCGGACTCTGCTGGCCCCCACCCCAACGAACATTTCAACGAATTCTGAACCAGAAATACTAAAGAAGGGAACAGCTGCCTCGCCTGCAACAGCACGAGCCAGCATAGTCTTACCTGTCCCCGGTGGCCCTACCAGAAGAACACCCTTCGGTATTTTAGCTCCGACATTCTCGAACTTTTTTGGAAACTTCAAAAACTCAACAACTTCTTCCAAGTCTTGCTTGGCTTCGTTGGTACCCGCAATATCCTTAAAGGCAACCTTGGTTTTTTCATTTCCGTAAAGCCTGGCTTTACTCTTGCCAAAGCTCATAGCTTGATTGCCTTGCCCCTGAGCGCTCCTCAGCATAAAAAATAAAAATCCACTAATAAAAATCACGGGCAATATAGATATGCCTACATTCAGCCACATATTTGTGCTATCGCTGGCCGGTTTGTTGATTATTTCTACATCACGGTTAGTTAATCCTTGCTCGTAGATACTGGACCCTGCTTCTTTTCGAGATTTTTCAGTCGCCTTGTCCTCTCCTTTTTTAACCACCGTTAGGTCTTCGCCAGTTACAGTAATTGTTTTAATCTCTCCCTTGTTGGCTCTGTTAACAACGTCATTAAAGGGAACGCTTTTTAAGTTATCCGTTGGCTTATAGGCAGCGAATATAACTAGGCCGATTAAAATTATTAGTGCAACGAACCCAAAATTTTTAAAACCGCGCTTGCGGTCGTAATTGCCACTACCTGGCTTCTTGAACGGTTTTTTATCCATATGTAGGGCTATTATACCTTAATCAATGATTAATTTTGAATACTCGAAAATTTCTTCAGTAGTAGTTTTTGATCATGGATTTCTAAATTCAGATTTTTTGAAATTTCAATCTGTTTCCCAGATCTAAGTGTTTTAGCGCCTACGACCAATTTGTTTATAGTTTTTTTATCAAAATCACTATAACTGTTTTCTCTCAGCCACTCAGCCATAACCTCAGTTGCAACCGAATGCGGAAGAGCTAATAGCTTTTTTCTGTCTACGCTATTGGCTTGTAACTGAATTGCGGACAGTTGTTTTTTGACTGCGGCATCCAGTTCCTTGTTTAACTTTTTCATTTCTGAATGAGTTTTTGTTAGTTGTTCTAGTTGGGCGGCAGAAAGTTTAGGCATCACGTTATGCCTAATCCAGTTGCGTGTATAAGCATCCGAATCGTTAGTGCTGTCTTCTCGCCATTCAAGATTGTGTTTTTTCGCATAATGAACAATTTCTAGTTTGGTTTTATCTATTAGTGGTCGACAAATTGACCCGCTACTAGATAGCGCTACAAAGCCTTTTCTGTTTGTTCCACGCAGAATATTAAAAACTGCTGTTTCCATTGCATCGTTGTGATGGTGGGCAGTCACTATTGCCTCTGCCTCATATTTTTTGCGAATTTTTTGCAAAAACTTATATCTTTGATTACGAGCCTCTTCTTCACTTACGCTGCTGCCCAAATTCCCTTCTTCGAACTCAAAAGGTAACATATATTTTTGCGATAGAGTCGCAACAAATATTCTGTCGTCTGGTGAATCTGGTCTAATCCCATGATCAAAATGAGCCACAATCAAGTCTAGTTCTTTTTGTTTAGCCAACAAATCAAGCAAAACAACCGAATCGACCCCTCCTGACACAGCTACTACATATTTTCCTGGTTTAATATCAACAATCACACATGTATTCTACACAAACCGACGTAGTTTTGTTTATTGACCGACAATTCTGTAGGCGGATTCTACGACAATAATTCGGGCCATATCCTCCCCGCCCCTTATCGCTCCGCGGCCTAGCTGAACCAATCTTGCGTGGTGTTCATCAAGGTCTTCGTGCCTCAAAGACTCTAAAAACCTAGTAGCCTCATCAACTGACATATTTATTGCTGGCCCCAATTCTGGGTCTCTTGGCCGGAGTAGGTTTTGGTCAACAACCATTAAATCAATCGGTGAAGGTTGGTCAGCCTCGTAAAAAGAAGCCGACATAAGCTAAGCTCTCAATACTCCGTCTAATAATGCCATTCGGACGTATAGGCCGTTGCCAGCCTGTTCGAAGTATGTAGCTCTTGGATCTTTGTCTACATCTGGGTGAATCTCGTCTACTCTAGGCAGTGGGTGCATAATAATAGCTTTTTTCGGCATATGTTTTAGGGTATTAACGTCCATGACAAATCCCTTTTTAGGAATAGAAGCTAGGTTTTTAATTCTTTCTTTTTGAAGCCTTGTCCAGTAAACAACATCTGAATCTTTTACGGCTTTATTTATGTCTGAGGTTTCAACAAACTTAATTCCTTTTCGCTTCAAAATAGTTTTTATATCTTGCCCTATCTGTAGCTCAGGAACCGACACAAAGACAAATTCATTATTGCTAAACTTGGCCAGTAGTTTTGTTAGTGACCTAACCGTCCTACCATTTTTTAGATCTCCACCGAGAACAATTTTTGTATTGTTCAGTCGTCCAAAGTTTTTATAAATCGTGTAAGCATCCAAGAGAGACTGAGTCGGATGTTCTCCAGCGCCGTCCCCACCGTTAATAATAGGTGTCTTGCTTACCTTGGTAGCTCTTTTTGCGGCACCTTTTTCGTTATGCCTCATGACTATGACATCATAGCCATAGTTATCTAGCACAGAGATAGAATCCTCCAAAGTTTCTCCTTTGATTGCAGATGAAAACTCGCCAGCGTTCTCTGTACTGACTAGCCCCATGCCCAGTTTTACCGCTGCCGTTTCAAAACTCAGCCGAGTTCTAGTAGATGGTTCGTAAAACAAACTACATAGTTGTCGCCCAAGATGCATTGTGGCTATTTCGCGCCGTGATTCAAACGACCTATCCCACTCTCTGAATTGATCAGCTCTCTGGAAAAGCTCATCTAGTTGTTTTTTATTAAATTGGTTAACGGTAATTACATGTGGGACTTTATCTTTTGTTGCAATTTTTTGCTTTAAAAAAACATCTCGCGCTGGAGATGTCGTGTGCCTAGTAGGTTTGGTTTTGATTGCCATACTAGGACTTAATTATAACAAGCCTTAAAACCATAAGCAAGTATTAATATAAACAACCTATTCAACAGAGGCAAAACATGATATATTTCACCAGTCACACATGTCGGTGTAGCTCAGTTGGTTAGAGCGCAGGACTCATAAGCCTGAGGTCGTTGGTTCAATTCCAACCACCGACACCATTAGATAAGCACTTCACCTGAAGTGGTTTTTTTATGTAGACAGATATTTGGAATTGAACCTCGGTGGCAAATAGCCAGTTGGCTGTTTGCGTTTTACCTACTTGCTTGCATGCGCAATGACTTTAGTCATTTTGTCGCTAGCAGAGGATAAAGGATTCCAACCGCCGACACCATAATGCTTATTCTTATTGTTCCTTCTATTTTACCGGCGTACAATATGAATAAGTAATCTAAATTAAGGAATTCTAATGAAAAAAATAAACCAAAAAGGCTTCGGACTAGTTGAAGGCTCACTCATTTTTGTAATTATAGCTCTCATTGGTGGTTTAGGTTTCTATGTTTATAACGCTCGAGGAACTGCCGGGAACAACGATATTTCTACAACTACACCTTACAACAAAAAAACTACCAAAAAAGATATTCCAGCCCCAAAACAAGAAGTGGATGCCACTATCACTGACGTTAATATTCAAATTACCTCTAAATCGGATATTAATAAGTTGCCCACAACTACGCCGGCGAGCTTCAAGGCTTACATAACCAACGAATTAAATACCGACAAACCTGACACCGACGGCTGCTTGGTTGCGTATTCAATTACCAAAATCAGTCAAGTAAATATTAAGGGTGGTGAGTTCAGAGTAAGTAGTAGTGGCAACGCTAGTGACCAAAATTGTATGACTGGCGGGGCACCCAACCTATGGGTACTTACACCGAGTGGGAACTGGGATCGCGTAACATTAAATGGCCCCATGTGTAAAAGCAAAAACGGAGGTTTAGTTTACAAAGAATTTGCTCCGGAATGTCATACAAACACTAATTCGTCATCTTTGGTTAAAAACCCTAACGGTTCAATAACCTCTTTGGCGAAATAGATACAAATTAATTCTAACCCGAGCTACTTCGTTACAATTTATCTCTGTACTGACGCTTTTAAAGAGCTAAAGCTCGCAAGAGAAGTTGTTTGTGTCTTTAGCCTTCGAAATATTGGCCCATTTTATAGCCAACCCAAAGCCCTACTATTGTTCCAACAAATCCACCTAGCAAACTCCATCCTGAGAGCATATTAGTATCGCCAAATAGCACCGGGAGATATCCACCTATCATGCCACCGACTGCTGCCCCTATATATAACAATAATTTCATTCGTTATTATTATACTCTTACTAGGTTTCAAAAATATTTGGAGAGACTCGTTCCCATTTTGGCACGCAAACAGTCATTGCATACTCGCAAATAGTACGATTATCAGAGAACATTTCTTTTTCTGGTAATGCCTTCATCTCTTCCACCGTAAATAGTCGCCGCTTTTTTGATTCACCGTAGGCAACATTATTTTTTGGCTCTTGTTTTGTTACAAATACAAAGCCTAGATCGGTGTGCATATGATCATTAGTTATATTGTGGGTACTATGGACAAATGGCTGTGGGTGCAGCGTCGAGCGATCTATATTTTTTAATCTCTCTTTTGGCTGCAATAGTTCTAATTGGTCAAAATCGTAGCCTGTTTCTTCACGCAGTTCGTGTTTCATGGCCTGCCATGGTGTTTCATCAAGCTCTATATGACCACCAAACTGCATAAAAACATGTAGTTTTTTATGCCTGTGTAATAAAATTCTTGGCTTACTATCGTCGATCCTAATAATGTAAGCGCTAACGGTATGATCATGTTGGCCTGGCTCCGTATGAATATGTGGCATAGTCCTACTATAAACTATTCACGTGCACTATTAGGCGAGTATCGATAGGTCTTATCCTAATATAATTTCATCCAGTTCGAGTATGCGCTCGTCTGACGTTGTGGTTGCTTCGTACGTTAATTCTAACATTTGGTGCCCTTTTTTAGTTTTTGTTATCGATTTACGATATTTATTATTATACACGTTTTTGCTATTTATGCAAGTATTTTGTTTCGTAATATATTATTGACAACTGCTACCCCTGTTTGCTAATATGTAGCTTGCTTACATTGCAACGGCGCCCTTCGATAAACTCAGGGTTGCTTCAGTCTCTAACGAGACTTCGGCGCGGGATGGAGCAGCGGCAGCTCGCGTGGCTCATAACCACGAGGTCCCAGGTTCGAGTCCTGGTCCCGCAACCATAAAAAACGTCTCAACATTCGTTGGGGCTTTTTTTATTGCTGTGGCCAAGACTTGGTTCTGGGACGCATACTGCTTCAGCAGTATGCAAGTCCCTGGTACGGTCATCAAGCTCGAGCACAGGAGTTTACTCCGAGCACGAGTGCCGGATGTGCCATTGCCCTGGTCCCACAACCAAGCACTTTGATTTTTGTATCTTTCTGTTGAGGTTTTTGATGCCATAAATCCTAAGGAGTTATTAGGTTCGAGTCCTGCTATGCCCAAAAGTGTTACTATTGATGTAATGGATTCCTTATACGCATGGATGGCGTCGCTTGCTTCTGGTATAACTCCGCTAGTTATCAAAAGGTCAAGCAAATCACTAATTAAAAGCCCGTGGCTCTTTAATGTCCTCTGGATAGCCTTTGGCATCCCATTCGTTGTACTAATTGCGGTTTTCAAAGGTGGCGGTATGCCGTCTAATTGGCCTTCTATACTGCTCTTGGCTCTCAGTTCTGCTGGCTTCTATATCTTCTATACTGTTTCGCTATACAAACTAGATGTGACAACGATAAGCCCCCTGTTTAGCCTGCGTATGGTTTTTGCAGCAGTTCTTGGCTTCTTAGTACTCGATGAAGCCGTCAGCCCCCTGAGCATAGCCCTTATTACGATAATTGTGCTGACTAGCCCTCTTGCAGCCTATAACGAGAAACTCAAAATTAGAGCATTCTTTCAAAGATACGTACTCTTGGCCATAATCGCAATGGCATCACTAGCCTTTATGGGTTACTTTACGAATTTATCAGTTTCAAAGAATGGTTATGCCACTACACTATTGTGGCAAGACTTTTTAACGTTGCTCATCTTACTTCCGACGCTAAAATTTGTTCGGCTTAGGAAAGGACAATTCTCACTTAAGAAACTCTGGCCTTTTGTGCTACTTGGAATTACTGGATTCGTATATACCGTGACTGCAACTGTTGCTTATGCACGTAATCTTGCCTTGAGCAGTGTTATTGTTTCACTTCCTTTATCAATGATATTCGCCTACTTACTCTCGAAGAGGTATGACCATTTTCTTGAAAGCCACTCACAAAAAGTATATGCCGTTCGCTTTACGGGAGCGTTTATCATGATTGTGTGTGCCATTTGGCTCAGCTTCTTATAGAAATCTCAGCCCACTAGCTAACTATGCTAGTATCTCATTCCAATTCGAATGCACTAGGGCAACCATGAAAAATACCTCAGCATTGGCTGGGGTCTTTTTCATTGTCGGGGCTAGACTCTGGTTCTGGGACGCGACAACAACTTAAAACATTATATTTGGTTTTTTTAGCTAACAGTTTTATGCTTAAGTTAAACATAATCGAGGGCACCCGTCATGAAAAAGAAAAATTCCAAGAAGCCAGTTTTTAAGCCCGGTAAAATACTGATTGTCGTCGTAACGTTGATACTAATATCAGTGTCTCTGTTCGCTTATAAAAATCTGCGACGCGAATACATAACGGCTACCGACTCTACAGGTAGCTTCAGCTATAAATATCCTGATGATTGGGTTATAGAGCCGTACGCATGGGTTGATTGTTGTGAAGGTCCTGCGAATACGGAGCCTGATTGGAACAAGCAGTCAAAACCGATAACATTACATCCCGCCGACGACAACAAGGTAATAGTTACCATAAATTCTGATAAATACGGCGATATTTGGAAATCCTTTAAAGAACTGAAGGCTTCGGTAAAAGAGGATTATTTTGCAAAAATTCTTTTTGAGGGCAAAAGAATAGATGGTCATGAAGCATTATTTTCTCGCGTGGATTATCTTGGCCCGCCTGATGCAAAGGTAGAATCTTTTACTGATCATCGCTATTACTTTGATAACGAAAAAAGTGTTGTTCGAGTAGAGTTCCGGGAAAAATACCATCACGACTGGTCACCAGAAAACGAGATTGACTATGGTAAGTACAAAAATGACTTTGAGCACATAGCAAATTCAATAAAATTCTTAAATTAGTCTGTCGGTTTTGGTAACTGTAGGATAGAGACTATTCGCTATTTTTTTGCTTCATTTCAGAGAACGATTGTTTGATTAGATTTTCTAAAACTTTCTGGTCAACATCTACTAGCTTATTAATGTACAAACAACTGCCCTTGCTCGTTTTATGCTTGCCTAAGTTTTTTAGTAAATCCGAGTAATTTTCTGGACCAAGCATTAAATATAGAGTCAAGTTTTGCTTCCTGGGCGAAAATCCTGTTAGTGGCCAATCGCCTTCTTGCTTACTTCTCTCTGATTTGTAATGATACTGACCAAACCCGATAATGCTGGTGCCCCACATTTTGGGTTTCTCCCCTGTTATTCTGGTGAATATTCCAAGGAGTTTGAAGCTATCGTTCCTCTTTGTTTCGTCAGTTACAGAATTAATAAATTCCGTCACGCTACTGTCATTTACTAAAGTTTTGATCGTACTACTCACATATTAATTATATCAGCAAGGGTCCCCCTATTTGATATCATGTAATAATGGATGAAATAGTTAAGGCCTGGAAAAATTATGTTGAAAACCTCTCTAGCTGGCAATCAGTTGTGAAAGGAATCGTACCCAAAGAAACAGCTTGTGGCCCAGTCTACGAACCGCCTTCTCCACTTCCTGATAGAACTGAAACATTTGCAGTAAGTGATATGCGTAATGTCAAAGTTGCTTATCCGCACTATCATAAAAATGGTGAAACAGAGATTTATTTTATTCTTCAAGGCTCTGGTCTAACTGTTGTTGGCGGGGAAGAAATCCTTATCAAAAAGGGTTCTGTGGTCATAACTCCGCCAAATACCACACACTATACTATCCCGAAGGAAGATTTAGTTATGGTGGTCGTCAACACGCCTAGTTTCAATGCATCAAATATAGTAGAACCCCACGAAACCGATCCAAAAATAAAATTCGATAAATCCCAGTACGAAAGACTCGTAAATAAGCTCGGCTGATTATTGTTAGAAATTAAAAAGTGTGTCTCTGTTATTATGTGTGTATGAAAACAATAATTATATCTGGTGGTAGTGATGGGCTCGGGAAGGCGCTAGCAAAACATCTTACAGATTCGGGGAACAAAGTCATAATACTTGCCCCAAACGAAGAGAAAGTAAAAGCTGTAGCAAAAGAAATCGACTGCGCATTTAGAGTTTGCGATATATCAAGGTGGACACAAGTAGAATCAGCCGTGAAGTCGATAATATCTGAATACAGGGTTATAGATGTACTAATTAATAATGCTGGGGTTACCTTTGCAGGCAAAATCGAAGATGCTGATCCAGAAGAAATAAAGCACATTTTCGACGTCAACGTTGTTGGTGCCCTTTTCCTAACCAAGACAGTTGTCCCGTCAATGAAAAACAAAGGCAATGGGTATATTATCAATATCAATTCGCAGGGCGGTATCTACACAAAAGCCGAGAGAACATTATACAATGGGAGCAAATGGGCATTGACAGGCATCACAAAAGTACTCCAGGCTGAGCTGGCGCCAAGCAATATCAAGGTCACCGGTATCTACCCTGGCGCAATGGAACAAAGAATGAAAATCGATGGCAATAGAGGCCCACAGGACAATAGTTTTTCTTACCAGGAAATGGCCGATGCCGTAGATTTTATTTTGAGCCGCGGCCCAAACACCTCTATCCCTGAACTAGGCATCAAAAACATAAACAATTAGTGTTGTATTATTAGTTCAATGAGAAAGTCAAAAGCCCCACTTGGCGCCAGTTTAGTTGTTCTTTCGTCTATTTTTTACGCTAGTTACGGTATCTGGACCAAATTGATGGGCAATTATTTTGATGGTTACAGTGCTGCTATGTGGCGTAGCTTGATAGTTATTATAATCTTGGGGCCACTAGCTATTCACCTTCGTAAGTTAGAGCCAATAAAACTAAAACAGAACTGGCATTACATTGTCGGTATGTTCACAGCGTCTCTATTCACCTGGGGCCCCTTATATTACGCAATTTTACATGCCGGTATTGGCATAACTTTGACGATTGCATATGCCAGCATCGTAATTGGTGCATTCTTTTTCGGTTGGTTATTTGCAGATGAGCGCCTTACCAAAGACAAGGTTATATCTGCATTGTTAGGTATTTTAGGGTTAGGTTTAATATTTTCGCCGAACGTATCTAGCCTGGGTTTAGTAGCATTGCTCGCTGCCCTGATTGGAGGACTGTCGAGTGCCGCAAATATGGTGTTTTCGAAACAGATTCGATATAACGCCACGCAATCTACTTTGGTGCTATGGACAATGTCATTATTTGCAAATCTAGCTATGGCTATCGTGTTTAGCGTTAGCAACCCTAGTATTGGTTTGCAGATTCAGTGGCTATATTTGGTTTTCTTTGCTATAGCTTCTGTTGTTGCTTCGTGGGCACTAGTAAAAGGATTAAAACTAATTGATGCTGGAGCCGCGGGTATTCTAGGATTACTAGAAATAGTTTTTGGGGTTTTGTTTGGCGTACTATTCTTTAGCGAAAGACCAAGCATTATTGCGTTATTGGGCATGGGCGTAATTATCATTGCTGCAGCCATCCCCTACATAAAAGACTACAATTCCCAGCGCGGCAGCCTAGACTAATATTTGTTACTATATATTAATGCAGATAATTAAAACCAAGAGCTTTGAACTGTCAATTATTAGTGCTGGTGATGCCAATGCAGAAAAAATAGCTATCGTAATTCCTGGCAGGTTAGACACAAAAGACTATGCACAAAACCCAAGTCACATAAAGTTTCTGGCGAGCAAAGGCTACTACGCGATATCGTTCGACCCGCCTGGAACATGGGATAGTCCTGGCAGTATAGACCTATTCAGTACGACCAATTACATCAAGGCCGTTAATGAACTGATTGAATATTTTGGCAACAGGCCAACTCTCGTCATGGGTCACAGCCGAGGCGGAACTGTGACAATGCTAGTAGGACCGCAGAATCCTAAGATTACTCATATGATATCTGTTAATTCGTCTTACGGTGGTCCTATTGATATAGACAAGCCAGTACCAGATGAAGTAAATGTTTCGTACCGTGACATTCCACCAGGGAATACTCGCACCAAAGAACAGAAACGTTTTGACTTGCCCTACAACTACTTTGTTGATGCCGAACAGTACGATGCGTTAGATGGATTGAGTAAATGCAAAAAACCAAAACTGTTTTTTTATGGCACTAAAGATATTTTGACAACCAAAGATATCGTCCAGAAAATGTATGAAACATCTGCAGAACCAAAAAAGATTCACGCATTAGACACCCAACACGACTATAGATTACACCCCGAGATTATTGACGAAGTGAACAAAGTTTTGGGCGAATTCTTGGACGAAAACCCTCTGACGTAACCTAGAGGTTGGTAGATTGTTGGCCAAACTATATACTTCTTTTAATGCCCAACCACGGAAAATCAGCTCTTCACCTAAAACCAACTCACGAGCTTGTCTCTACGAGAATGCTTTTTACCCTAGGCATGGCCGCCACGACTGTTGGCGTGCCGTTGTATTTGATTAGTTTGGGGATGGCAGACTCTCAGATTGGAATATTCATAGGGATATCTGCCTTTTTGATAGCTGTTGCATCGCTGTTTATGCCGCCGATTCTAGAACGGTTCAATCAGTTTAGGTTGCTGATAATAAGCTCTATCTTGACTGGACTATCGTACGTTTTCTTTGGTTATACGAAAAATACTGCCCTAGCCATGGCTTTGGTGTTTATAACAAACCTTTGTATCACGATCAACATTAACTCACTGAGCATACTGTTTAAAGATTCAACTCGCAGTAAACAAGAGTTTACGCGAGACACCGGCCTAATGGGTTCGTTGGTCAACTTCAGCTGGTTTATTGGGCCTTTGTTGGGGGGATTAGTTCTAAACTATGCCGGAGTAAACGGGTTATTTATCCTTTCAGGCTCACTGTGCATTATTAGCGCTATCTATTTGTTTATACTACCCATAAAAACAGTGGTGAAAAAACGCGACGAATTAGATATTAGCATTAAAGAAAATTTGCGTTTTTATATATCTAAGCCAAATCTAAAAATCGCTTACATACAAAGAATGGGCATTACAATCTGGTGGGGGTTCATTTGGACATTCATGCCTATTTTTATGGCCAGGCATGGCTACAGTGTCGCGAGCATTGGTCTATTCATGAGTCTGTCGCAGTTACCATTATTTTTATTGGAGTTTAAGACGGTTGGCATAGTCGCAAAAGTGGGGTACCGTGCTGTATTTGTAACATCCTACGCATTCCTGGCAATTATATGTCTCTTATCGTTTGTTACTGGTAATTTTTTATTGGTCATCGCCGCGTTGCTTGTAGGCTCGCTGTCACTTAGTTTTATCGAACCGATTAGCGAACTATACTTTTTTGACCAGGTTTCCAGGCTGGAAGAGGAAAAAACATATCCTATTTTTGGAACGTCTAGCCTTGTCGGGAGCACTTTAGCGCGAGTGGGCGTTGGCATCAGTTTAGCTTTGGTGGCTGACCGAGTCGCGTTTTTAGTAATCGGATTTTTTATGATTTACGGTGCGTTCAAAGCTCTGGCCATAAGTTCGAATGATTCATAAATTTTGAAAGAATTAAACTTTTGTGACAGGAACAATTGTGTGTTTTATGGGTATAGAAAACCCGAATGTTGATCCCTTGCTACTACTTTCAAAAATTATCTGGCCGTTTTGAGCATCGGTTACTCGTTTGACGAGGTATAGTCCGATTCCTGTGCCGTCGGGACGTTCATTTTTTGCGTTGCCAGCCCGGAAAAATTTAGTAAATAATTTCGCCTTTTCGCTCTCTGGTACCCCTATACCATTGTCCACCACTTTGAATATAATTTTGTCTAAATTGCGGTCAAGAAAGACATCGACTTTTCCGCCAGGGGTATATTGAATTGCGTTGTCGATTAGATTGATAATTGCCTGACGAGTTTTTTGTTCATCGATGTATGCCTCTGGCAGAGGCGTACTAGGAGCGTGATAAGTTAAAGTAACTTCGTTTTCTTTTGCCCGAAGTTCTAACCCATTTACTTCAGTGGGGACCAAGATGTTCAAGTCACAAGGTGCTTGGTCTATAGTGAACTTACCAGCAGTCATTTTGCTAATAGTCAGAAGATCAACCACCAATTGTTTCATGACTCGGGCTCGAGCCAGAGCCGAAGATAGCGGATGATTCAATTTGTCACTTACAGGTCCGTAGTAACCTTTGGTTGCCATATTCAGATAACCGTCAATGGCCGCCAGAGGCGTAGTTAATTGATGTGACGCCATAGATATAAAGTCATCTTTTACTTCATCTGCGTCTTTTAGTTTTTTGTTAAGCAATCGCAGTTCCTGAGTTGCATGGTCCACCCTTTGTTGGAGCAGAGTATTAAATTGTCTAACCAATGCGTATGACAAACTATTGTGAATAGCTACAGCAAGTTGACCTGATGCAATTTCTATTAGATTGGCATCTTGGGTGGAGTAGTTGGTTCCGCTGCTTTTTTCAGAAAATAACAAATAACCAATTTTTTCATTATTTGCTACCAGCGGTGCAATGACGGCAAGCTCGTATCCCTCCATTGCAGCTTTTTGATCACCGGATGGTAGGTTGTCTTTAACATACACACTATAGGTAAACTGTTTTAGATCGTTCGAAACCTTTTCATGGTTGTCACTAATTACACCGGCGGATTCAAAATAGATTTTTTCTTTATCCAGAACGATAATGTCGACAGTTTTTACATGCATCTGGTTTTGTAGTAAGTTTGCCACTTTATTGGTTAATGTGCCTAAATCAATTTCAGAAGCCAGAATTCTACCCATTTCATTTACCAAAAGTTGTGGGTCATACTCGTCTCTAAAAAACAATTTATCAGTTAGCTTTTTTATCCACCTAATCAAAGGCCTAATTGTAAGGGCAAGAATCACAGCAACAACGACAAAATAAACCTGTTGAAGTTCACTTAATTTCAGGTCTGGAAATAGAATCTTGCTTGTTCCAAAAATTATCGCACTATAACAAAGCGTAATCGCAACAGCCATAAGGACAAAGCCAAATGAACGAAAAATTACGGATCGGATATCAAACATTTTATGACGAAGTATAGCCACTCCAACAGCGCCTACTAAAACCACGTTTGCGGGGTTCCCGATGACATTCCCTAGTGAGCTTTGTCCAAATGTTGGCAGCACTATTTGGGTGATCATGTTCACGCCAACAGATATTCCAATTCCGAATGACATCAATTTGATTTGCGCCCTAACCACGGCATCTGATTTTTTGCTGTGGTTATACAGAATACTGAAACTGATAGTAAATAGCGCCACAAAATATAATAGCGTCGCCCATAGGCCAAACCCGACTTGGCTGAGAATAGTGCCGTACTGATGTCGTTGAACCTCGGCAATTGTTGAAGGCAAAAAGGCTAGGACAGAAAGTATTGGTAAGAATAATAAAGCAGCTATGGTTATCTTTTTGTATTTAATGCCCGAATCAGTGAATGAGAGTGCGAAGCTAAAGAAAAACAGTGGTATAAAATTAGCAAAAAACAGGGCTATTCTAGATAGCAATAAGGCACCGTCCAAACTTTCTGGCAACTCTGCACAAAAAGATGCTGCCGAATACAAAAAAACGGCTAATCCAAATAACAAAAATGCCCGATAAATCTTGGACTCGGTATTTTTCAATCCAACGAATAGTAGTATCGTGAATAATCCTACGAGCGTAAGAACATATGAAACAAGCTCAATAAGAGGCATTTGCTGGCCTCCCTATAAATAGCGCGCAACCCTTGATTTGCATGCTAGGAAATGACGCTATTGTTTTTGTGCTACATGACCGCAACAATAATCCACCCCTTTTCATGTATAGATTATATATCATGATTGGACGTGTATTACGTTTTGCTTACTTTTTTGTACCCACCGACGATTTAGTCGTCTATGAAACCACCGTGCTGGTGTCCCCATAGCTCGGCATATAGACCTTCTCGTTCAAGTAATTCTTTATGTGTACCGTCTTCGACCGCTTTTCCGTCTTTCAGCAAAATGATGCGGTCTAGTTTGCGAATTGTAGAAAGCCTATGAGCGATAACAATTGTGGTACGGTTTTCCATCAGACTGTTGAGTGCACCTGTAATTAGTTTCTCACTCTTACTGTCTAGGGCTGAGGTGGCTTCATCCAGCACAAGTATTGGAGCCTTTTTCAGCATAGCCCTGGCAATTGCTACGCGTTGTTTTTGCCCACCGGATAGTTTTACTCCACGTTCGCCGACAAGCGTCTCGTACCCATTTGGTAGTTTTTCGATGAACTCGTCCGCATGGGCCAACTCTGCGGCCTTAATTACTTCTTCCTTGCTAGCTTTGGGGTTTCCGTACGCAATGTTGTCGTAAATTGATCTATGAAATAATAGTGGCTCCTGCGGTACGTATGCGATATTTCGACGGAGGTCATCCTGAGTAATTTTCGAGATATCGTAACCATCTAATAAAATCTGGCCACTATTTGTATCCATAAATCTTAACAGTAACTTTGTGAAAGTAGTTTTACCACCACCACTAGGACCGACCAGGCCAACTTTTTGGCCAACAGGGATGGTTAAGTCTAATTTCGTAAAAACATCTTTTTCGTTATCACCATCGTAACGGAAATCAACATCCTTGATTGTTATCACTCCCTTTATTTTATCGGTTATCTTTTTTGGTTTATCCGGGTCTTTTACTGAAGGCTCTAGTTCAAATATTTCTGACATTTCTGCGGCATCAGCAAAAGCCTCTTCTAGTTTTTCGACTAGCTTCCCGAACTCCCATAAGCCTGATATTAACTGTCGTAAATATAACTGAACCAAAAGCATTTGCGCCAAACTGACAGTGCCATCAAGAACGAACTTTATTGATAGAATAATTATTAATACTTCGATAAATGTACTGGCTACAAATTTGTATATTCTTATGTATTCGTTTCCAAACAAGTTATGGATTCTCGCTTTGGCCCGTTGCCTGCTGACCGACTCGAAAGCCAGAAGTTCTTTACCGAAGCTGGAAAACATCTTTACTGGCAGGACATTCGTGTAAACATCGGCAACGACTCCGGTAACTTTTGAATCATATTCGGCAACTTTTTTTGCCCGCGGGTACTTTTTCTTTTGTAGGTAAACAAGACTTGAAGAATACAACAAAGTCCAGCCCATAAAGACAAATGCTATGGGCCGTGAAACATACAACAGTATTACAAATGGGAAAACAATTTGTACAATCAGAGCATTAATATCAAATATCAAGGCTCGCGAGAGAGTGTCAAACGAACGCGTAAAACGATTGAATTTTGTGACAAGCGATCCAGTAAAATTATTAGAGAAAAAATCACTGCTGTGAGACATCGTTGCTTTAAAACTACGCATGTCTACGTCCATTAGGCTGTACGAATGTGCGTAAAACCAAAAGAATAATCCAACACGGCCTGATACTAGTTGTAATAAAAATATCAAAATCCAAGCCCAAACATAAACAGCA
This sequence comes from uncultured Candidatus Saccharibacteria bacterium, assembly GCA_964491925.1. Lineage (GTDB taxonomy): Bacteria > Patescibacteriota > Saccharimonadia > Saccharimonadales > JAGQNJ01 > CAYRSA01. The sequence continues at coordinate 104,588 of CAZBGZ010000001.1, forward strand.
AAGTCTGCAAATGTCTTACCTGAAATATTTGCCAATTCGCCGAACAACTTGCTTAGAACCAATGGCTGGAAGAAAAATGAACATACAAAAACTATGGTGGTTAGCACAAACGCTACCAACCACCTCCATTTGCGTGGGCGGATTGCAGACCAATAGATAGATAGGGTTTTCCTTAACATTTAAGCCTTATATTACGCTAATTAAACTGTCTCGAGAAATAAAATAGTATTATTCCCATTCTGTTGTACCTGGTGGCTTGCTACTGAGGTCGTAGATAACATTTGATATTCCTGGGACCTCGGCTAAGATTTTATCTGCCATTGTTCTAACTGCTTCTTCTGTTAAGTCGACGCCTGGAATGCCAGCAATGCCAGTCATAAAATCTGGTGACTTGAACGGGCGGAGAACGATGGACCTGTGCCCTTCTGGCCCGAAACTGACCGGTAACAATATCACTGGCATTTGGCTTATATTGCCCATCAGTTTGTTTTTATGTAGTAGGTCTGTGACAATCCCATCTGCCTGGCGAAGTTGCTTTAGTACCTCTGGACTCAAAAATGTTTTTGTTAATGTCATCTCAGTAGTAATCGGCCCAAATGAATAACAAACCCTATTAACCCCGTGGACCATATTAGGGATACGGCCAGATAACTCTAACAGCTGGGGCCACTCCATGGGTCCTTCGATGACAACAGGTGGCTTGTAGCTACGGCCATCTCCTTGCACGCCGACAGATTTTATTGGCAACACTTTGCCATAATATTTATTGCCGAATTCGGCTTTCAAAAACTTTTCCAGCTCGTTTTGCGCTTCCTGCTGTAAATAAATATCTTCGGTGGGCCGTGGCGAGCCATCATAACACAATGTTCTAATCGCCAACCCTGGGCCAGGGAAAGGATGTCTCTCGACTATTGACTCAGAAAACCCAAGTCGTCTACCGAGCTGCCTAACCTGGTCTTTATATATTGCCTGCAGTGGCTCGACAACCAGACCTTTTGCCCGTAATTCTCTAACAAGCGGAGTGTCGTTATGATGTGTTTTTATAGTATCAGCATTAACGCTAGCCAAATGCGAACCGCTTTCAATCAAGTCGGGCCTCAATGAACCCTGCGCCAAAACAACATCTTCGCCTAACTCTAGTTGCTTTATAATTTCGTCTCTGACTTTTATAAAAGTGTCCCCAATTATCTTTCGTTTAACCTGTGGGTCAGTCACTTTGTTCAAAGGTAGAGTCTCAACGCCATCGATAATTGTAGTGGCGTCATAAAACCTATCAACCCAATCCAACAATTCGACCCTGACACCGGCATCGGTTAGCGCCTGAATAACCATAGCGCTCTCACCCGAACGCATAAAACCGTTATCTATGTGGAATGCATGTATTCTCTCGGGGTCCTCAATCGCTTTTGCCATAAGACCAGCCAGCACCGTAGAGTCCACCCCACCACTGAGAAATAAAATAACATCTTTATCACCAACAACTTCCTTAATATTGTCTATGGCCTCTTGTTCTTGGTCTTCTGTCGTATAATCTGCCTCAAGCCCAGCGATGTTTTTTAGGAAGTTTTGGAAAATATCTGGCCCGCACTCGGTCTGAAAAACTTCTGGATGAAACTGTGTTGCATACAACCTTTGCCCGGGGTTTTCTATCGCTGATATCATGCCGCCAAGACCACCAATTACTTTGAACCCTGATGGTAGTTTTCGAACTTTGTCCCCGTGACTCATCAATACCTTTTGAGGACGACCTTCTAGCCCTGTAAACAGCATTGATCCTCCCGAAAACTCTGTAGGCATAGGACCATCTTCACGAATATCGGATTTTACCACATCACCGCCCAAATGTTTTGCCATCAGCTGCATGCCGTAACACACTCCCAATACTGGTTTACCACTTTTAAAAATTGCTGGGTCACATTCAGGTGCATCGTCATCATTTACACTTTTTGGCCCACCAGAAATAATAATTGCGTCAAAATCTATCAGCTCGTCAACTGGCGTATCCAGCGGCAGCATAACGGACCTAATGCCAGATTCACGAACATTTCGATCGATAAGTCCACCAAACTGTGACCCTGCGTCCAGGATTGCAACCATATTAGGCCTTCCCAAAACTTCGCCCCCCCGTTCGATTTCTGCTGTTTCGCCTGTCATCAATAGTAATTATCAGACTTAAAAGCCCGAATGACAAGCATTAGTATTTGTTTGGCCTACTCTTAGCTCTCTAGCATTTTGCTCTGAGATTTTCTGAAAAAGAAGTTTATCCAGGCTTCTAGGTTTTTTTGATATGCCGGCTGAGATATTTTTTTGTCTTCTTCTTTGTTTTTAGCTGATTTGGTTACAAATTTCATTGCAGTAGATTTTGGCACGACTAGTAGTTTTTCGCCTGGCGCACCTTTGCCGAACTGCCTACGGGCGGCTAACTCTAAGAATTGGTCTGTCTCCAGATATTGGTTACTCAGTTTTAGGTTTTCGTTTTCGAGTTTTTGAATCTCTACTTCTTGTTGCAAGCGAACGATTTTCTTTTGTAATTCGTAGTTGGTTTGGATTGCTTTTACTCCACTCCAGCTGATTAGTAAAACTATAATTACAAAAAATACTTGGCCTAAAGTACGAAGGTCCGAAAGTGATTTTATAAAGTCTAGTATTTTTGTTTTTACTATTTCATACATAGCTACTAATCTATTGTACCAGAGCAATCAGCGACATTTGCAACTAGTACAGATGAAAGACCCGCAGTCATTGCATTACGCTGGTTGATAGAGGATAATAAACATAACTATTTAGGTGCAAAGGGGTTTTATTCTGTTACACAAAAACGTATTTCTAGATACAAGCCAGCGAAGAAAGATAACTATTGTAGCCGTTACGGCATCGATACTAATGATGGTCACAGGGGCAATACTTTATGCACCAAAGGCAAATGCGGCGGCAGATACCTGTACATGGACAGGTTCAGGCGGTGATTCCAATATTAATACTGCTGCAAACTGGAGTGGGTGTGATAATGGTACCGTTCCACAAAATGGTGACGACCTGGTTTTTCCAACTGGGCCCACCAATAAAACTGTGACGATTAACACAACTCTAGAATTTAACAACGTCACGTTCAGTGGTGATGATTACTCTGTAGAAACGAGCGATCCAGGCACGAATCAACTATACGTTGACAATAACCTGACTATCAGTGGCAATGATAATACATTCAACGCATATGTCAGATTTTTTGACTCTTCTAGCGTGACCTTGGGTCATAGCGGTAGTGGAACTGTATTTAGCCATTATATAGTTATCCAGCCGACTGCGGATAATACAGATATGGTTTTTGATATAGATAGCGATATGTCTGTCCCAATGATTGCCCAGACAGCAGTTGGAGTAGGAAGTTCAATAGACACAGTCACAAAGACGGGCGTTGGCACTCTGGATATTACTGGGGCTGGGATAACTGGTGTTACTACCAACAATGGGGTTCATATCGAAGAAGGTAGGTGGGAATGTGATTCAACTCATTGCTTAGGCAATACTGCTAACGAAATTATTCTAGATGAAGGTGGGGGCCCAGATGGTGCAGAACTCGCGATTAATCATAGCGGAACGGTCAGTAACCCGATAACTTCTTCTGCTACTACTGGAGAAGATGGGTCTGTTATCATTTCTGCAAACGCGACGCTGAACGGTGATATTACCGTTAACAATGACTTAAATATGTTTGTGACTGGTACTACTACCGCTAATATTGATTCGGATATAGCAATTGCAGATGGTAAAAATCTTGTAAGTTACGGGGTGGAAGGCTATACCACAAACGCTTACGATTACGATGGGGTGATCTCTGGTGATGGTGGCATGATAGTTGATGATGCTCATGTGACATTAACCGGCACTAATACTTATACTGGCGATACCGAAATAACAGATACGGGCAGTGGCGGCCTTGTATCTGTTACTAATGAATCGGGGCTGGGAACAAATGCAGGCAAGACCATAGTAAATTCAGGGACAACGCTTAACTTCAGTTCTGGTTCAGACCAATTTTACGACGAGCCATTGCAAATATCAGGGAGTGGAGTTGGTGGATCATACCCTGCCGCGATTGTTAACGACAACTCTTATCGTGCTCTAAATGGCAATATAATGTTAGCTGGCGATGCAACCGTACAAAATAATATCAACGAACTTGTAGTATTTGGCGGGCAGATCTCTGGTGATTTTGATCTTTCGTTGGTTGGGGGGGTTGAAAATGGAAGTTTTACAATGGGGCCATCTACGGATAATACCTACGGGGACACCATTGCTACCGGCACACAACTTCTTATTTACGGGGGTTCAGGGATAATAGCTATTCCTGGTAACCTTACGATGAACGCCGTAGATTCGCATACTAGCAGGATATGGATGCAGTACGATAATACTATTGCGAACAATTCTTTAATTACACTAAATAATAGTGATAGCCAAGTTGCGTATTTGTTAAATATGGGTGTCGCAGATACGGTTGGTACGATTGAGGGTGATGGGACTATTTCGATGACCGATTCAGATAGCCATCTATTGATTGGTGCCGGGGATACTGACGGCACTTTTGAGGGAGTTGTTGAGGGGTATACTAATTCGCAGTTTGAAATTATTGACAGTGGAACATGGACTTTTTCTGGAGACAACACAGATGTCGGCAATGGCTTTAGTAGTTACTACGTTAATGGTGGTAAATTTATTGCTAATGCAATCAATACGAGCTTGGGCTTCTCGCCATTTAGTATAAGTGGTGGTATTTTGGGTGGCACTGATGTGATCGGTCCTGTCAGTGTTTATTCTGGTACGATTGCTCCTGGCAATAGCCCTGGCTGCTTAAACCCTGCAGGAGATGTGGCTTTTTCCGATGAACTTTCTACACTAACTGTCGAGCTCAACGGCAACACTATTTGCAGCGAGTACGACAAACTTGCGGCAAGCGGAGTTGTTTATCTCAATGATGCAACGCTGAATGTAGACCTAGGTTTTGATCCATCCGACGGGGATGTGTTCACAATCGTTGAAGGCTCATCAATCGTCGGTACTTTTTCAGGCCTAGCCGACGGCGATACGTTTACAGCTGGTGATGGAGAATTTCGTATTAATTACAATGCAGAAAATGTAACCCTCACCTACATTGGGCCAGCCGCAGGCAGTGATTCTAGTGACTCTGATTCGAGCCTGGCAGATACTGGGATGAATACTCAGGCACTTATAGTTATTGTACTGTTTCTAATATCTTCTGGTGGATTAGTTGGTATAAATCTACGCAAAGATTTTTTCCATTCGACACGACAATAATCAAAAAAATAATCTGGTGGCGATAAAGCGAAGAGTTTTGAACCTTTGGATGTTATCGTTGAATGACTGATTTCTAATCCCAATCCTGATTGGAACTTACAACTGTAAAGGCTGAGAAAGTAGCTACTGAACAGATGTGGCGATACTAGAAAAGAGTAAGATAAAGTGTGTTGAAACTACTACTGTATGATGTGTGTATGACAATTGAAGACCAACTTACTGAGAAATATGGCTTGCGTTATCCAAAATGCAAGAACCTGCATACTCTAGCTAATGATTCATTTGAAGTATTATGTCCTGACGGACACTTTGCTCTCAAAGTCTACAATGCAACCGCAAGAAAGCCTCAAGAAATACAGTGGGAAATAGATCTAACCCTTCACCTAACAGAGAATGGCGCGCCAGTCGCTCCAATTGTTGCTGCTAAGGACGGTAGTCACCTGAAGACGTTCAGTGTTGATGGGCAGGATCGTGTAGTAATTTTGTTCGAGTGGGCTGCAGGCGAGAAACCTAAACCAGAGCTCAGTACTTATACTCTAATTGGTGAGGCAGCTGCTCGTATACATGATGCGGCTGACTCCTTCGCGTCAGATTTGCCCCGTGAAGAATTTGACGCTTACGAACTGTTTGACGACCAACTGAAACGAATGAAAATACCACTTGAAGAAAGTGGTCAGTGGCAACGCGTCTTTGACCTAACCGAACGAATGAGGAAGATTGTTGCTAATCCTAGTCTCGACTATGGGATTATTCATAACGACCTAACGCTAGATAACATACACCTCGATAGCGGTAAGCTGGTTGTTTTTGATTTCGATAGTGCAGCAAAGTCTTGGCGAGCAGCCGAGCCGTGGGGAGTACTCAAGGCTTCTGAAGATAGGTTCAAGGCTTGGCTTGAAGGATACCGCTCAGTTCGTGAGTTTAGTAAAGAAGACGAACAAGCCGTCGCTGCTTTTGTGATCATCGAAGATATTAGGAACGTCACATGGAAACTGGGCTGTGCTCGCTCTTCACGTGGCAAGCCCCTCATAAAAACAAAGGATATACCTGCTGTTGTTGACGAGTGGCTAGAGTGGGAAGCACAAAAGGTCAGGAACTAGTTTTTCCAAATAGCTGCACCATAATTTCTTCTCGATCATCTTCAATCGCCAAGTAGATTCCTTCGTTTTGTAGACGCGTTTGCATAGACTCCTCAATCTCTAGTGAGTCATTAAATACATCTAAAATCGTATGTTCAGGGTCATCTCGAAGAACTCTGTTTATCGACAGTTTGTTACAGCTGCAACAAAGATGAATGAACATGATTTCACCTTGTTTAGAAATGCCTTCGTGCTTGAAAGTAAGTCCAATTGGCTTCATGCCACCTAAACAAGTAGCTGTGCGATCACCTGGCTTCCCATCAATATGTTTAGACCAAAAACACATATTGCAGTGGTTCCGGTTCTTTGAACCCATAAGTTCGTTTATGACTACCCATTGCTTACAATGAGTGCACTTGAATCCACCTGCTTTGTTTTCTCTAAGTCGTTCTTGTTTTCTAAACTTTTCATAGTCAAATAGCTCACGTTTATAGTTCACGCAGAAAAATCCTATCCCACAAAAAAAACCAGCTAGCTTAGCTGGTTACTGGATAGTCGGAAACTATTTTACTTTGTGATTACATTTACAGATTTTTGGCACCAGCCAAGCAGAACCCCATCTGGGGCGTGACTTCTGCATATGTGGTGCTACTTCTGAAATGTAACATAAGCAATATAATACTAACTTTAGTACGGATTGTCAATGGTGGCGGTAAAGCGAAGACTTTTGAACCTTTGGCTGAAGTTGTAGAGTGGCTGTTTGAGAACAAGGAAATGAGTTGCGCTAGTTGGTTAGCAGAGGCTTCATTGATCGATTCGATACAAGGGTGGCAATACTAGAGGTCCGTTCCCAAAGTTTAAGGGTGCAAGCATATAGGGCGACGGAACTTCTTTTTTTCGCTCAACTAGATCCACTTCTTCTACGTGCGCAATCGAATCCGTACCTACAGATCCCAAAACAAGCGCTTCATAAGGAAGAAGCGGCACAGTTACCACTTGATCGGCGCGTACTTTCAGCGTAGCTAATCTACCCCCTTCTCTCTGAGCATATCTTAAGGCTATGTCTCGTTCAGGTGTAGCAGAGACAAAGGGAGTGTACTCGCCCGATATAGTTGGATCACTCGAGGCAGCATGGGTTGCTATAAGATTGATTAACATGTAATCCCTATCGCTGGCGACCTCTTTTATGACTTCATATAAGTTTTTTGGACGGTCGTGTAGAAGAGCTGCTGAAAGCATACCTCTCTCTGGGTCAACTTGATGTGGGGCAAAACCTCGATATAGCGTAACGACTTCGTCAGGAGACTGACCAAGTCTTATTTCTGGAGATAAATTATGCCAATCAAAGTGATAAGACATATTTATATATTACCATAAGCTTAATAATAAGTCAATGTGGTGGCGATAAAGCGAAGACTTTTGAACCTTTAGAGTCTGTTGTGGAGTGGCTGATTGCGAACCCTAATCCTGCCTGGTCTTTCCAACTCAAAGAAACTGCGAAAGTTAAAATCGAACAGAGTTGGCGGTACTAGAAAAGAGTAAGATAAAGTGTGTTGAACCTAGAGGACTGCGATAGCGGCTAAAAGGATACTTACATGTGACAAGAATATAAACGGTAATTCGAAGTATAAGAAATGATCCCAATACTTGGCAGCAAACAAGCAGAGTATGCTCATAAGCCCAAAAATAAACCACTCGAGCAAGGCATATGTACCCGTCAGGGTTGTTGCAAATACGAAAGCTAGTGCCAACATCCCCATTCCCATTCCGTATGCTAGATAGTCATGTACTTTTCCAAGCCTACCTTTTCTGGCTGGGATCATAGCAAGCAAGAGTTCGCAGCCGATGACTACCGTGTAAAACATTATCAGTAATGGTCCTGTACCGAGCCGAGGAATCACCAAAAAATACATCATCACCGAAATCAGACTCCCGCATGTCCAAAGGATGATTCTAAACTCCCTTAGAGTCTTGCTATCTTTAGCCGCTAACTCACTGAGTGTACGGCGTTTTTCGAGCCTGTGTTCTCTGACTGCAAAAACTGTAACGCTAACTGAAGATAGGATGATTCCGAGCAAACCACAAATAAAAGCAAAGGCTGGCATAATGATGATTATAGACTAAAAAGTTCTAACGTATTTGGTGGCGATAAAGCGAAGACTTTTGAACCTTTGAGTTCTGTCGTGGAATGGTTGATTGAAAACCCCTTACCTGACGGGGACTTGCAGATAAGACAGGCTGAAAAAGTCCAAGTTGAACAAGGATGGAGATACTAGAAAAAGAGTAAGGTAAAGAGCGTTGAACCTATTCCGCAAGGCTATGTACAGTAACCTTGTCGAATAGCTTCAGTTCGGCTTGAGTTAGTTTCTGAAAGACCTTGGCATATTCTCGGATTTGGTCTTCGCTAATAATCCCTACTCCATGACCACCTTTTTTGTTACGTTTCTCTAGTCGTCTTATTAACTCCTCCAAGGGAATATCGAAGTAGTTTAGCTCAGTTATTGCTCCGACCTCTTTGGCTTTTCGACGAATAGTATCGCGCTCTTCCTTTGTCCATAACCCATCTTCAAATAGCAATGATTGACCCTCGGCTAGTGTTTGCCAAGCAGTCTCCCACAAGGCACGCCAGCTTTTCTCATGTAAGGCTTCATTTTGCAGGTCGAGCCCGCGATCAGCCATCCAGTCATCAGTACAAAACCGCAGTACACCTCGCTCTTTGGCAAGCTGTTTACCTAATGTTGTTTTGCCTGATCCTGGTAGTCCACAGAATAGTATTAAAGTTAGCTTATTCATGACTGCTCTAATTCTATAACTTTTGTAATACGCAGTGTATCAACAAAGTAGTTGTCGTGTGAGGCAACCAGTAATGCTCCTTCGTACTCCTGCAGCGCCACTTCTATTTGTTCACGGGTAGCAATATCGAGATGGTTTGTAGGTTCATCGAGAATTAAGAGTTGGTGAGCACCAAGTAGTAGTTTGGCAAAACCGAGTTTCGCCTGTTGGCCACGAGATAGTTCGCTCACCTTTTTCTTTAAGTCTTGTTTTGTCAGCCCTAAACTTCGTGTTTCCCTAAAAAGAGCAGTCGGATCAGATAGATAGTCCTGTAGATTCTCCAATGCAGTACGATTATGGTCTAAGCCGTCGACATCCTGCGAGAAATAGCCAATGCTGACGTCTGTCCCAATAGTAACCTGGCCTTTGGTGGGCTGTTCTATTCCTGCAGCAATCTTCAATAATGTGGTTTTTCCACTCCCGTTGTTACCAGCAATACGCAACCGTTCATTGCCACGGAGCTCAAAGCTAATACCATCTAACACTAATGCGGAGAAACTTTTATGGATGTCACTTAAACGAAGGAGAAGCTTTTGGCTAGACACCTCACCTGGCAAGACTACTTTGTAGCTCCGAAGCGTTTCGGGACGTTCAATATCTTCCAGTTGCTCCAGACGCTTCTCCAAAGCACGAGCTTGCTGACCAAACTTGTTTGTCACTCGATTCCTGAAGAAGTCCCGCTGATATTTATCACCGTCCGCACGCTTAATGTGTTTATGCGTGTGTTGTCCTTGCTCACGTTGCTGATCAATAGCTTTGTTCAGCCTTTGACGCTCCTCGATATTCTTCTCATACCGTTCTAGCTCGCTACGGCGCTCTATGTCCCTCCGTTCAAGGTAGAAGTCGTAGTTACCGCCATACTGTCTCAGTTTACCGTCTTTAAGCTCGACCACTTTCGTAGCAACCTGGTTGATGAAAGCTCGATCATGACTAACCAGCAGCACCGCACCGCGATACGACTTAATGAAGTTTCTCAGCCAGTGTAGTCCGCTTGCATCCAGATTATTAGTTGGCTCATCTAAAAGCAGGGTAGTTGGTTCAGGTTTGCTAGACAATACAATAGCAAGTGCTAAACGTGTTCGTTGCCCGCCACTGAGGGACTTTGTCGACGTGTCTAGAACTACGTTTAAACCGACCCGAGAAAGGGCGTAGTTAACCTGCCACTCTTCAGCAGCCGAGCTAAAACTTTCGTGGACTGTTCTACCCAAAGTCGCTTCCTGTGGCACATAGCCAATAACTTCCCCGTTGAGATCTAAGTGGCCACTATCTGGCTTGGTTGCGCCTAACAGTACTTGAAGCAAGGTTGTTTTTCCAGCTCCGTTACCACCAATAAGAGCAACTACCTCACCAGTGTTTACTGACAGGCTAATGTCGTCCAAAACAGTCTTGCCTAAGAAAGACTTGTGTATATGACGAAATGTGAACATATTTTCTCCTAACAAAAAACCGAGCATGGCGGGTGGCGAAAGCGTCGCACTTATGCTCGGTTAATATCTAAGTTAAGAAATGAAATAATCAATAGCAAAGCTACAGCTCTCGGTGCGACACTTATTAGCGATTGATTATATCTATCATGTTCTATAAACTCCTTTAAGTTTTCTGCATATTACCATAACCGTATAGTTTCGTCAATGGTGGCGATAAAGCGAAGAGTTTTGAACCTTTGTTTAATGTCGTAGAGTGGTTGATAACCAACCCTGATCCTGCCTGGTCAAAGCAACTCAAAGAAGCAAGCTCAGTGCAATTTGAACAGTGTTGGCGGTGCTAGAAAAGAGTAAGATAAAGGGCGTTGAACCTATTTGATTGTAGCATTTGGTGTAGGTTGAACTTCTTGTAAACTAGACTGGTCTGGGAATAGAGGTAGTTGACGACCTTCTTCAAGACCTAGAAGCATTCTACGGGTTCTATTAAAAAGTTCATTGAGACCTTCTTGTGTTGCACCCTCCTCAAAGTGTGTTCCTGCTTCTGCTGAGTCGATAAATATGGGCATTGTAAACTCCTTTTATACTAGGATTTTAACATATCCTCAAGACATTGTCTGGTGGCGATAAAGCGAAGAGTTTTGAACCTTTGGCGGGTGTTGTTGAATGGTTAATTTCTAACCCTATACTTGGCTGAAACTTGCAACTGAAAGAAGTTAAAGATGTTCAAATAAAACAGACTTGGCGCTACTAGATAGGCCTAAACCTTAATTGAACTCTGATGGAATATTGAACTGCTTGGTCATTTCTGGACTTGTCATTTGCCCACGGTAGAGGACTAGCCAAGTTTCATTAGCTTTCTTTAGATAGTATGCCGAGCCGCTGCCATCGGTTGTTCCGTCTTTGCTACATACTGCATTCACGTAGGCAAAGTTTTTATCAGATGAGTATAGAACTTGCTTCTGACTTGCACCTGCTGTTCCGACTTTGAGAACTAAAGCCTGTTTAGTATCTGGATCAACAGTAGCATTACAGTACGACTTCACGGCGGCTAGTATTTGCTCGTCATTTGTCGGGGTTTTTGGGGCAGCAGCTGGCGTTTCTGAAACAGGCTGGGTAGTAGATTGTTGGAGCTTTGTGATTTCTGCCTTGCTAGCATCGAGTTGGCTTTGAAGGTCTTGGTTTTTACTATTTTGCCAATAGTATAGGCCTCCGAATGCAGCAAGTATCAAAAGAGCTATCCCGAAAGCTAGAATTATCTTCTTGCCCTTACGATTTGTCTGTGGCGGTTGACTTAAGTTGGTGTTTTGATCAGGTTGAGTTATGTTTTGTTGATTATCCATATTAGTTATACATTAGCATTTTATGGATAAGACGAATAGTACTTTATGTGGCGATAAAGCGAAGACTTTTGAACCTTTAGCTTGTGCCGTTGATTGGCTGATTGCTAACTCCCGCCCTAATTGTCTTCTATGGCTTGGGTATCAGACAACAACATCAAAAATAGCTGTCAATAATATTATGGCACCTAAGAACGAGGGTTCTTAATCCGGACTTAGAAAGTGAAGCATTTTAAAAAGTGCATAGCGAATATAACCAGAAAAATCGATATCTCTACACCAATAACATAAAGAGATGAATAGACTATATTAACCCAAAAACTTTTTTTCTTAGAGTGATTTGTAAAAAAGAATCCCCCAACCAATATTGTAGAGATACCAATTATCATAGCTTGGTCTAATTTGTAGTAGTAGCTGTAGTCGTAGGTAACATAAGACCCATTCCTTAAAAACTCTAGTGGCCCCACGCTACATTTTTCAAAATAAATGAGCGTTAAAGGTATGAGTATACCAAAGGCTAATGACAATTTTCTTATTAAGCCCATTCGACTCATTATACATAAGCCAATTGTTTTATAAATATATCCTACTATCAAAAAATCCTTCATAGCTCTAAACAAAGTAGAGCGACGAAGGATGGTGGGGATGGTAGGATTTGCTTTATCTTCCATTAGCGACAAAATGACTAAAGTCATTGCGCATATGGGCAAGTACTTAAAACTCAAACAGCCGTACTTGGCTGTTTTCACCTTTCGGTTCAAATCCACAATAACTCACTTCATAATAAAAACACCCAAAAAAGGAGTGATTTTATTATGGTGGGGATTAAGTGAAGACTTTTGAACCTTTCGTTTCTGTCGTTGATTGGCTGATTGCCAACCCCAATCCTGAATGGGGCTTACAGTTAGAAAATGCTTTGAAGGTCTATATTGACCAGAGTTGGCGGTACTAGCTATTGGATTCTAGGCGATCAAGCTCTTTTTCGATAAGATTAACTGCATGCTCCCAGTCATCGGCACGCCATTCAATTGAATAGTTATGGCCTGTTTTGTTGTAGGGCTGGGGAATAAGAACCGCGGCCAACCCGTGCTTTGCAGCACTCTCGCAGTACTTTACTGCATCGTCTACCAGTACTTTTCCTCCAAGTTCCTTTGCAATTTCGCCTTTTTCTCTGTGCATGTCACTAGATGGTTGAGTCGTAAAGTAGACTTCCGATATTAAATCACCGAACTGTTCTTCGATGACCCTCTTTGTAGACTCATGAAACATATCATAATTGCGAGATGTTAGAGCTACTATACGTGCTCTCTTTGATAAGCGTTCAAGTGCTTTCTTTACACCGCTAACCTGACGATATTGTTCTGTTGCGTGTTGGAACTTATGAAACTGGTCTTCTCCGTTGACGATAAACTTTGACTTATCATGTTCAGCATTAAAATTGAAGATGTCGGAGGCATCATAATTAGCTCCGTGTGTTTGGTTGTAGGCTTTTACTGCATCGACGGGTGTTTCAAATAGAACTCCGTCAATATCAACCACGACAACTGATTTCTTCATAGACTCATCATACCAAAAATGCATCAACAGAGGTATTTATGGTGGGGATGGTAGGATTTGGTCACATTCTGCTACCCCGAAACTTCGTGGTATGCAACAAGTTGCATCCAGAAGATTTCCTTGCGGACAGCCACTGGCTATTCTCCCAAAAGTTTCGCATTGCGAACTTTTCGGCATGCCTCGCCTCGGGCAATAATTTGCGCCGAGGCCCCGGCCTTGCAAAATGCCATTCTAGGCATTTCTCACCTCCGACTTGTTGGGCCCTTCGACCTTGCTCAGGGTCATTCGACTAGAAATAGAATCGCCCATGGTTTACCATGAGCGAACGAAGTGAGTCGAATGGTGGGGATGGTAGGATTTGAACCTACGACCAATCAGTTATGAGCCGACTGCTCTAACCCCTGAGCTACATCCCCGCGTCGGTGGTTACTAACAGAGAGGAGTATACCAGACAGTGCGTATTTTGTAGAGTGTTTACTTGTCGCGGGCTCGTTTTAGCGTTGTGGCCCACCAAGTTAAGTTCTTGACCAGTCCTTCAATACTGCCCTTTACATATGTTTCGTCTACGTTACCTTCTTTGTCTATTGCTGACCATGGCTCTAAAACGCTAACGGTGTTCGCCGATAGCGGCATCATATTAATCTTTGCTGTAATGGCAGCAGTATGTTCTATTGATCTGGCAGCACCTAGCGTGCCATATCCCACAAAGGCAACTGGTTTTCGGGCCCACTCATGAAAAAGCGTATCTATTGCGTTCTTTAATGGTGCTGTGGGACCGTTATTATACTCGGCTGCAACAAATACAAAGCCATCGTAGCTATCTATCGTTTTGCTCCACTTCTTTACCACTGGGTTATCGTACTTTCCACTCGACGGTGTTTCTGGCTCATTCAAAAAAGGCAAGTCAACTTCCTTCAAATCAACAATTTCAAAATCAATCTCTTTTACATCTTTAACTTTTTCCATAAACCAATTTGCCACATGATGTCCGGAACGGGTAGGGCGGGTACTGCTAATTACGACTCCTATTTTTGCACTCATATATTCTCCTAAATCATTAAATTATCTCTCCAAAACTTCACCTCACTTTACTTAGTATAGTTACTGGCTATATTTTGTAAAGTCTTTTTTGTATAATAAATGTATGTTTATAAACAACCCTAGCCTCAGCACCAGTTGCATGAAGAACGCGCTAAGCATAATCGGAGACAAATGGACTGCCCTAATTCTGTGTGGCCTAAACGACAACTCCCGAACTTTTAGTGAGCTAGAGCTATCTCTAACATCTATCAGCCCGCGTACCCTTAGCCAGCGACTAGACAAGCTAGAGCGCGAGCAAATAGTAGCCAAAGAAATGTATTGCGAACACCCACCGCGTTATCGCTACGGCCTAACTCCTAAAGGCAAAGAGCTAAACGATGTTCTAAACAAAATGAACGATTGGGGCGCAAAATACGCCTGTTTATCAGATAAATAAAAAAACAAGCCAAAAATCCTCTCAACTAGAGAATAGTTCTTTAGAAGAGAAGTGTTATTTTGTGATTGTTTGGTAATGGTCTAGTAAAGATAGTAGTTCGGTAGGGCTGCTCGCATGCATTAGTTTGTCACGCAGTTCTTTGGCCCCAGGAAAATCGTTGACGTATATTTTGCAAAATTTATTAAGTGTATATATTTTTCGCTCATTATTTTTCCATGTGTCGCAAAATAACTGCACATGTTTCTGGTATAGTCCTAGTTTTTGCTCTGGGCTTTGCTCTTTCCAAGGGCTATTCGGGCTAAAAATATATGGATCATGAAAAACGCCGCGGCCAATCATGATCCCATCCAGATTGTATTTTTTTGCTAGCTCAATCCCTTGTTCGCGCGTCATTACATCACCGTTGCCAATGATTTTTGTAGTGGGGGAGAGGGAATCGCGCATTTCCCTAACCTGCCCTATTGTCTCCCACCGCGCAGGCACCTTTGACATTTCTTTAGCCGTGCGTCCGTGAATAATTAGCGCATCTAGACCTTGTTTTAGCAAAAACTCAATCCAGGTTATATCTTCATGCCGATTCCCTAACCGAGTTTTCACACTAACAGGGAAGTTTTTGCCAGCAGCTCTCTTGACTTCGGCTATTATCTCCCCTGCCAGTCCCCTATTGTCTACCAGGGCCACGCAACAGCCATTTTTTATCACCGCTTTGTCGGGACAACCCATATTGATATCGACGCCGTCATAGCCCATTTTTATTAGGTCTTTCGTGGTTTTGTAATAATTTCCATGTGTTTTCCCCCAAATTTGAGCAATTATTGGCTGCTCGACTCTACTAAACTGCAATTTTGGAAGTATTTTTGGCCGGCCAGGGCTTTGCAGACCATCGACATTCACAAATTCAGTAAAAAACAGGTCTGGCGCGGCTGTTTCTGCGATAATTTGACGAAATACAGAATCGGTCACATCGTCCATAGGCGCCAACACGAAAAATGGCTTTGGTAGTTTGTCCCAAATATTCATCAGTTAGTCTATTGTACCTTTAAAAAATTATCGACGTGTATGTTTGTTAAACTCTTGGTCTATCGGTAGACCTTTGTAAGGCAGCTCTTGTCTTAGCGAAAGCTTGTGAACCGGGGCCGGATCGTATGGGCACGAAACCAACGGATGGCCTAGCGCCTTGTTCGGCCGCAAGGTCTTCTCCATCTCGTAAATCAGCCATAGATTCACGACGCACATCCGTATCTGTGGGGGCTGGTCCATGTGGTCTTGCATCCGCAATTGCACCAATTCGTGCAGCAATCTCAGTAATGTCTACGGGTTCTGGTTGCGGTAGGAGCTCTAGTTGGCCGTCCATAATATGTATTATATCACGTTTGTGCTTAGTTGACAACTAGTTCTATCCAAAAAAACAATCCGGCACCCAAACCCAGGTTTATGTACGGGAACATCTTGTAAAGATTGAATATCTTTTTTTGCCGCAACAGAGATATTATAACCATTAACCCGTATACTAACCCGGCAAAAATGCTGAAAACGCCAAGCCATTGATACGTCAAAATAGCAGAAGCAATATACGAACCGAAGCAGAAAATCAATGTCAGCTTGCTACCTAAAACTGTAGCAATCGTAGAGATTTTGGCCTTTCTGTCAGATTCTATGTCTGGGACCGCCGAGTAAGCATGCATGGCCATACACCACAGAGTGGCACTAATAATTATCGCAAGTGAGGGAAATTCTCCTGTTACCAGACCGAAACTAACAAGAGCTGGGAAAATATACAGGATATTAAAAAACGAGTCCAAAAACGGCTTTGTCTTAGCTCGAATCGGAGGGCTAGAGTAAAAGATTCCAAAAAACCAGAACCCCAATAATGATAAAAAGGCTGCTAGCGGCATCAATGGCGCCAAGGCTAGTATAGGCAAATTGAGCAAGAGAATCAGTTTTGATAAGTTTTTTTGCTGTACGGGTTTTAGTAATGTTTCGTATGACTGTTTTTTGGGGTTTACCTTGTCTGTTTCATAATCAAAAATATCGTTTACGCCGTAAATTAAGAGATTTGCAGGCAGTAAAAAATACAAACCAAAAATGGTCAAGAGCCACCAATTCGAATAAATATTCGCAGATGTCAGCCCAATAATGAATGGACCGAACAGATACGGCCAGAATCTTGGTCTCGAAATTTTGAAAAATGGCACAAGCACTTCATAATTGTACCAATGAATTCGATAATATCGGCAGCCGCGCCTTTAGCTTCTGCAATATCAATAGTCTTGTTCGCATTGCCTAGCTACATCGGGGCCATTCGACAACGTGGTGTTGCTCGTGCAGTCATACTTATCGTGGCTCTGGGATTATTCGGAATCGCCTTTGAGTCAATTGCTGTAAAAACAGGCTACCCGTATGGACAGTTCGCTTACAGCGATACACTAGGTTACAAAATATTAGGGCTAACACCCTGGACAGTTGCATTTGCATACCCACCTCTTGTACTAGGTGCTTTTTGGCTTGCTAGTAAAATAACAAAAACAGGGATGCGAGTTATATTAACTGCCTTATTCGCCCTGGCGCTAGACGTCGTCCTGGACCCTGCCCTAACTCGAATGGGCATTTGGCAATGGGCAAAAGCCGGACCTTTTTACGGAGTGCCTCTAATGAACTTTGCCGGCTGGTTTGTCAGTGGGCTAATTTCCGGTTGGATTATTCACAAAATCTGGGGAAAAGAAAAATCTGTCCGTAGGTCTCTTGCCTACAGTGCTTTCGGACTCACCTGGTTTTGGGCCGGAGTAAACCTGGGCCTAAAACAATGGATACCGGGAGGAATCGGCGTTGCCATTGGGCTACTTACAATGTTTATCATGAGGATGGAGAAAAAGCGCGAACAGAAAAATGTCTAAACCTACTGCAATAATTATAGGTGCCGGTTTTGGGGGCTTGGGTAGTGCATGCATACTGGGCAAGGCTGGGTACAAGGTTACTGTCATAGAAAAAAACGAACAGATCGGTGGCCGCGCAGGAGTTTTTGAAACCAAGGGGTTTAGATTTGATGCTGGGCCCAGTTGGTACTTAATGCCCGATATATTTCAGCACTTTTTTGACCTTATGGGAGAAAAAGTCGAAAACCATCTAAAACTCAAAAAGCTGTCCCCGAGTTACCGAATATTTTATAAAGACTCTGACAATCATGTCGATATATATTCTGACCTAAAAAAAGATTTGCCGACAATAAGAAAAATTGAGCCCGGAGCTGACGAGGCACTTAAGCGATACCTAGATATCGCAGGGCAGCAGTACGAAATAGCTAAAGCTAGTTTTTTATATAAAAACTACAATTCTATTCGCGATTTTTTAACCTGGGAGGTTGCAACAAAGGGTCGAAAGCTAAACGCACTTTCAAACATGGACAAATACGTTCGAAAATACTTCAAAACTGACGAAATGTACAAAATAATACAATATCCTTCGGTTTTTCTAGGATCTAGCCCATACAACACCCCTGCCCTGTACAGTATGATGAACCACATAGATTTCAATATGGGGGTTTACTATCCAGACGGAGGTATCAACGAAATAGTAAAGAGCTTGGAACGAATTGCCAAGAAGTACGATGTCGTTTTTAGAAACAACTTGACCGTGAAGAAAATAATTATCAAGAACAAAAAAGCTGTTGGGGTAAAGCTAGAGAATGGAAGAGCAATATATGCAAACGTTGTTATCAGTAACGCGAATGTCTGGCACACCGAAACAAAACTACTGAGCGCTCAATACCGAACCAAGTCCACTAAATACTGGGAAAGCCGAGTTCTGGCGCCGAGTGCAGTAATAATATACTTAGGGGTCAAAGGAAGATACCCTGGCATTCAGCACCATAACTTGATATTCAGTAAAAATTGGAAAAAGAATTTCGGGCAGATTTTTGACAACCCAACCTGGCCCTCGGACCCTAGTATGTATGTTTGTGCTCCCAGCAAAACTGATGCCACAGTTGCACCAAAAGGACATGAGAACATGTTTGTTTTAGTCCCAATTGCACCTGGCTTGAAATACACAGACAAACAATTGGTGGCCTACGCTGATAAGATTCTGGAGACCATGGAAGAAACCATGAAGCTCAAAAATTTGCGTAAAAATATTGTCTATCGGAGACAGTTTAGCGTGAAAGACTTTGCTAATCGTTATAATTCGCAGTCTGGAACGGCTTTGGGTATGGCCCACATACTCAGACAATCTGCAATTTTCAGGCCTAACAACATTAGCAAAAAGGTATCTAACTTATACTATGTTGGTGCTGACGTTAACCCTGGGATTGGCATGCCCACGACTTTGATCAGTGCCGAGTTAATGTACAAAAGGATAATTGGCGACAATACTTCGGGACCACTTCAAAAAATATAATCATCTTAGATAAATTTTTTATTGGAAATAAAAAACGCCCTTTTTAATAGGGCGTTTTTGTAATATTCGTGTTTATTTAGGCGGCTTTTTTTACTGTTAGGAAACCGTTTCGTGGGTTTTCTGTTACTACTTTACCTGATGGTAGGTCGCAAGCTTCTGGTCGTTCGTCTTTGCTGAAGTAGTAGATAGTCTGCAATTTGCCACCGCGGAGCGTAACGTCTTTGCTGTTTAGGTAGTATGTAACACCTTTACTGTTTGTATGATTGTAACCCATATTATTAATTCTCCCTCTTTAGGTTTACCTTAGTACCACCACGATACTCCAGAGGCGAATTGTTTGTCAACCCTTTGAGCGGTACTTTTCACATCAGTTGCGGGATACCTGTGGGTGTACAAATACACTGCACGCCGAGGTTAACAGAGATTCTGGAGCTCTCTCAACCTGTAATCTGGTGCAAGCTTGTCGCTTGTCACCGGTAAATATAACTTTCCAGGTCCCCTCTTTTTTCTTCGAAATAAAAGTCTGTGTATTGTTTATATAACTGCATTTTCTATCGCCAATAGCAAAATTATCTGATACTTTCTCGATATAAATGTTATCTGTTAATGAACCACCATCTGTGCCAATTGGGTAGCCAGATTCTAGTACCGTTATATTACAATTGCCGTCGACGGAGCGCTTGACCAATGAAACCGTTTCTTTGCTGGTTCCGAGTCTATCCGCCTCGCGTTGGTCTAGCCTAACAGCATGAACTATCAACAAGGTAATACCGACCACAAGAAGAATGGAGCCTAAAATATTTAATAGTATCGCCAGAATAGCCAGCCATGCGCCACGTTCTTGTGTTTTGCGTATCTGCACCAGACCAACGATAGCCAGAATGGGGGCAGTCAGTGGGAACCCCACAAAGACTAAGCTGAGAATTGCAGGCACATTCCACTTTTTGTTGTACTCTCTTTTCCCTGCTTTATTTCCATTTGTTGCTTTCATAATTTTCTACCCCTATTCGTGTTGTTTTAGTCTATGCTTAACCCATCGCTCCATAACAAACCATCCTAAAAACAGCACAAAAAATATCGCCGAAACAAGCAAGGCTATTCCAGCGACGTCAGGCGACCAACGCGGTGATACAAAGTTAAATTTGTACAAAGCATCTGGGATATTTATGGCTTCTTTAGATTTGTGCTTATTGACGTAGTCTTTGATGCAGGGAATGCGTCCTCTCCCGGATAAACCCGCTGGAAACTTTTTCTCGCAAACAGCCTGGGCTTCTGTATATACTTGGCTGCTGCTTTTGCTGGCCTTAGCCTTTTCGGCCGCCACTAACCTATCGTATCGATACTTTAACTGCACCGGTTGTTGCACGCTACCTCCTGCAGACAGGTCAGCGTTCATGTGGCTATAAATATACTCTCTCAGCTCTCTCAGAGGCTTTTCGACGTTTTTGTTGGCCTTGTCTGCTTTTGCAACTACTTCGCGCAAACGCAAGGCCGTTAGGTTGTTTTGACGCATTGCATAAACGCCAAGCCCTAGTGAAAATACCGAAATAATTAGGAAAAACCACGATTTGATTGGTCGCGTTTTTCGCCATTTGTGATGAAGCTCTTTATTGTCCATATTTTCCAGGGTTATTCTATAACTCTAATGTTAAACCGTTTTTATAGGCTTTACTAGAGTCAATTAGACTAATGGACTATTCGACCACTAGGCTGTTAGACTATTGCTATGCACATATTCTTCTCCGGAATTGGCGGAACAGCTATTGGGCCATTGGCGTTAATTGCCAAACAAGCCGGCTACTCCGTTTCTGGATCTGATAAACAAGACTCTCAGTACATAGAATACTTGCGAAAAAAAGGGATAACAGATATACATATCGGCCAAACGAAACAAGCTATTGAATCTGTTCATGTAAAAAATCCTATAGACTGGTATGTTTACTCTTCGGCACTAGAGTTAGAAAACCCGAATCATCCAGAGATAACTTTTGTGAAGGATAACAACATCAAAAAAAGTAAACGTGATGAGTTCTTGAATAAAATACTAACTGACAAAAACCTAAAAATGATTGCCATAGCTGGTACACATGGCAAGACAACTACAACTGCCATGGTTATCTGGCTATTCAAACAGTTGGGTATTCCTATTAGTTATTCTGTAGGTGCAAAAATTAGTTTTGGCGAGATGGGGCAATATGACTCTAAATCTCAGTTTTTCGCGTACGAAGCAGATGAATTTGATCATAATTTTTTGGCTTTTCACCCTGAAATTAGTTTGATAACAGGCATTAGTTGGGACCATCACGAGATTTTCAAAACATACCAAGATTATTTAGACGCATTCAAAAAATTCATCGAGCAATCTAAATACACAGTTTTGTGGCATCAGGATTGGTGCAGTCTTGATTTTCCTAGCGAGTCTGACGAGGATAAAATATCAACAATTGGTGCAGACCAGATGATGTTTGCCCTTGATTTGCCTGGGTACACCAATAGACAAGATGCTCAGTTAGCCATCGAAGGTGTTCACAGAGCAACGGGTGAATCTATCGGAAAGTTAGTTGAACTAATGAATAAATTTCCTGGTTTACAGCGCAGAATGGAAGAAATTATTCCCGGGCTTTACAGCGACTATGCACACACACCAGACAAAGTTCGCGGCGGTCTGAGTGTAGCCCTGGATATAGCCAAAACTAAAAATAAAAAAGTTATTGTGGTTTACGAAGGCCTGACCAACCGCCGCCAACACTACATGATAGATGACTATAAAAACTGTTTTGACGGTGCTCAAAAAGTCTACTGGGTCCCCAGCTACCTAGCGCGTGAAGACCCAGATCAACGCATTATTGACCCGGCGGAGATGATAAAACATTTGTCAAATCCAGAGATTGCCGAACCGATGGAACGCGACACGCAACTGAAAGAAACAATTCAAAAGCATCTAGACGCCGGCGATATGGTGGTTGCGATGGCAGGTGGCGGCGGTGGCAGCCTGGACGAGTGGATCCGAAAGGAATTTTCTAAATGAAATTAATCCAAATTAACGGCTGGCTAGGCCGCCTTAATGGGCCGTTGGAAAGGTTCTTATTAGACCAAAAGCCAGATTTCATATGCATACAAGAAGCCTTTGACCCCGAGTCCAACGCACCAACTTTCAAAGACCAGTTTATGTATGTATCGGAAATAATCAAACAAGGAAATTTCGAGCACTACTCATTTGCCCCTGCCTGGGGATTTGAGATGATAGGAACAAAAATTGATACAGGCAACATAATCATCAGCAAATACCCCCTGTCCGATCTGATAAAAATTCACACAAATAATAACTATAATTTTCGAAAAGAAATCTCGAACTCGCAGCCTAACACAAGGGTTTGGCAAGCTTGCACAGCTGAAATTGGCAATGGGAAAAAGCTTTCTATTTCAACCCACCAGGGCTACCTACCGCGTCTACACCATGAAAAGGAAGATAACGATATAACAGTAGCTTCTATGCAAAAAGCAGTCGAGGGCTTAAATAAACTCGAGCATCCAATTATATTTTGTGGCGACCTCAATTCGCATCCTGCTACTCCACCAATAAAATTAGTGGAAGATACGGGGCTAATAAACCTGACGACAAAATTTGGGGTAAAAACCACTCTGTCGCCTGCTCATAGAGCGCCGAAACACGAACGGGGTTCTGTAGTCTGTGATTTTGTTTTTGTCAGTAATGATATAAAAGTAGAAAAGTTTTCAGTCAGCGAAGAAGTCGTGTCCGACCACAAAGCACTAATCCTAGAATTCAGTCTTTGATAACTTTGTAGTGGTTTTGGATTATTCCATCCACTACCTTTTTAGTACTAATTAGTTCAAGTTTTAATTCTATATTTTTACTATCGCTAAACAAACCAATGCCATCACCCATTACAAAGGGATAAATACTTACTACTATTTCATCTATGCATTTTGCACGGGCAAACCTAGCATTAGTTTCACCACCACCAGATAATATAACTGAATCAAACCCATGGTCTTTAACAACTTGCAGAATTTCTTCAGGTTCGCCTGAAACAAATATAATATTCTCGTTTGTAGATTTTAGACATTTGCTTGTACAAACAAATGTTACTCTTCCCTCTTCATCAAAATCTGACTTATACTGCTCGTAAGTCGTTCGACCAACGATTGCACAGCCAGCTTCTTTAATTGCTTGTTGATATAATGCATCGTCAGCACCACTAACCCAATCCGAATCACCATCACTTTTTGCAATAAATCCATCTAGCGTAATCGCCGGATACAAAATAACTTTCATTTTTTACCTATCATCGTCAAATGGTTCTATTATTTCAATTTGAGTTCCAAATTTATCTTGCACATATGCAAAACGCTTGCAAACTGTTCCATTAGTTATAGGTATAGAAATTTAATAACCGGAGTTCGTGTATGATTTAATATCTTCTTCAAGGTTATCGGATGAAAAAGCAAAATGACGGGAAATTTTTTTGCTTAACTCAGAGTTGGGATCGACGAAAGTAAAAAGCTCGACATGGCTTTTGCCTTTTTTCATCATTACTGCTTGAAAACCCCTGGATGATCCGCCGAAACGTTTCATAACAGAATAGCCTATTTTCTCATAAAATTTTATCGATTCCTCGAGACTTTCAACTCTAAATCCAAAATGATGTAGGCCAGTAATCATTTTGTCACACTCCATTCTTGACGTGGGTTGTCTGGGAAGTCTTTATTATCAAAAAGTACGATATTTGTCGGCTTTATGCGGTAGAATTTATGTTTGTTTTTGCCGTCACGGATCTCTTGGATTAGCTCTTGCCTATGCCCAAGTTTTTTAACAACTCCTCGCCAATCTTTGTCAGAAATATTGCTATCGAGAAATTCTGCCACCCCCTCAACCGAAATGCCAATAACATAATTTTCTTCAGGTGTGTTTTCATGGACAACTATTGCCGCGGCTACTTTATCGTTATCTTTTACTTCCCGTGAATGACGCCTATTTTCAGAACTAAGCCAGTACAGGTTACAATCCTCATCAGAGTAAAAATGAACTGTGCATGCCCAGGGCTGATCATTTTTTGATGTGGCCAACTGCATAATATTTACTGTTGGCAAATATTTTTTTACTAAATCTTTGACTTCCATTTATTCCTCCCAGCCGTATTCACTATACATTCTACCTGCTTTTATTTCTTCCAGATAATGCCGAACTGCCGGGACAACATTTTCTGGTAGATTATCTATATCCAGCCATTTCAATTCTTCGCTTTTTTCGGGTTCGGCGTTGTGCGGTTCTCCCTGCCAATTATCAGTTTCGAAAAGCAAATCAATCCACCACAAAGAGTTATCAGCAGATTTACGATGACACACATGAACGAATCTCAAATTTTCTATGTTTGTATTGACGCCTGCCTCTTCCTTTAGCTCCCTTTTTGCTGCGACTAAACCAGGCTCGTTCAGCTCGACTTTCCCTGACGGCAAACCATAACGACCGTCCATCCACCCTGTATTTTTACGGAGTACAAACGCAACTTTATTGCCCCTTTTCAATATCACAAACGAAGCAAGATACGGCCGTTGCGTATCGTAAATCATCTGTTATCGCCTTTGCCGGCTAATTTGCCCCTGTTTTTTCGGCTACTCAGCTTTTCTATATTTAGTTCAGCAACTTTTTCTAGCCCAACTCCAAAATTGTCGGCCAGCAGTGCAATGTACCATAGAACATCACCAAGCTCTTTTATAAGCTCCCGTTTATCTTCTTCGCTGAGTTCGGCATTTTTATCCCGCAGGATTTTTTTAACCTTGTCGGCAAACTCGCCAGACTCACCAACCAGCCCCAGCACCTTGTCCATAAAACTAATGGTCAAAACGCCTTCGAACTTTCCTGGGGTTAGATTAGTAGTTTTAGCACTTTGCTGGTATTCATCAAAAGTCATTTTATAATCATCCCGTTTTGGTCTATTTTAACACTACCTTCTCTTAAAACTTCGATTTCGTCATCAACCACTCGAATAATTGTTGAGGGTGGGCGGCCAATCAAATCTCCGCCATTAACATAAAAATCTATCTCAGAGCCAAAAATGTCTACTGCTTCCTGGATAGTATTTGCAGGTTTCTTATTAGGCCTGTTCGCGCTGGTTGTTATTAGTGGGCCTGTTTTTATCAGTAAGTTTAGCAGCTCAGACGTGTTGGGTATTCTTACGGGCAAAGACATAGCGCCACCGTGCAAGTATGTTAGTTCATCGTCAACCATCGGCACGACCACACTAACTGGACCAGGCCAAAATTGGTCTACTGCTGTCAAAAATCGCCTAGGGATACCTAATTCGACTATCTGGTCAATGTCTGCTGCAATCAGAGTACCAGGCTTGTATTTGCGGCCTTTTACTTCTAACACTTTCGTTGCTGCAATTTTATTACTTGCTTGGGCTACGATTCCATAAACAGTATCCGTTGGTATAATCCCTACTTTGCCGGCCAGCAACAGGTCTGCAATTTCCTTATCCTTGATTGACTGGTATCGTTTCATTGTCTTCGGCGTCTTCCGATATTTCCTTGATATCTTTCAGCTGCTTTAGTTGGTCTTTGCACCAATAGGAATACACATTTTCTTTATCAGTTTCGAGTTCTTTTTTGTAATTGCTCCATTTCATCCATTTCAAGTCTTCAACTTCTTCTGGGTTTGGAATAGGGATACTCGTAGCAAAAGCGATGTATACTGGGCAAATTTCGTTTTCAATAATTCCGTTGAATGGTGGAGTTTTGTATCTATAATCTGGCAATACTACTTTAAAATCTTTGGCGGTCATACCCAGCTCATAGTCCAACCGTCGTTTTATTGCATCAACTGTTTCCTCGCCAGGAGATATGTGCCCACAAAGGCTGTTGGTCCATACCCCCGGCCAAACTTTCTTTTTGTGCGCACGCTGCGTGACCAATAACTCGCCCTTATCATTAAAAACATAGCAAGAAAACGCCAAATGCAGTGGTGTATTAGCATGATGCGATGAAAACTTCTCCGCCGTACCAATCGGTGCGCCCTTATCGTCCACTAATATTATTTGTTCTTCAGTCATGCCTAATTAGATTAGCATAAATTTGTATTGCCTATCATCCTGGTAAATTGGCTTGTTTAATGTTATAAACATATCATGTCAGCGGAACAAGATATAGGTGGACTCGAAGTATTGGGTGATCAACTTGAATGGTATGCTAATAACTCGCATTTCCCTACAGTTAGCCCTAGTGCAATGAAAGATATAGAGGCAATGGGATTCGGTAAGCTGGGTTATGCATTTGGAATAGAAGATCCGTTTGGTAGGGTTTTTACGTATCCCCACAGGGCCAAGCCTACAAACGGAGTTGAAGACGGCCAATGGGGGGTGCCTAGCGAAACAGTCAAGGGCAAGTTCAAAGACGGAGAACTTATTCAGGTTGAAACGTACGAACAGTGTTTACTACGATGTTTGCTCGAAGAACAAGCAATTGACCTAAGACTGGCACCACAAGAAGCAAGCTTAACAATCACACGCGAGATACCCATAACACTAATCGACTGGAAAATGAGCCATGATGGTCGTAATGATATGTTGAGCAATACTTTTGGCATTGCTGTAACGTTGTCGGCTAATCTTGCTATGGCGCAATTTATAGCCGTAAATGCACATGAAACAAAAGAAGCAGCCGAAAAAGGCCTCTTCCAAAGTCAAGCATTCTTACGTGGGTTACCACAAGACGAGACACGACCAGCATTTGATGCTTGGCTGCATCAGCACCAACGCTATGCAGTAGAAATAGCCCAAGAAGAAACCGTTCCGATAGTAATTCCTCAAGATATTGTAGCTGGCCCCGATTGGCACAGCTTAAGATTCGCAAAAATAAGACAAATGGGTGGAGTTATTGCAAAAGAAGGTATAATTTCGTGAGCAAGAATGCCTTAGTTTTTAGTGACATTGACCGAACGATTACACCAGAGTTTACGCTTTTCCCTGTTTATGATGCATTGGCGGCTGACGGGTTTATCGAAAATGATGCTAACGAAAAAGTCCAAGATACTTATCGCGCATACGAAGCGGGAGAAATTGATTATTCAACATTCATGACCGATACATTAGACATGGCAGCAGAAGCCATTAAGGGTCGCGGATCGTTCCAGGCTAAACAACTGGTTAGTGAGTATGTTTCTGGCACACTTGGATTTTATCTTTGGGTTCCAAAAACATTTGATGATGCAAGAGGCAAATTCGGAGAGATAATATTGGTAACTGGTGAGCCAGATTTTATAGCTGAACCTATTGCTGGGCGTTTTGGTGCTAGTTATTTTTCTACTCTATTGGGGATAGACACTGACGGGACCTATACTGGCGACGTAGTGGTAGCGCTGAGTTCGGCACAAAAAGCATCTAGGGTAAGACGAAGGATTGAACAAGCAAAGCACGAACGCATCGTGTATGCCTTTGGCGATTCGGTTGGTGATATTGGGATGCTGGACCTTGCTTCGACACCGAGTAACGCGTTTTGCATAAGGCCCGATGACGAACTGAGAGCTCATGCGCAGGCAAATACCATGACAATAGTTGACGACCCAAATGTCGCGCGTTCGCTACTTATTATTAGTGATTAGAGCCACTAAAGACCTAGGGTTTGGTCGGTTACATCACTGGGAGTCATATCCTGCGAATCGTTCAAGGTGTTTAGGGTATTATCTATTGATTTTGTCGTATCGTCTATTTGTTGGGTTGAAACACGTTCGTTTTCGCTTGTTGTAGTAACGGGCTTTGCAGCAGGCGTACTGTCATTTTTCATCATAATAAACCAGACCACCGCACCCCCAATAATTAGCATCACTACAAAAGTAATTATTACTGCAACCACAACCCCACTCATTTTTTTCTTTGCTGGTTTTGGGGCATCTGGGGCTGGTTGCTGAACGGTCGAGCTATGTTGAACTATATTATCAGCTGGTGCCATTGGGTCATTAATAGGTGATGACATTTGAGTTGGCATAGGATTAGCAACTGGTGGTTGCACATCCATTAAAGGACCGTTATTTCTATCTTCTGGGTTCATTGGCTTAGGTCCCCTCCGGTAGTATTGCCGCTCTCAATTTGCTGACGAACTTGCACCAGTGATGGCTTGATAGTATTGGTAATATATTCGCGAATGTCAGTTATCATCGGCAATATTTTTTCATGTGACTTCCTTGCGGCTTGCAACGCACCAATAAATGCAAGCGGATCTTTCTTGCAGTCCATAGTCGATAGATCATCTAGGGATTGGGTATACCCTGCCATGCTGGTCTTAAAATCAGTTGTTTTACCTTCTAGCACTGTGATGTTGTCTTTTAGGCTAGTTGTCTCATAAGCCTGGTTGTCTAGCCTTTTTAATAAGGTATTCAATTGCTTCGTGATATTTGAATAAGCAGCATTACGCTTTTTCTCAACAATTTTCATTCTAGTTGTTAGGGTTTTTGTATTTTCCTGGGCCACGCTACAATGCAGCGCTATTTTTGTCTGGGCATTATTGGCAATCTTTGTCTTGATGCCTGCCTTATATGTTTTTATCCGTTCACTTAGTGTAGATTTTTCCGTTGTCTCAGCCTGAGTAGTCGCCGCAAAACCGGTGTCGAAACTAATATATGGGATAATTACACTTACCAGCAAAAATAAACCTGTGGCAATTGCACTCTTGACTCTT
Organism: uncultured Candidatus Saccharibacteria bacterium; assembly: GCA_964491925.1. Taxonomy (GTDB): domain Bacteria; phylum Patescibacteriota; class Saccharimonadia; order Saccharimonadales; family JAGQNJ01; genus CAYRSA01. Next base: position 133,695 of record CAZBGZ010000001.1, read on the forward strand.
ACCGTTCTTGAATTAATCATAAGCTTTTATGTATTGTACCGATTTTATTAATCCAAACCAATCCCCGCATTAGACTAATAATAGTACCACCGATCGAGCCCAGCGGTATTGGTAACATCTACTATTTTCTTTGACTCCCCGCCCTTTGTGCTAACAACATAGTCGGCAGTCTCGCTGTCTGTGTGGATTCTATACACCGCTGTTGTCTCGTTTAGCCACCTGACGGGGTATGATAATCCGCTCTGCGTGGCTAGGACAACATCATCATTTTTTGCAATATTATAATTAATCAGCACACCTTTACCGTCACGGGTATCAACCCACAAACTATATTTGCCGTCAGGGCCAAGGGCATAGACCCTTGGTTTTTGGTCAGCCGGTGCACCACTAATTTTTTCAGGCTTCAAACCACCCAGTGTGTATTGATACCAATCTTTGCCAGCCGACATCGTCAGTGTGCTGTAATCTGTACGGGTGATACTCCAGATTTCTTTATTTAGTAGTTGGACATTATTCGTGCCATCACTGTTAGCTACAAATAACCCGACTTTAGTTGCATCAGTTTTGTTAGCACTTCCGTTGCCGTCTGTGGTTACCGTAACTTCTGCCGCTGGAGAATAATAGATTTTGTCTGCCGCAATTGTTGCAGAGTTAAAGTAGTCTGCCGAGGCAATATCTATTGATTGGCCAGTTGCCGTGTTGTAGCTGACTATTTTTTGCTTCTTTGCGCTCTTGGCTGCACCTTGTTGGTCTACTAGAACATATATCAGATTGTCTCCCATCCAGCCGACTACTTGAACGCTACTAGCGCTATCGAGTGCAACTGTTTTGTCAGTAGCCACATCTATTAAAGTCAGCGTACTAAGCAGATTCCCGTCAGTGTTGCGCTGGTTATCGCGGGTGGATACTAGCGCTGTTTGGTTGCCATTTGGTTGTGACACCAGAACCATGTCGTCGCGCTCGGACCCGCTACCAGACAATATTAGTTTTTCATTTTTGCCATCTGCATCTATTTTGTATACATCGTATTTGCCCGAACGTTTGGATATAAATACCTGTTTTTTATCTGGTACCATTTTTATTGTTCGTGGTTTAGAATCTTTGTTGTCAGTTAATGTTTCCGTGCGATAACCACTAGCCTTGATATCGATTTTTACCTTATCTTCACTTGTAGCATCCAGTGTTAGCAGGACTTTCCCATCTTTGTCAGAGAATGCGCTGGCATCGCCACTTGTAGCTTCTGCTTTTTCTATTGCCTTTCCAGACAAAAAGTCCTGAACAACAAACTCGTATTGCAGGCCTGTCGGTTTCAACATAACATCACCCATCGGGTTACTGCCCCACCCAACTGTCACTGGTCGTGACAGGGGCGCAAATGCTCGACGTGTTACTACTAGGTTTGTATCTCCTAGCATTACTTGGCTGAGGGTCACTTTGCCGTCATCGTTGGTTGTCCCAGTAGCATTATTTAACTGTACAGAGACATTTTTTAGTGGCAAACGGGTACTTTCATCTATAACAGTTACGGACGCTTGGCTGCGAACACCGGCTTTATTCAGTAGGTAGTATCTGGTCGATGGGAAAACCGCAACTGCAGCTGCTGCGCCCAAGATTATTAGTATTGTTGCCCATCTCGCGAACTTGTTGTGCCACCAGGCTCGGAAAAACCTGCGTATCTTACCGCCTTGCGGTTTTTTTATTTCAAACGCTTCTTTTATAGCTTCGTCCTCTGCTGCTAGCGACTCGTCACTTTCTTTTACCGCGATGTCGTCAACGGCTTCAGAAATTTCTGGGGCATCTAGTGGTTCGTCAGACGATTTTTCTCCGGTTTTCTTTTCTGGTTGCGGTTCTACCACAGGGGCCTGGTCAGATACCATTGGTGCACTTGTTGGCCCAGAATCGCCTGATGCTCTGTCTTTGTAACTTTTGGGCTCATCCTCTATCGTGTTGGCATTCTCTGGGGCTGGACCCATAAAGTTTTCGACGCGCTTGTCGATTTTTTTATCTACTTCTTGTAGCTTTTGCTTTTTTTGATCGTCTTCGTCATTTTTCATTAGTAATTTCCGCTTACCATAAGCATATCAGATAACTAAATACCTTGAAATAAAAAATTCATAATGTACTTTACATTTTAACTAACTAGTTAGATAATAACCAAATGAGTGACGGATTTAATACTCCAGAGCATGGTCCAGAAGTTTTTGATAGGACTGCATATGCCCAGCAATTAGCTACGCTAGGGCAAGAGATATTCAGCGCATTGCCCTACGACATGCAAAGATTATCTGTGGACGATATAGAGCCCCAGACCACGGGGCTGACTAGTACATTTACCGTGTTACAAACGTTACCAAGCGGTGTTTGTATTATTCTTGGCAATACTGATTACCTAGATTTAGAAACAGAGCCAGACGACCCAGAGATTGATGTGCAAAAGATGCTATCAGTAAATCTAGTAAGAACAACTGACTACCCTGGCCGTGGCTCAATAACCCAAAGATCCCAATTCCACGTTAATCTGACAGATGCCGACGAAGCCAAAGAATACCCCGACAGATGCATAGACCTAGAAATCGGTTTTCATAACATGCTTATAGACGAATCGGGGCAAATCATACGATCCAGGACAAAGATGGCAAAGCACGACATCGACGAAGCGGTAATGTTGCTAAAGATGACCAGTCTAAGCGCATGGGAAAAGCCTGTTTTAGATGGGGACGAACAGCCCTCTGATGATGCAGACGAGACAGCCGTACAAATTCGCTCAGCCTCCGAGGCCCGAGAATTAGACGACCCAGCAGCGGTTTATCCATACGAGGCAACACTGCTATCTGATGAGTCAATCAGGAATACACGCTTGCTATTAGCAGGCCTAGCTGGCACTATTGCCGTGGCATTTTCTAGTGGGACACCCGAACCAGTCCAGACTATTTTACAGGGGGGTGGGCTCATGGTATTAGTCCCATCAGCACTACATTATTATATGAAAAATTTCCGAGACACCCTCACAAAATGATATAAAAAAGTACGCTTCAAAACTCACGTTGGGCTTTTTTTACGTGGAATATCTAAAGCGAATCAACCAAACCTATTAGTGGCCCAAGGAATGCGTAAAGGGCTATCAAACCGATGCCCAGAAATACAATTAGTGCTTGGGGTCTCTCTTTGGCTCTGACATGCTGCACAGTATAAATAATGAAAAAAACTATATTTATTACCCCAAACAGTACAAACAAAGTTGCGGGTACAATGCCTTCTAGTCCATCTAGATCCGTGGGATTATTATCATGATTAGCAGAATAAATTATGTACATTAATAAAACACACATTAGCAACTGCAGGATAGACAGGGCTACTATAGCCTTTTTTGTTATCTGTTTGTTTTGTTTATTCATAATTACTACCCCTAATTTTTACTGCTGATTTTTTTATGCCCGATAAATATAGTCATGACTAATAATAGCGCACAGCTCGCTAAAATTATTATTTTACTGTTCAAAAACCCATCTGCACTTTTTTTGATACCTGAACTATCGACATGAAAATTCTTTTGCTTGCCGTCTGTTTCTGCGCCAGCGACAGCCCTTCTTGTACTGTTTAAACCGCTGTCTTCAATGCCTTCATTCAGCTGTTCATTATTTTGAAGGTTTGATTTATCACCAGTAGTTACCTTTGCTTTATTTTGGGAGTTTATGCTATTAGCGCCTCCCTCTGGCATCGATGAGGTATTTGAACTTTCGCCCTCAACAACTGGATCAGAACCTGCTATTTCGTTCTGAGCGGGGGGTAAATTCGGTTGGTTATCAACAACTCCTGGCGTAGGAGGGGTCTCAACGACGTGGTTATCTGTATTATCTGTTGCAGGATTATTTTCATTGGACACTTCATGATTTTCAGGTTCTAAGGGTGGCTGATTATTTTGGATCTCTATACTTTCGTCACAAACATCATCAATGCTATCTTGGTCAGCATCAACACTACCATTTTTGTCGTCTGGGCAGCTGTCTAGCTGGTTTTGTACGCCGTCACCGTCAAAATCGATTTCGCTAGCACCTATAAATACAGTTTTGTATATGTCTAGCAGTTCGTCGTTCAGATTAGGGCCATATATGTGCAGGGTATGATACCCGGGCTCGACATCCGATGGGATTGAGAAGGCCCCAGATAGTTCACCTTCTGAATTAGTAGTAAATGTACCTAGATTTGTGGGTTCAGAATGTAGTTCTACTCGATAATCTGTGTTTGCCTTAAGGCTATGCAGTACAGGCTGCAACTCGAATTTTTGTTCACTATCTTTATATATCTCATCTCGTGTCAGATTTTCATCTATTTGTGCTACATTTATTTGCCTTCCCGAGGAAGGCACCTGAAGAATCGGCAAGGATGAATCTTCCGAAGGGGAATTGATAGTTGTATCTGGTGAGGGCATACTTCGTGTAAAATTCTCTGTTTGTTCTAAAATCTTCGATTTGTATAGTTGATGCCCTAACCTATTCGGGTGGAATCCTTCGTTTGCTATTATGCCCAGTCTATTATTCCCAGCTGTTACTCCGTTGAGTGCAGAAAACTGAGAATCTACTTCACACAGTTTATGACCAGCAAAAGTCTCACTTGCATCAACAAAATACACACCAGCTTTTGCTGCTGACTTCTCAATAACTAAGTTAAGATATTCAATTAATAGGTTCGAGAATTCTACTTCGTCGTTGTTGAGCCGAACATTTACAGCACAATCACCGTGCATTTGAACAACTTTTGGATAGCCTACTGCATATATTTTTGTGCCAGGTTTAACCCCAGACTTTAACCCGGTGAATAATTCAACCAGTCTTGTGAATTGCTTATTTATCAACATTACGATTTCTAATCTATCTTCATAGTATCTATAACAAGTGTTTGGTACTACGCCATACCCAATACATTGAATTATTACTTTTCCGAAGCCGATGTCATTTCCGCCAATCCCAACTGTCACAACATTCGGTTGATATTTCTTGACGTACTGTAATTGTCTTTTATAACCCGGCAGTAAATCGCCCATATTATTTGGACTCGGAATATTCTCCTTCTGGACGTATTGATTAATATTCTCAATCTTTGCGCCCGAACAAGCAACAGAATTATAAGAGTTTAACCCGAGCTGCTGGCCAATAAGGTACGGGTAAGAAGATCTTGAAAGATGACACATATTTTCGTCTGTATCTGTTTCCGCAAAATAATCATATGCACCTTCACCAGAAGCATACGAATCACCAAGTGCCATGTAGTCTAAGCTAGTCTGCGTGTCGCCTGCGGGTACAAGCCTATACTTGGCTAGCTGCCTGGTTGTAGTCGTTGGCGTATAACTGGCGTAAAAAGTCAAGAGACGATTGTCTATAAATCTCAACCTACTAGCTCCCAAACCTCCGGGGATCTTGCTATTCACAAAAAGCGCATGATCTTTCGAGCTACAGCTGTTGTAAGTTAAAAAAGTAGACGGTGAATTTTGGCAAGAATCAACATCAATTACTGTCAAATCTTTGGCTCTAGATGTGGTAGCAACATATTTACCATCGTCCGATATTGCAGTATTAGGCAACGGCGCCTGCCCCAGATTATAAATATACGGTGACTTAACTGGCGTAATTTGATATGTCTCGAGATTGATTCGCAGCATGGCGACAGACTGCGAATCTACAACCATCCATTTCCCATTTGAAGAAAATGAAATAGACTCCGGCCTAATAAATAAGTCTTCCCCTCTCGGATCCTTGAAAGTTTTTGAAGGAGTATCTGGCAAGAAATAAGAAAACTCTCCACTGATGATATTCTTCTCAACTCTCAACCTTCTGCTGACGTTTTTATACAAATGTAACTTAATTCCGCCAGATGTATTCTGTAATACTATTGCATTTGGAGAGTCTGGGATCGGTGTAATAAATGAATCAGTACCAACTGATGTTTTTAGTTTTCCTGCTACTTTGGTCCCATTGAGTGATATATATCCATTTGGGTCAACGGCTCCATATAAAGTTTGTACGGCACAAGCATCGTGCCCCTTTTCTGAGAAGCCAAAGCTAGCCGGTCGGGTTATAAATTTGTGCATTTGGCAGTCTACGTTGCCATAACCAGCCAGCGTAGCAGGGAAACCTTGACCGGGCGCCAAATCCTGTGGGCTGCTCAGATTTGGCGTTTCTGCCACTAGCCACGGGTCAACTGCAGTTTCTGCTTTTAATGATGTCATCCGAAAAACTACAATAAATAATACCGACAACACTGCCGAAAACCTGAAAAATAGTTTCGCACGCCGTTTTATTTTGCCCACCCTGTTCCTTTGTCCTAAATATATATGACTAGCCACCGTTATGCACGAAACAAAATATCTTTAACTAAAATAAGTGTGGAAAAACCCAAAAATCCAAAGTTCGCTAGAAATCCTAAATGGGACATCGTTTGTTGCAGTCATTAGATCTATTAGCCAATCAAATTTTAACTATTTATTGGATGAGAATATATTGACTTTGGGATACTTTTATGTTAATATATGCAGATGAGTGACCACTCTAATCCTATACCTGAAACACGCTGGGAAACCCTCGAAGGTGGCGCAGAATATGGGTACTTAAAGGTGCCTGGAATAGGAACAATATCCACAACACTATACGATACTGGCGAAACAGGCAGAGGAATGTACGTCGGTATGTTTGTAAGCGAAAGACCAGACTTGCAACGGACTGGGAACGGGAAAGAACTACTACGGCTAGCTATGTCCGAAGCCAGACAAAAAGGCGCGGCATCGGCCTATGGCCGTTTTGTTACCCAAAGCGCACTAGGTGCTTTTGCGGGTGTTGTTGGCGAGGAAAATATTACCTTTACAAATCAAGTTAGCGGTAAACCTGTAGATATTACCCTTGACGAAGCTATGGATAGGCCAGAAGATTTCGTAGCCCACGCCCCTATACCCCCGGTAGACATAAACGCCCCTGTTATGTAATTGACTAAAGATTGTTTTTATGCTAATATATCTGGATGGTAATGTCTGTCAACGATGTCCAGTACGCAAACGCTTTAAGAGAACAATATACTGGTTTTGTAGAACAACAGAATGCACAAAATCCTGACTTCACTGCGCTTGTTTTAACACCTAGTGATGATGATGGGATTCATGATGCAGCGCTAGTCTTGGGACAGGCATTTGAGCAAAGAGACCCTGTATTTTCACATTTACGAGATGTGGGCCAACGCCATAAGCCGTTAGATAGATTCTTTGAATATGTGGTTAGAGAATCTTTGATGCGTGGTGGGTCACCTGTAGTTGCCTACCAAGATGATGACACGCCAGTAGCGGCCAGTCTTTATGAGTTGCCAGGAATGAGACCAGAATCTAAGCTTTACACATATATAAATGGTGCTCCTCCAACAATCAGAACGTTTGGACTATCAGGAGCCTTGCGGGCAGGTTCTGCAGTGGCTGAAGTCGACCAAAAAATGGACAAAATAAAAGCCGGCCTGAAAAAGCCTGCTTTATACTTGGCTTATATCGGTGTACGTCCAGATTTTCGGGGCACAGGAGCTATACATGCCGTTGCCGACCCGGCATTAAACCTTGCGGATGAATTTAATATATTTGCAGCCTTGGTCAGTAGTAATCGACAAATAAACCTAGATGCATTCAGAAAAGCAGGATACAAAGAGGTCAGTACTACCCATTATGACGGGGGCAAGGGCCCAGTACTGGGCAACATGGTAAGACGCCCCAAGCAAAGACAAAGGCGGTAACCATGCCAAACATTGATCACATTCCCCTAACTGTTGCAGATAGCCTGGAAGGCGTTCGCGAACAAGCTATTGCTATATATAGCAATGAGATACCCGGGGCGCAGGTCCACGAAGACGTCATGAGAGAATTCGGTTGCGTGGCGGTCCTGGAAGAAATAGAAGGTGCTGCTGAATTTGTGAGTGGGACTCCAATACTGTTCACTAGCTTTTTTTCAAGGGAAGGCCATTTGGTGCCCCATCTCCATAGGGGGCTAAGAGGTATTTCTGCTCATGTCAGTAAAGATGTCGAGGCAAAGGATGCAGTAGAATTAGCATTATCAATCTACGAAGACCCAAGCGACCACATACGAATCTACGGTTCAGCGAAAGAATTACACAGAAAGAGATACACAGGAAAAGGCATGGCGGAGGTCCCTACTGAAGAGTTGTCGGGGCCCATACACGTTGGTGACTTAGTGCCAGGACGAATGACTTTTTTTGGTGAAGGTAACTTTTATAAATCAAAGGCAGTAACACATTATTTCAGAAGGGATAACGAATCCCCAGGAAGTTGGGCGAGGTTTTCTAGTGGGGCTGCCGATAGCGCCAACCCAGTAAGAAGCAGAGAGCTGAATGCACTTCTAAAGAAGTATGTTGCCTTCCAAGAAGCTGATGATTTTACTGAAATGCTAGCGGCAGGAGAAAGAGCCCCAGAAATATTCTTTGGACATCCTGGGTTAGATGTTACGGCGGAAGAATTAAGGCAGGCACAACTGCGGTTTCGCATAGAACAATAGTAAATTATGAGTGATTTTGAGACAGCAAGGTTAGAGGTTGTTTTTACACCTGATGAGGCACAACACCAGGCAGAAGCCGTATACCAAATGGAACAACCTGGTTTTCAAATTGACCCAATTGGCGTCCTGGAATTCGGCCGAATTGCTTTTATCGAAGCCTTAGAGCAAGCTTCGGTTTCATCACGAACAGAGACGTTGCTAGTTAATGCTTACACGCATTCATTGCCGAAAAGAATTAGCCTAGGCCCACATATTGACGGGGGGATGCAGGGGCTGGGAATTCACAGAAATAAATCTGGGCACCAGCCAGATGGCATACAACTGGCCATGCCCGCCTTTACAACTACCGAAACCGGTAGTGCTCTTTTTTTAAGTGAGCCAGATGGAATATGGAGCAAACAATACGAAGGTACTGGAATTTTTGATTTGGACTCTAGCCTTATTTCAGGTCCTGTGTTTATCGGTGATATTGTTCCGGACATTATTACCGTTTTTAATGAAGGGGACGAGAGTGGGGCAGGAAAAGTAATTCATTTCTTTAGTCAAAGCGGGGGCAGAGACTGGGAGAGATATGGTAGTCAAGCGCCACAAAACGAAATCACCGAAGAGAACAAGGCCAAAAACTTATTAATCAAAGACTTTTTGGCACTAGAAGAGTACGAAGAACTTTTAGAACAAGTTGCTGCAGGGGGTCTACCTAGACGATATCTAATTAAACACCCCGGAGCAAATGTTACAGAAGATCAGATTGAGCGTGCGCTAGACACTTTTTCTATTGGTTTTACTTTAACTGGCGTACGCTAACAAAGTTTGCTTCACTTTTGATTAAAAATCTTTATAATGCTAAGCATAAGTAATAAGGACAAACCAAATGCCAGCTAAAAAGAAAAAACAAACTGTAAAGACAATAGTGAAAACCGAAATGTCTAACCTATCGATATTCGTAATTGTATTACTGTTTGTATCGTTATTGACTGTCAGCGTACTATTTCTAGCATCGAATAACTGGATTAGTCTGTAACCAACGGTTACAAAAATGACTTTTTTAGGCGCGTTTTCGATATGTGCTGATAGATAATGGCACGAATACTGCAAGTATGCCAATTATCCATAGGCCTAGTTTCCATAGCGCGCCGTTCATTGGAGTGCCGAGGGCCAGACTTCTGGCTGACTCTACGGCGAAAGTCACTGGTTGATTAGCAGCAAAGGCTTGTAGCCATCCCGGCATTGTCTCTATGGGCACAAATGCAGCACTAGCAAAAGTTAGCGGAAAAATGAATACAAAACCAGCAAGTTGGGCAGTTTCACTGTCTTTGACCAATAGACCCATGAGTGCAGCAGCCCAAGACATTGCAAAGCTGAAAAGTAGTACAGACAAGAACATTCCAACCGCACTAACCCAACCGTCCTGAAAACGGAAACCGTATATTGTGCCGACAATAAACATAATAGTCATTACAACAATATTACGAATCATGTCAGAAATCGTCCGACCGGCCATAACTGCAGCGCGTGACATAGGTAGACTACGAAATCTGTCAATTATCCCTTTGCCCATGTCCTCTGCTAGTCCTATCCCGGTATTGAGTGCCCCGAAGAGTGTTGTCTGCACCAAAATACCCGGTAGCAAAAAGTTGATGTACAAACCGCCCGGGATTCCTTTTGCGCCACCAATTGCGCCACCAAAAACAAAGTTAAAGAGTGTTAGGAATATAACTGGCTGAATTGATGAGAAAAATAACAACTGGGGTAAGCGAAGATAGCGCTTTAGATTACGCTGGGTTATTGCCCAGGTATCGGCTATCTCATAGTAGGCAGTGCGCAACATTATTTTTTCCTACCCTTCTGCTTTTTTGGAGTTGTTTGGTCTTTGGCGCGTTCGCCAGTTAGGCTGAGAAAAACATCATCGAGTGATGGTCTATGAAGAGAAATTGCCTCTGGCTCTACTTTTTCTTTATCTAGTGCCCGAACTATTTCTAATAAGCTTTTTGAACCACTCTTGACTGGGACTGTGATTGTTGCCCCCTCAACAGTTGGTTTTTTTGTAGCAATTTTTGACACCGCTTTGGTCGCTACGTCCACTAGGTCTTCGTCTTTTACCTCGAACTCTACAACATCACCACCCAACCTTGCTTTCAACTGGTCACTGGTGCCTTCTGCGATTACTTTTCCGTGGTCAATCACTGCAATTTTATCTGCTAACTCGTCGGCTTCTTCTAGGTACTGGGTTGTTAGTAGGATTGTCGTACCTTCTTTTACTAACCCCCGAATAACTTCCCATAGGTCTAGACGAGTTCTTGGGTCTAGCCCAGTAGTTGGTTCGTCCAAGAAAAGAATCTTTGGGTGGCCAACTAGACTAGCTCCTAGGTCAAGTCTACGACGCATACCACCAGAATAGGTTTTTACCTGACGCCCTGCAGCCTCTAATAAATGCAGTTGTTCTAAAATAGCTTGAGCACGCTGCTTGGCCTCTTTGTGGCTGAGGTGATATAGCCGCCCGACCATGTAAAGGTTTTCGCGGCCCGTCAAAAACTCGTCAACCGCTGCAAACTGACCGGCAAGTCCGATTAGTTTTCGTACATCATGTGGGTTTTGCTCCACATCAATACCCAGAACTTTTACCGTACCTTTGTCTGGGCTCATCAGGGTAGATAGCATTCGAACTAACGTAGTTTTACCAGCGCCGTTAGGGCCAAGAAGGCCAAAAACTTTGCCAGTTTCTGCCTGCAGAGTTACGCCGTCTAGCGCTTTTACATCGCCAAAATATTTTTTGACCCCATGGGTATCGATTGCCAACTCTTTCATCTTAGGAACCATTAGTTACTATTATAAGTAAAGTTACTTATTTGTCTAGGAATTTTTTGTATTACTGGATTTGCGTTTGCCTAATAAGATGGCAGATATTATTGCTACTGATGCGGTCATTGCAGCTAGTGGGTAAATAAGAAGGCTCTTGTCTAGTCTCCCTACCGAAAGGGCCGCCAAGAAACCCGCGATTAAATACAAAGCCCAGGGCATTATTGGCTCTGTATCTGGGGCTTCGATCGATTTTGTGACTACTAGAAATGTGCCAACAGCATCCACTAATAAGCTAGATAGCAAAGCGACTAACGGCTGATCGGTCCCGACCCAAACCGCCACCCCGATGCCTGCGACAATCAAGCTCGCTATATCCCGTTTGGCCAACCATTTGTAACCATATTTAATTGCCAGAAAAAACATAATTATTCCAACAACCATATCTCCAAATGGCAACCATAATGAGTCGGCAGCCCCATCGGCACGCGACGATAGGAATATGACAGTATTGGTTGCCAACCATATTAACGTTGCCCCGCGCTCGGGTTTGGTTTTGCCCCAAATAATTTCGTAAAAATACTGAATTGCTGCCGCAAAAACAAAAACCGCCGACAGCCACCCGAAAACCTCAGTCATTTATAAACTTCTCTGGCAAATTCCCTGACTGTTCTAGAATATAATTATATCTAGCTTCAAAAGCTTTACGGGCTTCTGGTAAAACTATTTTTCTGGACCAATCTTTTTCGGCTTTTTTTATGTTCAGTTTCATCAGTTCTTCTAACGATTTTCCTTTGAAAGTTTCGTCGGTCTCAAAGTTCCAAAACAAATGCATGAATGGCCCAACCATGTGCGAACAGCCATCAGCCGAAGAAACAATTTGCACTTCTACTGGAGCATCATGCAAATCCACTTCTATTTTTCTATCAAGCAGTTCAAGATTATCAATAACTGTTTGTATAAAATTGCCATTAAACCCTAGGCTTTGCAGTAACTCCCTGCCCTTTGTTAGTGTTGTTTGATATTGATTATTGTAATCAATAGTCTTACCGTAATCGTGCATCCAGGCCATAACCTCAACAACATCTTTGTCAGCCTCTGGGTAAAATTCTAAGAGTTCAAGAGTTATTTTCTCGACAATCTCCAAGTGCCATTTCACAAACCACTTGTGATGACCAAATTCAGGATTAGCAGCCGCCGCACGAACTCGTGATTTAAGCTGCTTTATTTGATCCTGCATGGGGTTATGGAGTTAGGCGGTTTATGTCGCGGGGGAAAAGTGTTGCTTCTTTGATGTTGTTCAGCTTGAACAGTTTTTCAACTAGTCGTTCTAGCCCCAGACCAAATCCACCATGAGGCGGCATACCGTATTTAAATGCACTGAGATATGAGGCATAGCCTGGATGGTTTGGGTCTCCTCCCATTGTCTTTAGTTGTGCAATCAGCTTTGGATATTCATGTTGGCGCATACTTAGGGTCGCTATCTCGACTCCCCTGAATAATAAGTCTGCTCTATCGGCAATATCCGGATTTTGTTCGTTTGCCTTGTGGTAGAACTTGAAAGTCTTGCTCTTTGCTGACCAGCCAAGCACAAAAACTGCCTCGCTGCTTTTGTGCTTTTTCGCCCACTCACAAATAAAACGTTCTTCGTCAGGACGCAAGTCATCTTCACCGCGGTAATCTTCTTTCATTTGCTTGAAATACATTTCATGAATATCGGCAATTGTAATCCTTGGGATATCTTGGGCTTTTGCTGGCAAATCTGCCTTCGGCACATTCCATTTTTTGAATGCTGCCTCATGATTTTTATACGTATCTTCGGAAACCCGTATCAACATTCCGCCAACAAAATTTTGTAGCTCTTCAAATGTGGTGTATCCCATTTCACAATCTACGGTCAAGAATTCTGTCAAATGCCTGGTAGTAGCACTTGGTTCTGCACGATATGTGGACCCGATTTCTAAAACACGCTCGAAAACACCGACCATGATTTGCTTGTAAAACTGAGCCGATTGCGCAAGTACTGCCGTTTTGCCAAAGTAATCTAGCGAGAATACTTCAGCACCGCCCTCGGTTGCTTCGGCTAGTAGTTTCGGCGTATGAATTTCTGTGAATTCGTTCTCTTTGCAATAGGCTCTAATTGATTCACAGACTGCTGATTTTACTTTAAAAATATCCTGTTCTTGCAGGTTGCGTAGACCTATGGCGCGGTTATCAAAAAGAGTGTCGAGATTTTCACTTTTATGCAGCAAAGGTTTGTCAATTTCTATTGGGGGCTCATCTGTGACAGGGACTAATACTGTAATAGTGGGGTTATGTAGCTCTGCACCGGCTGGCGCTCGCTCTTCGAGCTTTACAGTACCGGCAACTTCTAGAACTGTGCCTATTTGCATGCCACGGAGCTTTTCACCCTCTTTTTTATCTTGTATCACCACTTGCATTAGCCCACTGCGGTCACGAACATTAATAAATGTCAGCCCACCAAGCATTCGTTTCTTGTGCAGCCAACCCTGCATTGTTACAGATTTACCGCTGTGACTTTTTGTTTCTTTAGCCAAAACTCTCATTATTTTTCTCCCGTTAGATGATGGTTGTTGCTGGTTGTTTATATGGGCCGATTGCAGAATAAATAAATTACCACCAGGTTAATCCCTGCCGGCCCGTCTATTATCGTTATTCTGAAGATGCAACAACATAACTTTTGTTATTCTACCACTGTTTGTTCATCTGGTGAATCTTTTTTGCTAGTTTTTGCTGTTGGTTTGGTCTCTGGCTCTTCCTCGACAGGTTTTTTGCGTTTGGCTTCATCTTTTTCGGCCTCCATAATTGCTACTGCACGTAAATCATCGTAGCTATCGAACTCATCAATGATTTGTTTGCCCAAGATTTGCTCGATAATATCCTCAATGGTTATGAGCCCGACAATCTCTTCGAAGTTATTAACTACTAAGAATTGATGATGCTTAGTTTTTATAAAGGCGTCCAGAACTCGGGCTAATGAATGGCCCTGATTAACATAAAAAACTTCTTTTCTTAGAACATTCTTTACAAAACCACCAGCGCTAGCCTCTAATGCATCCCGCAAATAAAGCGTACCCACAATATCATTAGGATTTTCATCGTAAACTGGGAACCTAGAATGTCCGCTGTCATGAAGTTCTTTGAGCAGAACCGGTCCTATCATATCGTGCGTAGCAACAGACTTCATCACTCGGCGTGGAGTCATAATTTCTGAAACTTTTTTATCGCCAAATTGGAGTGCATTCTCTACGATATATAATTCTTCCTTTGTAACCCTGTTATCAATCTGGACTTTTTGGGTTTTTATCAAATCAACTATGTCACCTTTTGTGTATAGACCGGTATGTAAACGGACCGGTTCTATCTTGTTTATCAAATTAGCCAATCGCCGTAACAACGGCTGCAAACGTTCCAGTAAATAGTGCAGAACTGGTGTTGCGTGCTTGGCTACTTGGACAGAAATATTAGAGACGTGAGACTTCGGCAAGAAATCGAAACAAAGCCAGACAATAAGAATTATAACTACGAGCGCCATTGGCCAAGCCAGACTATCTGCGAGTACAACAAACAAAGCACTGCTAGTTATTATGGTAGTAAACCACAATAGAATCTGCAGACTCATACCATAACTGACCACGCGGTAGAATATTTTAGCCAGCTCATCTCCGGCACGAGCCTGACGTTTTAGCTCTTTGGCGGGTACATGGTTATAGAGCTTCAGAAGTGAAATGCTCAAAATCATTAAAAAGAAAACAAGGATTATAAAAATAAACTTAACCATACCTATACATATTACACTGTTGTTTGAGTTCGGGCGTAAATCGGATACTATAAGGTTACAAAAGGAGAATTAAATAAATCTATGAGTAAACGTTTTCTTATTATTATGGCCGCATTGGTAGTCTTATTTATAGGGGTTATCATAATCAACAAGAATGGCAAATCTGACAAATCTGACGGATCTAGTTCATCGCAAGGAACCAATTATACACAAGGTGCTGGCAAAAAAGGCGTGACACTAGTAGAGTTTGGTGATTTCCAATGTCCTGCATGTGGAAGTTACTATCCAATAGTTGAGCAAGTAAAACAGAAATACTCTAATGACATCACCTTCCAATTTCGTCACTTTCCCCTTGTACAGATACACCCGAATGCTATGGTAGCTCACCGTGCAGCAGAGGCGGCTGGTCGTCAGGACAAATTCTGGGAAATGTACAGCCTTCTGTACACAAGACAACAAAACTGGGTTGATTCAACAAACCCAACAACCATAATGGATGACTACGCGACAGAGCTTGGTTTGAACATAGACAAATTTAAGTCAGACTTTAGCAGTGCTGATGTGAATGATGCGATTTCTGCCGATATTAAACTAGCTCAGGAAGCTGGGGCAAATGGCACGCCTACCTTTGTCTTGGACGGTAAAAAGTTGGATACACTACCACAAGATTTGGCAGCTTTTAGCAAACTTATTGACGAAGCAATTGCAAATAAAAACTGAGCCTGAATATTAGAGGGAATAGTTGCTAGTCACGGCGGGTTTCCGCGTGACTTACGCATTTTAGTTCAGTTTGGGTTTCCTTCATGAGTAGAGCAATGAAGGTGTATACAAAATACACCGACTGTTAGCCGCAGAGAAAAAATTCAAAATGAGCTAAGTGCGAAGGTCAGGCTAGTAGTGCAAGAATTGTTGCCATTGTGGCCGACGAACTTGTACTGGGATGCGCTCATGTCGTGAGCTGACAACATTAACAGTTACAGACATAATTTTGATGCCCTTTCTTTGTTTTTGTAGACAAAAGCAAAAACACTTAATACTTTTTTGCCCACTTAGATTTTTAATAATTTTTGGTTTTTGTCTTCAAACCGCTCGCTCGGCCTTAGAACTGCAGTTAGTATCGCATAAGCACTTTGCTAATGTCAACATCTAATACAAGACTAACGAAAAGAATATTCGTTAGTTATTTTCCTTTTTTATCTGGATTAGGATTTACGACATTTAACGGGGCTTTTAAAATGGCAGATATTGCATGTTCTGCCGAAGATAAACTAAGGCGACGATTCTTTTCTGCCTCGATGCTACTATGGAGCTTTTTGACGGCAGGAGTGGAATGAAGTTTAGTGTGGATCTTTCTGAAGCCGTCGTCCAGAAAAGATAGTTCCTCGTCTGTTAAATCAGCCAAGTCTACAAAAGTGTTCCTAGCCCCTTTTGATGCGTGGATTAGCTCGTCGAGTTGTAAATGTATAACCTTAGAATCTCTGTTTTGTGTGTTTTGAATAATAAAAACCATTAAAAAAGTAACGATCGTAGTTCCGGTATTGATAACTAACTGCCAAGTGTCCGAAAAGCCAAATACTGGGCCGCTGACTCCCCAGACAACAATGATAGAGAACGCTAAAAGAAATGCATAAGCACTGCCGACAGCGTTGGCAATCTTTGCAGAGATTTTTCTAAAGAATTCTTTCATAGTTTTTGTAGTTTACCTTAAGCATCGTACAATAAATATCAAAGGAATAAAATGCATACCAACGTTTTCGTAGAAATATCCACACTTTTAGTTTTGAGCGCATTAGTTAGCCTGATAATCCGAGCGCTACGACAACCCATGATAATTGGCTATATTTTGACTGGGCTGATAGTCGGCCCGTCACTGCTTGGCCTGGTAAAGTCCCCAGAAACTATTGAAGTTCTGGGTAATTTTGGAATCGCATTATTGCTGTTTATTGTCGGCCTCGGGTTGAACCCACGAGTCATAAAAGAAGTAGGTAAAGTTGCAATCATCACCGGTTTTGTCCAGGTTGTATTCGCTACTGGAGTTGGGTATTTTATCGTAACAGCCCTGCACTACCCAACGATTGAAGCGATATACATATCACTAGCGCTGGCATTTAGTAGTACTATTATTGTTTTAAAACTACTAAACGACAAACGTGAACAAAACAAACTGCATGGGAAAATAGCTGTTGGTTTTTTGATAGTCCAGGATCTTTTAGCTACCTTGGCATTAGTCGTGGCATCAGCTAGTGCTAGCGGGAAAGTTAGCTACGCAGATGCCGTTTCACTAGGTCTGAAGGGGGTAATGGCGGGAGCAGGGGTGTTTTTGTTTGCCTTAGTCGTTATAAAGCCTATGACAAATTTTTTATCAAAGTCCCAGGAACTGCTGTTTTTATTTTCAGTTGCTTGGGGGCTCGGAATCGCGACTATATTCTATGAGATAGGGTTTTCTCTAGAAGTTGGGGCATTGCTTGCAGGCGTTGCGCTGTCCACTATGACTTATGCGCAAGAAGTTGGGACTCGACTTCGGCCACTCCGAGACTTTTTCATAGTTGTATTTTTTATAGCGCTGGGTGTAGGGGTTCACCTGGATACAGTGGGAGGATTAGCAAAAGATGCTTTAGTATTATCACTGTTTGTTCTTTTGGGGACACCTCTGATAGTTATGGCTGTGATGGGGGTTCTAGGATATACAAAAAGAACCAGTTTCAAGTTGGGGTTATCGGTTGCACAGGTTAGTGAGTTCTCTCTCATATTAGTATTACTTGGCCTAAAAAATGGTCAAATCAGCCAGTCGGCGGTAACACTGACAACAATGGTCGCGGTCATAACAATTGCTGTCTCTTCGTACCTCATAACTTATTCAGAAGGAATATATAACAATTGTGGCAAGTATCTAAAGCTATTTGAGCGGAAGAAGGTTAAAAAAGAGCTCGAACGTCATCACCGCTATGACGCAGTACTCTTTGGGTACCGACATGGTGGAAGCGAATTCGTCAAAGTTTTCGAAAAAATAGTCAAAAACTATATTGTTGTGGATTATGATCCCGAAGCCATAGACCGAATGGAAAGACAAAATATACCATATTTGTACGGTGATGCCACCAACCCAGAGATGATAGAAGAAATAAATTTAGAGCACACTAAAATTATTGTTTCAGTTATCAACGACTACCCTAGTAATGTTTTGCTGCTAGAAGAATTAGAGAAAATAAACCCAAATGCAGTTATGATTTGTCACGCAGATAGTATCCGCGAAGCTGTCGATCTGTACGGGCTAGGTGCCAGTTATGTTGTTATGCCCCACTTTGTTGGCAACCAAAAAATAAGCGCTTTTATCAAGAAAAATGGTCTCAAAAAGGCCGAGTTTAAAAAATACAAGGAAAAACACATCACTTATCTACAATCACACTTCGAAGAAGTACTTCAAGATTCGTAGAGTCTGTGTTGTTTAATATAATCTGTCACTGGCTGATACAGGCCTTCTGGTGCTTTGCCTGTTCTTAAAGCATTTTTTTCTTTCGATGATGAAACTTCTGACCAAACAGCAGGTAAAATTATAAACTTTGTTTTCGCGTGAAGTTTTTTTAGATTGTTAGCTAGTTTTTGGGTATTTTTCTCTTCAGAGTTATTCCTTAAAACTATACAAATATTCATTTCGTTAAATAATAAATCGCTGTCTACCCAACTTTCAATATGGCTTAGTGTGTCAGACCCTATAATGTACCAATACTCACTGCCGTTGAACCGGTTATCTAGATAATTTAGAGCATCCTTTGTTGTTATATTGTTGGAATCTGTGTCTGCAATATGAATACCCGGGTAATCTTTTACGGCAAGTTTCAACATACTTAATCTATGACTAAAGTCAGCGACGCCCTGTTTCCTATGAGGTTTTTTTTCTATAAAAATAACTACCTGATCTAAATCTAACGCGCCTAGCGCAACAATGCATGATTCGATATGGCCTCGATGCACTGGATCAAATGTGCCACTGAATATTCCAATTTTTCGATTAGACATCTAATGCGATTCCTTCGCAGCATTTGGTTGGCATATGGCAGACAGGGCAGACGAAATGTCCATGCATGGGCTGGATTGGGTAATGCCCACAATTGTCACAGAAAAACTCTGCGGCTTTCTCTTTTACTAGTTCCTGGTAAATTTCATCATTTTCGCTCATGCCGCTACCGCAAATTCTTCCTGTTTAGCTTTTATTGTAGTTGCTTTGGGGACTCTAAAGGTTATTTCTTTAGTTGGGTCAGCCCCTAGATCAAATTTTATCTGACAACGAGAGCAAACACTACAAGGACCAATTTTAGTTTCGCCTGGCCTTGTCGGGCAACTCGTTATACGGCATACACCTTTTTTCCAACGTTCTTTTTTATCTTTCCAGTTCTCTTCTTTTGACTTAGCCTCCCTCTTCGGGTTACTTGAATTTTTGTCGTTGCCGTCATTATCTTCAGATCGAAAATGGTTATTAGTGCCGCCCGGGCAGCCGCGATCACCAAGTTTTACCTCTTGGCGAGCAGTAAGTTGGTTGTTTTTGGCTTCAAGGGCTGAGCTATCCATACCATTCAAACGAGCTAATTCAATAAAGTATTCGTTTGACAAAATTTGTTCTCTTGTCTGGGGGCTCATTTGACGGATTACCTCCTTGTTTTCGCCCACAACCGCTGCTATTGTCCAAAGATTCTTACTTTTCGCTTCTTCAAGGAGAGCAGCCAGTGGCCTAGTCATGGTATATTGGCCATCGCTGATGTGATGACTTTCTATAAAATCTAGTGCAGTGTCGTCCCAATAATGCTGAAGGCTTAATATGTATTGCTCGATTGCATCCGTTGCCTTGCCAGCTTTTAAGCTTTTCTCTAACTCGTCCTCAAATTCAAACCACCGTTTGGCGATAACTTCAGCTTTTTTGTGCAGATCTTTCTGATCACATTTATACAGCCCTAGTTGATCCATCACGCTTATTCGGGCCTCCGGGTCTTCAATATACGGGACGACTGCTTCGACAATGCTTACAGGCCCCTCCGGTAGCTTACCAAGCGGCAGACTTAGCTCTCTATGTACCTGCATTACAGACATGGCCGATTCTATGTTTTCAAGCTTGACTGCTTTTCCGAATGGGTTTTCAGGGTCTTGCAACATTGCTTGCCATGCCTCAAGTGGCACATTCCTGACTAACAAAGACTCGAGGACCCGTTTCTTAGGATTGCCCATAGCATCTGTTTCTATCCAACTCACGCGCACCGCATCGTCATCGCCCAAATGCTCGTGACGTGCTTGGCGAAGTGTTGCATCAGCCCTGGTCATCCGTGGTGATATAAATACGTGCATAATACCTGGCGCTAGATTGTCCTCAGTATGTTGTGCTTCATCGATTTCGATACCAACACGAGCATGGGCCGAATTGTGAGAATGAAATTCATATCCTGAATAAGCTGCAGCTACCGCACTTCGGCCAAGCCATCGATAAGTAGATTTTTGACGCTCAGAATCATATACTCTTTCATGTTCAGTCCTAGTAACCGCATGTGGCATAGCAGCTTCTTGAGCCGCAGTGGTAAGGTTTTGAATAATGTCACGCTTATCCTCGGGCAGTAAAGTGCCATCTGGTTGTCGAAATTGATTTATGTTGTCAACCTCAGTTAGCACACGCTCATCAATCAAAAGAGTTTCACCGCTGTGTGGTTGTTCGTCTAAAAATGTAATTTGTTCCATGCAAAAACCTGCTCGGGTGCTCCGGCAGGTTATTTATTTATCGTGCTCCTGCTCGGGAGACTTTTATTAGCTAGATCGGACTTTAACCCTTCGACAAGCTCAAGGTAAACCGTTGCGGCACAGTATAGGAATCTCACCTATTTCCAGCTTTTGATTGTTAACTAACTTTAGCTTATCACACTATGCTTACGCTATATGTAGTATTTTTGTATGATTAGAGTACGCTAAATAACAAAACTACAAGCCCGAGCACAATGCGGTAATAGCCAAAAATATCTAAGGTGTGTTTGGACAGGAACCTTATCATAAACTTTATTGCAAATAGACCGCTCAAAAAAGCAGCCAAAATCCCGCTCAAAAAAATACCCTTCTCGCCGCTGATATTACTAATAGCCGGTCCACTTAATAAGGTGTCCAATATTGCCCCAAACATAATTGGGATACCCAACAAAAAAGAAAATCGGGTGGCATCTACTCTGTCAACGTTCGTTAGTAGCCCCGTTGTGATTGTGGCACCCGAACGTGAAATTCCAGGGATAATCGCAAAAGCCTGAGCCAAGCCGATTGCCAGTGATTGCTTGATGGATACATCTGCTAATTTAGTCTTCACTTTAGATTTCTTTGCATACCACTCGACTATTATCATGATACATCCTGCGACAATGAGACTAGACGCTACAAGTCTGGACGAGCGAAACGCTGACTCTGCGGTACTTTTCAGTAAAAACCCAAAAACTGCTGCAGGAATAGTAGCTAGAACTAATAGCCACGCTATACGGAAAAGTTTGGCTTGTTTATTAAAGACTGCTTTTGCCAGTTCTAATATTTCTCGGTGGAAATATACTAACAAAGCACTCAGGGTACCGATATTCAGTGCCATATCAAATATAAAACCGGCTTGCGGAGATAGACTAACTCCTAGGAAATCATGGAATAATATTAGATGTCCGCTGCTAGACACTGGGATAAACTCCGTCAGCCCCTGAACCAACCCTAATATTATCGCCTGTATAATACTCACTTAGATTATTTTACTCTCTTTTTTAGTTCTGATAGTCTGGGCATAAAACTCTGTGCCGCTCCATCGAGGCCCAGCACTTTCAACGCTCCAATGAGTACATAAAGACCATCTAGTTCGTGGGATTCAATTGTGCCGTTTTGTTCTGCTTGAGAGAAAAAGTAATCAATTTTTTTTACCAACCACTTTTCTTCCTTTTCGCTTACATTGCTGATTTGCAAACTTGGTTTTTCGTCTTGCTTGACAACCTCTAAAGACCTGGCTGATTTGTCCCGTTTTTCGAGATGGCCTCTTTTTATCAAATTGTTAACATGCAAGGCTACTGTTGCCACAGAATTATAATGACACCCCTGCATAATCTCCCGATAGCTAGGACTATAGCCGTGCTCAACTATAAATTTTTCAATATATAACAGTGTTTCTTGCTGTTTTTTTGTGGGGCGAATTGGTTTACTATTTGGCTCCATCACGCCATCCTGACTTTTCTGCCCGGGGCAAAAACCCAGTATTTGTACCAACTGTAGTTCCATGCGTAGAAGAAGGCGGCGGAGATAAATTGACCAATATACGGCGACACACCTAAATAATCTTTGAGGAAGCGAATAATTAGATAGTCGACTACAAAATTAACCAAAGTCAGAACAAAGTAGCGCTCTGTCACTACTGTCAGCCTCTTATGTTTACCGCTTGGCCTGAATACCCACGTGCGCTCGAGAATAAAATTAACGCTAATCCCCACGAGATTTGCGGTAAGTTTTGCCCACCATAATGACATGCCAAATACTTGGTCGCAAAGTGCGAATGTAAGATAACCAGACCAAAACCAGGCTCCGCCAGTGACAGAATAAGCGATAACCCTTGTAATTTCTCTATGAAGCTTTTTGGTTTTTTGCTGGGTTTCCATGACGGTTATTCTTTATTGTAACAGATTGGGCAACCACTATACCGGCCAACCCCCACCACAGAAGAGATATTGTGTCGTCCATCCATGCGTGGGAAACAAAGTTTATAAAAACCAATCCGGCCAAACTAGCCAGTAGTAATCTAGCCAAGTCCTGGTCGCGTTTTTTGTACAAATCTTTGCCTACTAAAATAAAGATGAATATAAAAATAACTAGACCAAAAACACCTGTCTCTTGGGCAACTTGAATATAATAATTTTCTGCAATTTTGGGATTTGCTCCGCGCGCAGATGCTGGGCCCGCACTACCGAGGCCCTGGCCCAAGGGGTGATTTAATACATCTTTGAAGCCTTTAGCGATCGCGTTTGTTCTTGCAGCGTTACTGCTCTCAGCCGACTGAGAGGTTTCATCAGTATGGAAAAATGTATTTTGAATATAATCGTTATTCCTAAAAGCGAATACGGTCATAGCAGCAATCAACATAACACCGAAGGCTAACAATAGAGTATTCTTGATTATCTTTGTTGGTTTTCCTGATAATAAAACCCAGATAATCAAGCTTACTAACGCACCGACCCATGCACTTCTAGAAAATGTGTTAAACAAAACATACACAGCCCCGAAACCAACAACACCAATTATTAATCTGTTGCGTTTAATACTGTACCAATAGTCGACTAGAAAAGTTAAAACAAAAACCAGATAAGCTCCAAGTGGGTTGGCACCACGTAAAAATGATTGAATGCGCACGTAGTTTGACTTCGAGTCTATATTTTGGAATGCCGGCACTGTCTGTCCGCTATATCCGAAGTGGCTTAGAAAATTTTTGTCTAGAACCGTCTGTTGTAAAACACCGAATAATACAACAATAGTGGCTGGTGTTAAAACTGCATGCGTCCAATAACGCTCCAACAAAGAACTTTTGCTAGCTATAGACCACACGACTACAAAAAATAAAAAATAGCGAAGACCAGCAAGGACTCCGAATATTAATGGTTCCACAACTAAAACCCCCAAATAATAACCGTAAAGCGTACGAAGAAGCGCCAAAAATGCATATAGGCAAATCAGTAAAAATAATCTAGACCCAAACAATTTCTTTCGCAGCTCACCATCCCTTGACAATAAAACAACACATCCGACCGACAACCCAAAAATAATAATCTCTTTCCATATACGGAAAATGTCAATATGGCCGAACGTGCTTCCAGCCCAGGTAGTAAAAAACGCATGAAACGGTAATAACACAAAAATACCTAGACAAATATAGGCCATGTAATCTGCTGAGCTTCTGCTGTTTTTGGTTGTAAGTTTGATGCTCATAGGTGATATCATATCTAGTATATATGAAGAATAATGCTTCGTTCCTATATAGCCTTTTCCTTATCGTGTCCGATGCACTCGCCCTAATAACCGCTTTTGTCGGCGCATATATACTGCGGGTCAGTCTAGACAATAGCCCAATCGTAAACCCTGTGACAGCACGAACTTACCTATCAATACTGATTACTCTTTTGCCTTTTTGGGTTCTTATTTTTGCATTGATTGGACTTTATAATCGGTCAATATACGAAAAGCGATTTAACGAGATCGGTAGGCTTTTTGTTGGCACAGTCGTAGGCACACTGTTTGTCGTGAGTTACGCATACTTTAGTAACGAGCCAATTTTCCCCGCAAAACTAGTGCCGGTTTACGGCTTTGCACTGACGTTCGGCCTACTGGTGCTTTTTAGAAATATTGCTCGACTAATTCGCAGATTGTTATTTGGGTATGGTCTTGGCATTAGTAATGTTTTGATTGTTGGCGACACATCGGCGACATTCGAGCTCATCGACTGGTTGGCCACTCCAAAAATTTCTGGGTACAGAGTAGTAGGCATAGTTGGGGCAACGGGTCAAAGATTCAAAAATATAAAACAATATGGCTCGTTCAATAATGCTGTTAAGGCCATAGGCAAAAAAAATATTCATAGCATTATGCAGACTGAACTGTTTGCGGAAACGCCTAAAAATGATGAGATTCTGTCGTTCGCCCAGAATAACCATGCTGCATATAGATTTATTCCTGGCAATTCTGAACTATTCGTAGGTAATATTGATGTTGAATTATTCCAATCTTCTATCCCGATGATTGCCGTCCATCAAACAGCATTGATTGGCTGGGGGAGAATCGCCAAGAGAATTTTCGATTTGTTCGTTTCTGTTATTGCAATTGTAATACTCTCACCACTTTTGCTAATCATATCTATAACTATATTTATTTTTGATCCAGGACCAATATTTTTGCGGCAAAAACGGGTAACGAGGTTCAATAATATATTCAGAATATTCAAGTTCCGTACACATAAGAAAAAGTACAATACTTTGTCACCGGAACAAGCATTCGCCAAAATGGGCAAACCCGAACTAGCTGCCCAGTATAGAGAAAATGGTGATCAACTGGAAAATGACCCCCGCATAACACGAATTGGAAAGTTTTTACGCAGAACAAGCCTCGATGAACTTCCACAGCTTTTTAATGTTTTAAAAGGCGACATCAGCCTGGTCGGCCCACGAGCGCTAGTTCCTGAGGAAATTGATATGGCTGCCCAGAAAAACAATATCGTCAGTGTAAAATCAGGAATAACTGGGTTTGCCCAGATATCGGGTCGTAGCAATATAAGCTATGAAGAACGCAGAAAATTAGACCTCTACTACGTACAAAACTGGAGTTTCTGGCTTGATATTACAATTTTGTTCAAGACTTTGCGGGTAGTGCTTGGTCGCAGCGGAGCGCGATAACTAGAATGAAATCAAATATGAAGGTCGCTATTGTCCATGACTGGTTTGTTGGAGGTGGTGCCGAGATGGTCGTGCTTGAGATTCATAAAATGTTTCCTAATGCACCAATATACACGTCTTATTGCTCCCAAGCATGGAGTGAAAAACTGTCTAGCACAAAAATCATAACCAGCTATATGCAGAAATGGCCTTTTTCTATACTAAGAAAGTTTTTGCCCGTCTTGCGTCAAAAATGGTTCGAAGGTTTAGACCTGAGTAAATTTGATTTGGTGATTAGCAGTTCAGGTGCAGAGGCAAAAGGCATTCAAGTACCCCCAAACGTTATTCACATTAATTATTGCCATGCCCCTACCCACTATTATTGGGCACGATACGACGAATATATACAAAACCCCGGATTCGGCTTTCTTGACCCCCTGGCCCGAATTGGCTTGAAGCTATTTCTGAAGCCTATGAGGGCTTGGGACAAAAAAGCTGCTCAGCGACCAGACTTTATAATCGCAAATTCTAACTTTACTGCTTCCCAAGTAAAAAAATATTATGGACGTGAATCTGTCGTCATTCATCCCCCGGTTGACGTTGATAGTTTCACGCCAAGTAAAAAGACTACAAGGCACGGCTTTGTCATCACTGGCAGACACACGCCATACAAACGTTTTGACCTGGCTGTTGCCGCCTGCACAAAGTTGAGTCTCCCACTAACAGTCGTTGGCGACGGCCCAGAAAATCACAAACTAAAAAAATTAGCCGGGCCGACAGTAACTTTTACCGGGTTCTTGGATCGGAAGGAAGTAATAAAAAAAGTTCAATCAGCAGAAGGGTTTATTTTCCCAGGAGTGGATGATTTTGGTATATCTGCCGTTGAGGCGTTGGCAGCCGGCACACCAGTAATTGCATATAAATCTGGTGGCGCATTAGACTACATCTCAGACGGAAAAACTGGAATGTTTTTTAATGAACAATCTGTGGATTCAGTATCATCAACGCTTAAAAAATTCTTGTCTAAAAAATTTGATAATAAAGGTGTAACAAATTCAGTTAGCAAGTATGGGGAATCGTCTTTCCGGAAAAAATTTGAGCAATACGTAAATGATGCGATTGGAGATTAGACCATGTGCGGAATTGTTGGTTACGTTGGGTTAAAAGACGCTACTGGACCCGTTATTTCTGGGTTAGAAGCCTTGGAATATAGGGGCTATGACTCTGCAGGTGTTGCGGCTGTAGAGTCAAGTGGAACTATTTGCACTAAACAAGTGGGGGCTGTGGCTAATGTCAAAAAACTCCTTCAAGAAAAAACAGCCGTCAAAAATAATACTGCAATCGGCCACACTCGCTGGGCAACCCACGGCGAACCATCGATACTAAATGCACACCCACACTTTAACACTGACAAAACTATTTTTGTGGTTCACAACGGTATAATCGAAAATTATCAACAAATACGCGGATACCTGCAGAAGAAAGGTTATGACTTTATTTCTGAAACTGACACCGAAGTTATCCCACAATTAATTGATTGGCATTTACGAAAGTCTAAGTCATTCGAGAATGCTTTTGCAGCAGCATTAAAAGAGCTTCGTGGAGCTTATGCTGTTGCTGCGGTATATTCGGGAGAGCCTGATGTTTTATACGCCGCGCGACTTTCCAGCCCGTTAGTGATAGGCGTCGGTAAAAAAGAATACTTCGTCGCCTCTGACGCATCGGCAATACTAGACAAAACAAAAAAAGTTATATATTTGGATGATTACGACATTGCAAGAATGACGCCAAAAAAGCTTTCTCTATCCAACACAAAAGACAGCAAAGAAATTGTACGCGCAGAACATTTATTGGATTATGACGGTGAGACTGCCAAACTCGGTAACTTCCCACATTTTATGCTGAAAGAAATTTACGATGCCCCCGATACAATTATTTCAGCCACACGTGGCCGCGTAAAGCCAGAGACTAACAGCATCCGCCTAGGGGGGCTAATGAACGTGCAGCAGCAACTTCGATTTGTTGACCGCATTGTAATTGTAGCTTGCGGGACATCCTACTACGCCGGAATGATTGGAGAATATTTGATTGAAGAACTCGCCGGAATTCCTGTCGAAGTTCAGCTGGCATCAGAATTTAAATACCGACATGAGCCTTTCTCTCGCGGCACTGCAGTTCTCGCTATATCTCAGTCCGGCGAAACAGCCGACACAATCGCAGCCTTAAAAAAGGTCGAAGAATATGGAGTTCTAAGAATAGGTATAGTTAATGCGGTTGGCTCAACGATTGCCCGAATGACGGACGCAGGGGTATATTGTCATGCCGGTCCAGAATTATCAGTTGCCTCGACCAAAGCATTTATTGCGCAGGTCACCATTCTGACTGAAATCGCCCTATTTCTATCAAAAGAACGCACCAAAAACTTTAAGCCATTACTTTCAGAGTTAGCTTGTATTGGCCCTAAAATCGAAATGGTTCTATCGGAAGCCGAAAACATCAAAAAAATCAGCAAAAAATACGCGCATCATAGAGATTTTCTATACATTGGGCGAGGTTATGCTTACCCGTGCGCCCTAGAAGGGGCGCTAAAACTCAAAGAGCTGTCCTACATCCACGCAGAGGGTTATGCTGCTGGCGAAATGAAACATGGGCCGTTGGCAATGATCGATAAGGGCTTCCCAACCATGGCAATTGCCACTGATGCTGAACTGGCCGAAAAAACATATTCGAATATGGAAGAGATTCGCGCCCGAAAAGGTCCGGTTATCGCGATTGCTACGAATGGCGATAAGCAAGCAACAAAATTAGCCGACGACTATATATACATCCCAAATTCTCTGCCGCAAACTCAACCAATTTTAATTGCTATAGTTTTGCAGTTATTCGCTTACTACGTGGCTACCGAAAAAGGATTAAATGTTGATAGGCCACGAAATTTAGCAAAATCTGTTACGGTAGAATAGAAACATGAAAGAAATATTCAAAGCATACGATATACGCGGAAAAGTTAATACAGAGCTAACACCCGCGTTAGTGAAAAAAATTGGCAAAGTATTTGCTAATTGGCTACCGACTGACGGCCCTGTAGTCGTCGGGCATGACATGCGTGCTGATTCTAGAAAACTAGCAGACGAGTTAATCGAAGGTATAACAAGCCAGGGACGCGACGTATGGGACATCGGGCTAGCTACTAGTGACATGGTTTATTTTTCACCAGGTAAGTACGGCGTGGCAGGCGGGGCTATGGTTACGGCTAGCCATAATACTGGGGAATATAATGGTATTAAAGTTTGCCGAGAAAGAGCCTTACCAGTTGGGCTAGAATCAGGCCTGGACGAAATCCGCGACCGCGTCCTGGAAGATAGTGGGCCCGAGGAACCAAATGTAAAAGTTGGCAAGATAGTAAAAAAAGATGTCATGGACGACTGGATACAGCAAGTTCTATCCTTCATAAACGTTGATAAATTAAAAAAGTTTCATATAGCCATCGATGCTGGGAATGGTATGTCAGGACTAACTGTTCCTCGTCTTGCGCCCCATTTACCGCTAACTATTGAGCAAATGTATTTCGACCTAGATGGAACATTTCCTAACCACGAAGCCAACCCAATGAAGGTCGAAACTTTGAATGATATTTCCAAGCTTATCGTCAATAAAAAATTAGATTTTGGGATAGCTTTTGACGGTGACGCGGACAGAATGGCCTTAATCGACGAAAAAGGCGTTCCTTTGACCGGCAGTATGACCTGTGCCCTGCTTGCTCAGCATGTGCTGTTAAATAATCCTGGAGCCACAATCGTTCACGATTTAAGAATGAGTCGCTCAACCATAGAACTCATAAAATCACTTGGCGGTAAAACAGTTCGAACAAAAGTTGGTAATACTATAATTAAGCAATCTGCCCGCCAAAATAATGCAGCATTCGGTGGCGAAATCACTGGGCACTTTATGTTCCGTGATAATTATTTTGTTGATTCAGGTTTAGTGGCAGCAATGGTGGCTGTTCAGATACTATCCGAGGCAGATTTTACACTATCCGAGTTTGTTAATAAATATGATATATACCAGCACAAGCCAGAAGTTAACCTGCTAGTAGAGGATAAAGAAGCTGCCATGCAAAGAGTTGAGAAAGCTTTTGGTGATGGTGATATAGATTGGCTGGATGGCTTGTCGGTTGACTATGAGGACCGCTGGTTCAACCTACGGCCCAGTAATACCGAATCAATCATGCGTTTGAACGGTGAAGCGAAAACTATAGAAAAACTTGACGAATTAATAGCAAAAGTAACTTCGGTCGTAGAATCAAAATAACTGGTATAATAAATCAGATGAAGAATATTTTAGTTACAGGAGGCGCAGGGTTTATTGGGTCGAACTTTGTTCATTATATCGCCAAAAAATATCCAGACTATAAAATTACTGTCGTCGATTCCCTGACCTATTCTGGGGATAAAAATCGCATTTCTAGTTTAGGTGATAGGGTAACTTTTTATCAGGTAGATATTAGTGATTTTGATGCCATCGATAATTTGATGGCTGGGATTGACTGGGTCGTTCACTTTGCTGCCGAAACTCACGTAGATCGATCTATCGCCGACCCAGGGCCATTCTTGAAAAGTAACATTATGGGCACTGATGTTATGGCCCGCGTCGCAATGAAACACAACGTAAAAAGGTTCCATCATGTATCGACAGACGAAGTATTTGGGTCTTTAGAGCTTGGTAGTAGCGTTCGTTTTAACGAGCAAACGCCCTACAGCCCACGCAGCCCTTATGCTGCATCAAAAGCATCGAGTGATCATATCGTACGAGCCTACGGCGAAAGCTATGGACTACCCTTCACTATTACAAATTGCTCTAATAATTACGGCCCGTGGGACTCACCCGGACGAGTAATCCCTGTTTTCATTATGAACGCTATTGAGGACAAACCCCTGCCAATCTATGGCAACGGTAAGGCGGTACGTGACTACCTATTCGTTGAAGACCACTGCGTAGCAATAGACTTGGCACTACACGAAGGCAAAGTTGGTGAAACATATTGTGTTGGTGGTGCTGCTCAAAAAAATGGTGTCGAAGTGGCAGAAGCTATTTTGGAAGCACTAGGTAAACCAAAAGATCTGATAGAATTTGTTGCGGATCGCCCCGGCCATGATATGCGTTATGACATTGACCCAACCTACATAGAGAAAACATTGGGCTGGGAGCAAAGTGTTTCGTTCCAAGAAGGAATAGAGAGAACCGTAAATTGGTACAAGGAAAATCTGGATTGGCTGAAAGAATACAGCCAAAGACTGGATTTGATGCGTGATAGTGAAATGTATAAAACAAAAGAGAAAAAACAATAATATGGCTTCTTCAACAACAGAATTTACTGCACATAAAACCGATATCCCAGGTCTAATTTTTTTTGATGTAACTAGCATGAGCGACGAACGTGGATATTTTCAGGAAAAATTTCAGAAGGCCAAACTAGTTGCCGCTGGGTTGCCAGAAGATTTTAATATCGTTCAAAACAGCTTATCTTTCAACAAGCAAAAAGGCGTAGTGCGTGGTTTTCACGCAGAACCCTGGGACAAATACATTACCGTCATTACAGGAAAAGTTTTTGCAGCGTATGTTGACCTGCGCGAAGGACCAAATTTTGGCAAAGTTGCAACAATTGAGATTACGCCCAATGTGGCTGTTTTCTTGCCGGAAGGCGTAGCAAACTCATTCCAAACTCTCGAGGACGAAACATATTACTTGTACAGCGTAAACAAACACTGGAGCGCTGATGATTATGACAAATACATGTTCGTAAACCTGAGCGACCCAGATTTAAACGTGCAATGGCCTATCGCACTTTCAGACTCTGTTATGTCTGATCGTGATAAAAAACACCCGCCACTAAAAGATGTAATCCCCATGAAAGTTGGCAACTAATGGACCAATCAAAAATACTAATTATTGGCGCAAACGGACAGCTAGGTTTAGCCCTAAAAGCACGATATCCTGAAGCACAAACAGTTGATATCGACGAACTTGATATAACTGACAAAAAATCCGTAGAAGCGTACGACTGGTCAAAAGTTGACATCATTCTAAACGCAGCAGCCTACACTAACGTTGACGGCGCCGAGACTGCAGAGGGTCGCGTAGCTGCCTGGAAAGTAAATGCTACTGCTGTTAAAAACCTAACATATGCCGTTTGGCAGCATAAACTTTCGGCAGTAGTACACATATCGACTGATTTTGTTTTTGATGGTACACAAAAAGAACACACTGAAGATGAACCATTTTCCCCGCTAAGCGTTTATGGAGACAGCAAAGCGGCTGGAGATTTACTGGTATCTCAAGTAGACAAACATTATATCTTGAGAACCAGCTGGGTAATTGGTGACGGCAAAAACTTTGTGCGTATCATGCTAGGTCTCGGTCAGAAACTTAATGAGCTAGGTGTTATAGATGATCACCTAGGTAGGCCAACTTTTACATCAGAGTTAGTTCGTGCAATCGACCACTTACTAGCAAATAAAGCACCTTTTGGTACTTATAATATAAGTAATAGCGGGGACCCTGTGAGTTGGGCTGGATGGACTCGTCAGATTTTTGCCGAAGCTGGCTATAACTGCAAGGTTAATAATATAACTAATGAGCAGTACTATAGCGACAAGCCTGGCTCTGCCCCACGACCACTTAGCAGTACTCTGTCACTAGAAAAAATTCAGGCAACAGGATTTAAGAGTCGTGATTGGAAAGACGATCTAAAAGACTACATAAAAAAGGAGTTAGCAAAATGAAAGGCATTATTCTAGCCGGCGGTTCAGGCACCAGACTATACCCCATAACTAAAGGCATCTCAAAGCAGCTTATTCCAATTTATGACAAGCCAATGATCTACTACCCCCTTTCCACCCTGATTAGCGCAGGGATAAAAGACATTCTTATCATTACCACACCACACGACCAAGCTCAGTTTAAAAATCTTCTGGGCGATGGTTCCGAGATTGGCATAAACATCGAATATGCGGTTCAGCCCAGTCCTGACGGCTTGGCACAGGCGTTTGTTATCGGCGAAGAGTTTATTGGTTCAGACAAAGTGGCACTTGTTTTAGGCGATAATATTTTCTACGGCACGCAAATGGGAGACAAACTGTCTAAATATACCGACGTCGATGGGGCGGTTGGTTTTGCAGCCCAGGTTGCAGAGCCAAAAAGATACGGTGTTTATGAATTCGACAAGAATATGAATGCAATATCTATTGAAGAAAAACCCGAAAATCCAAAATCTAACTATGCAAATGCAGGCCTATATTTCTTTGATAATGACGTAGTAGAGATAGCTAAAAACGTCAAGCCTAGCGCCCGTGGCGAAGTAGAAATAACCTCCGTACTTGATGCCTATTTGCAGCGGGGCAAACTGAAAGTCAGTCTCCTTGACCGTGGTACTGCCTGGTTAGATACTGGTACATTTGAGAGCATGAATCAAGCGGCTCAGTTCGTCCAAGTTATCGAAGAACGCCAGGGATTAAAAATCGGCTGTATCGAGGAAATTGCTTTTCAACAAGGCTTTATCAACGCAGAGCAGTTGGCAAAACTCGCTGAACCACTGCAAAAAAGTGGTTACGGTAAGTATCTAAAAAACTTGATCTAGTTAATTATTATTCGTTTCAAAATATCTTGGGTGTTTTGATTTATTAGAATTACTGTACGGTCTTGCCAGTACCAGTCGCTGTCAGACCGTATCAAATATCCTAAAATACCCCCACCTTGTAGATACAATAAAAGTACCACGAAAGCTAGCGAAACTTTTAACTGCCTGTCATTAATAGCATAGTTGAAGGCCGCTGCAATCAACGTAAAAATCAATATCAATAATGGGTATGTGTATCTGGCTTGAATCGCTTGCGCCGCTCCTATCGATCGGTAGCTCATGTAGTTAAACGCAAATAAAATCAGTAAATATGAACCACACAAAATAATAGAATAACGTAGATAACTAGAGCCCCAAATTTTTTTGAATTCTAATATTAATAGCGCGAATCCAGAAACAAAAATCACGACTGCAAGGCTAATAGGAATAGGCAGTATTGGCCGGAGAACTATTGGCCCAAATGGCTCTGCCAAACTAATTACCTTTGTTGGTGTATGGCTAAATATTGCGAAGTATCCCCTAGCCATTTTTGACACCCAATGTTGACCATAGCTAGCAGGGTTACCATACAATAGGTCTGATGGTTTGTTGGTCTCGTTATTTTTGTTTCTTTGCCATGGCATGTAGTGACTACAAACTTCTTCTGTCTGGACTTGGGCGCAATCCGGCTCAACGGTCTGATACCTGGCAAAGTTTATGCCAGTACGTTCTACAAATAGAACAGATATTACAACAAACAACAATAGCGTAAAAACTAGACCCACTCCTTTCCGCGTATTCTTCCAAGAACTTTTGAGCACACTCAGGATTTTAGTACCATGTCGTTTTCCTAGCACAATGAATGTATATATAAATGTCACTGCGAATATTGGCAGAAAATATACTTTTACTAAACTAGCGGCCATCCCAAGTGTTACCAAACAAACTAGGTTTATTGCCAATTGCTGAGAGTTTTTAATTAGTCTTGTTGCAAACATAAATAACAGCGGCGCCAAAACAAGTATTAGGTTGTCGTAGTTGATATGAGCAGCCAGAAACGGAACAATCGGCGTCAAGACGAAAAGCATAAGAACGAAATGCACCAGTCTTTTGGGTAGCCCCCAATTAATCAATAGTCGACGAAAAAGCACCAGAGCCAGACACACCATGGCCACATTAATGATGCGCAAGGATATGATTATAAAAGCTTGGTCGTTTGAAAATAGGTTCAGAAGCCTGTAAGGAAAACTAAAAATGTAATGGTACAAATAAGATGGCTGCCTGGTAACATCGCCTAGGATACTAGCATCTGGCATCTGGCTAGTAATGATTGGTGACCATTGGCTAGCGTAGATTTTTATTATCCCTAGGTGAAAATACTCGTCAAACGGCAAAGGGTATATAGCCGTGAAGGTTATCCATAATGATTGGGATAATAATGCAAGTATTGTTGCTATAAAAAACCATCCACTAGCCAAGGCTGAACTCAGCCAATTTATAAAGTGTATGATTAGTCTTTTCATTGGTCGTTATTATTATATAGAAAAAGTCTGTTTTCGCGTTATAATGGCCTCTATACATGGAGAAAAAAGTTAAAAAAATAGCCATTATAGGTAGCGGGTACGTCGGCACAACAACTGCGGCGCTATTAGCCCATGCTGGGTATAGTGTGGTGGCACTAGACATAGACCAAAAAAAAGTCGATATTCTCAACTCTGGCAAATCACCGTTTTATGAAACCGGCCTGGACGAACTCATTACAGCAGGGCTAGCTAATGGGACTCTATTGGCTACCACTGATTATAAAGAAGCTATAGCAGATGCTGATATCGTTATATCTTGCGTAGGAACACCGGATAACGCCGATGGAAGTTCTAACCTCGAATACGTATTTTCAGCCGCAAAATCAGCAAGCCAGCACATGAAGCAACATGCTATTTACGTCCAAAAAAGTACTGTGCCAGTCGGTACGGGTAGACAAGCTATAACTTTGTTACCCAGCAACGCTTACGTATCAAACCCAGAATTCTTGCGCGAAGGAACGGCTGTCTACGACACACTACTGTACGATCGGATTGTAGTCGGCGGGGATGATAGTAAAGCACTAGAAAGTGTCCAAGATCTATACAAAAATATAGAACGAAACGCTGAGAAAATATCTAAAATCTGTGGTGGTATTGGTAAAAATGAAATTAAAAATCATAGCGGGCAGTATATTAAAACAACCTTAGAAAGCGCCGAACTAATAAAAGTTACTAGCAACGCCTTTCTTGCACTAAAAATTTCTTTTGCTAACTCTATAGCAAAACTCTGCGATGAAACGAATGGTGATGTTAACGATGTAATGGATGCTATTGGGGCCGATAAAAGAATAGGGCGAGCGTTTTTAAATGCTGGCCGTGGATACGGTGGGGGTTGTTTCCCCAAAGATGTTAGCGGACTGATAAGTAGCGCCAAAAAACACGGGGTTGATATGCCCATAATGGATGCTGTTGTGCAGGTGAATGATTCAATGCCCGGTTACATAATCGAAAAAACTAAGAAAAAAATCGGTACATTAGACAATAAAAAAGTTGCTGTTTTGGGCTTGTCCTTCAAGGCTGGCACCAGTGATACACGTAAATCACGGGCTATACTACTGGCAAATACTTTGTGTGGTAGTGGTTGCAAAGTCTCTACTTTCGACCCTGCAGCAAACGAAGAAGCCAAAGAACATCTGAAACCTGAGGTGATAATTTGCAATTCAGCAGACGAAGCATTGTTTGGAGCAGAAATAGTTTTCATCGCAACAGAGTGGCCAGAATTTAAAAATATTAGCAATTGGTTGCCCGGGGCAAAAGACATCAAAGTTGTAGTCGATTGTATGAACTTGATTGACGAACACAAAATTAATAACCCTAGAATTACCTACCTCGGGGTTGGACGCTAGAAAATAAATTAGCATGATAAACAGCAGGATTAATGTTTCGATATTTGGCATCGGTAATTTTGGATATGCGGTGTTGAATCACTTG
This sequence comes from uncultured Candidatus Saccharibacteria bacterium, assembly GCA_964491925.1. GTDB lineage: Bacteria > Patescibacteriota > Saccharimonadia > Saccharimonadales > JAGQNJ01 > CAYRSA01. The sequence continues at coordinate 169,853 of CAZBGZ010000001.1, forward strand.
GCAGAGAAAAAACAGACTGGCCTAAAACTCACAGCATACGATATTGATAAAAAAGTGGTCGAAAGACTCACTAGTCAACGCAGCCACCCTTATTTACACCTCAAAAATAAAATCGACCCGCATGTAAAGATAGTAGATTCTGTCGAACAATTAGTAAAAAATTGTGACATTCTGATACTGGCTGTTTCCTCAAATGTAACACGGGAAGTTATAGAATCAATAAAACCACATCTAGACAGCCCAATCATAATTGTCAACACAGCAAAAGCACTAGACTACAAAACAGGGAAAAGATTGTCCCAAATAATTAATACAGGAATGTCTGATATTAAATATGAGTACGCACTACTGGCCGGAGGAACGATAGCAGAAGATTTGTTTCGTGGTGAGCCCCTAGGTGTAGATATTGCGTCCAATGATAGTTCAATCCTCCCCGGACTCGTCTCACTTTTTGAATCTGCAAACTTAAAAGCCTACCCAACTACTGATTTGGTAGGAACTGAATACGCAGCTGCTTTTAAAAATGTGGTATCCATTATTGCTGGGCTAACAAAAGGATTAGGATTTTCATACGGTTCAGAAACACACATAATTTCTATAACAGCCCAACAAATAGCTGATGCTTGTGTAAAAAAGCTAGGAGCGAAACAGGAAACTTTTTTTGTTGGCCGTCAGGTATGGGGCAATGATTTATGGATGAGTTGCACCGGCAACACTCGCAATCGAGAGTTCGGTATCAATGTAGGTAAACTAATGTCCGTAGAAAAAGCCGTTGAAAATATGTCTGCATCCAACAAAACAGTCGAGGGGATCAACACACTTAAAACCTTAAATAGAATAGAAGGCATAAAGGATATCCCTATCATATCTCTACTTTATTCATTAATAATTGATAGATCGGAAGATGTACAGACTTTTAAATCTCACCTGCTTGGAGTAATGGATAAAACCTAATATCAGCTAGCAGTTTTGTGTCAGTATCTATTATTTGACTTAATCTTGCTGAGAAATTTAGAACTGGGTTACAATGTAACTAGATGGAAAAAGTTACAATTATCGGGCTAGGTTATGTTGGCCTTCCCCTAGCCTTATTGGTATCGGGAAAAGGGTACGAGGTTACTGGTATAGACCTAGACTCGGATAAAGTCGAGACAATCAACAACCACAAAGACCCGCTTAATGACGACTATATCGCTAGCCGCATAAAAGGGACAAAACTAATCGCATCAAGCAACTTTGATAGCTTAAAAGATAGTGATGTAATCATCGTTTGTGTCCCCACACCAGTAAAAAACGACTTCGAACCAGACCTAGGCCCAGTTAAAAGGTCCGTCGCCTCGATAGCAAAGAATCTCAAAAAAGGCACTCTAATAGTAATCGAGTCTACTATTAATCCTGGCGTTTGTGATGAAATTGTAATTCCACTAATAGAAGAAAATTCTGGCTTAAAAGTAAATGTAGATTTTGAAGTATCGCACTGTCCCGAACGAATTAATCCTGGCGACAAAAAATGGAATGTGTCCAACATCCCGCGCGTCGTTGGTAGTAGTAGTGACGCAGGCTGTAAAAGAACAGTAAAATTTTACGAATCAATTATTGACGCAGTAATAAAGCCAATGGGTTCTATAAAAGAAGCAGAGGCCTGCAAAGTTGTTGAGAACTCATTTAGGGACGTCAACATAGCTTTTGTTAATGAGCTGGCTATGTCTTTCACAAAACTTGGAATTAACGTAAAAAACGTCATAGATGGTGCGGCAACAAAACCGTTTGCCTTTATGCCTCACTATCCCAGTATTGGCGTTGGTGGACACTGCATACCCGTTGACCCTTATTATCTAATCGAGTACGCTCGCGGATATGGTTTCGAACACGAGTTTCTCTCTCTAGCAAGGTCAATTAATAATCACATGCCAGAGTTTACAGTTGAACAGTTAATGGATGGCTTAAATGATTTTCAAATGAGCCTGAGTGGGGCAAAAATAACCGTTCTAGGTCTATCGTACAAAGCAAACGTTGCTGATGACCGCGAGAGTCCATCCTACAAAGTAATAAAACTACTCGAAGAAAAAGGCGCGAGCGTAGAATCTTACGATCCATACTTCATTGATAAATCTACAAAGAAGAACATAGAATCAGCCCTTCAGAATGCTGACGCAGTCATTGTAGCAACCAACCACCGAGAGTTTTTGGAAATGGATCCAAAGAATCTGAAAGTAAAGGTTTTCATAGACGGCAAAAACGCTTTTGATAAAAAATCATTCCCGGAATCAGTAGTCTACAAAGGAATTGGCGTTTAGCTAGTTAGGTTGTTATTGCAAGCTATGAAGTACTACCCTCCGAGATATCTATTGCGGAGGCACGTGATTATTAAAAATGTTATATCTAGCAATAAATTTTTGGAGATTGGAGCCGGTAAATTACTTCTGAGCACCGACTTACTAAAATACTTCAAAAATGGAACTTGCCTGGATTTTGCTCCTGGTATAAGGAAAATATATAAAGATCTGCCCAAAGATGTGAGAAAAAGACTGACTCCCAAGGTAGGAGATTTCTTTAAAATAAAACTGCCATCCAACTATGACTGCGTCATAGCTTGTGAGGTAATGGAGCATGTAAAAAATGACCGTGCGTTTATAAACAGGGCTTACGAACTCCTAAAGCCAGGGGGGCAAATAATTATTTCTGTGCCTGCGAAAGAAAAGTACTGGACGGTGCATGATGAAATAGTTGGGCACATTAGGCGTTATGAAAAAGACCGGCTTGAAAATCTATTTACTGATAAAAAATTCGAAAACATAAAAATAATTTCCTACGGCTACCCGTTCATTAATGTTCTTTGGGTACTTAGATGGACTTTAGGCAAAATACAGGCCAGAGAGAAGAAGCAATGGAGCAGTGACAAACAAACTAAGGAAAGCGGCATAGGTAAGATTCCGAAATTCTTTGATCTTCTGGGCATCATAAGTAACAAGTACGTATTATACATACCAAATAAAATTTCGGAATTATTCAATAGATTTGACCTATCTGAAGGCTATATCATTACCGCGAATAAGAAAAGCTAAGGGCGAGTTATTACTTTTAGTTAGCAATTCTGTTTTTTATAAATGATGTTCTAGACAAAGCCCAAGCCCCCAGTAAAACGAAGAAAAGAACACCATTTTGCACAATAGAAATAGAAAATATTTGAGGGGTCGTTAATCCTAAAACTGCGCTAGAAAATATAAATATTGCTTCTCTGATACCTATAGACCCTGGCGTCACGTTTAGGAGCAGGCTAAGAGCTCCTAGGGCCGTGTACAGAACTAGTGGCCAAAAACCAATACTAAAACCGAGGGACGTAGTCGCCAGCTTTACGATAATCATTGTTATCAAAAAATTTCCCAACGTTACAGACATCAATTTCCACATAAGTGTTTTATGCTCAGTGATAATATTCCAGCCACGCAGAACTTGGGCGATTAGGTCTGCTACACGCTTGATCGATTTTCTTCGACTGAGCCAAGATATGATTGTTTTTGGGAATCCGTAAAAGGCAAGTATCAACATACTGATAAAAATTCCACCAAGTACAAGTCCTAAAATATAAACTTGGGCATTCGGGGCACGGTCTTTCAATACGAATAGAGCCATCAGGCCTAAAAATGAATTTATTAGAAATACTAATATGTAGTTACCTGATAACGTGGACATAAAATCCGTGTATGCTAGTTTAAATTTTTTCTTAAGGTAGACTGCTTTAATCCCTGTGCCAGCGCCAACAGGGAAAAAATAATTCCCGGCCGCGGTTAGTACGGATACAAAAAAGCTTTCTTCATAACCAATAACTTTATCGAAAGGCTCTATGGTCAATTTAATAAATAAGCCATTGAAAAAAATTATCACAATGTGGGCTATCGCGATAAAAAACAAATACTGAACTGGTACGTCTAAAAGAGCTCGAAAATCATTGGCGTGGCCGAATATATAGAAGCCCAGATAAACAATAAACCCTACTAAAAGAGCGTAGCTGAGGACTTTCTTCATAGGAATAACTGTACCATAACGGCTATCTTACCGAACTAGATTTAAGAGCCTTTTTGTATATGTCTAGTAGTTGCCTATTCCTTGTTTCAATAGAAAACTTTCCTCCAGAAGTAAATTTTTTGGATCCCTTAACCCCCATTGTTTTAAGATCAACTTTATCTACTAGTATTTTATCAATTACTTTATATACTTCCGTAGCCAATGTTTCGTCTAGATTTCTAGCTTTAACCTTGGAGTCTTCTTCCTTGCCCGGCACAACAACCGAATCTAGCAATGCATTATTTAGGTGAATCAAAAACCCATCAGCACTATCATCGACTATTTCAGGAGCAGCGAATTGGCCAGTGGTTATCACGGGCTTACTACAACTAAGTGCATCCAAAAATACCATGCCGAATGTATCCTGCTTGGTTGGCATTACAAATAGGTCAGTAGGCACAAAAAATAATGAAACTATCTGTTGTTTTGAAAAGTTGGGCTCATAAACTTTGACATTTGGGAGGTCGTATTCCTTGCATATTTCAGTGGCGTCCCCAGAAACAACATACAACTCAACTTTAGCTGAATTAACTTTGTTTATTTTTTGTATCGCCCATAGCACTTCTTCTAGCCCTTTTACGTAGCAAGGTGTGCCTACAAAAAGTAATTTTAGCTTGTCGTTATTTTCTACAAATTTATAATCTGGTTTTATTTTACTTGGCTCAACATACTTCAATGCTGGGTATATGACATTAACTTTATTCTCTATATCCTTGTAACGATCCGAGAATAGATCTTTTAGAGTTCGTCTAGCAGCCTTGGTCCAACAGTTTATGGAAATGCATTGTTCGGATGATATGAACTTGTATACCTTGCCTAAACTATCCTTATCATAACTAAAGCCTGTCATGCTACTAGCATGCTCGAAGTCGATAATATACGGTTTATTTGGTATATCATCACTAATCATATTCAAATAGTGGTACAGGTCTACGTCATCATCCGAGTTTTGTTTGCTAAAAGCCATTTTTTCAACAACCCTAATAATTTGTCTACCGAGTCTAAAATATCGAAGCTTGCGGTAAATTGGCATCAATTTACCCAGTCCAGATTTTACTGGCGGAATGATATATTGGACACCTTCTGGCGGATTGGTGACCAAGGATTCGTATGCTTTATGTAATGGTTTATAGTTGCGGTAAACTATTTTAACTTTCATAACCTTGTAACTATATCCTCCAGTATTTTTGATGCCTCTGCTGCCGAAAACTTGTCTGTATAGAGCTTCCTCGCTCCCTCACCAATTGTGTTAAGTTTTTGTTGGTTATCAAATGCCCATCTAATGGCGCTCGTTAGTTTCTCTGTGGAACCTTGCTCGACTAGTAGACAGTTTTTTCTGTCCACAAAACCAATTTCTTCGTCTATCTTACCGATGATTGTTGGTCTACCCATAGCCAAGAACTGAAATGTTTTCCCAGTAATAACTTTTTTTGCCTGTGGGGTTGCACCAAAAGGGCCTCCTAAACATACGTCAGCGTTACTAATATAATCTGGTAGCCTAGCAAAAGGGACCCACTGTAAATATTTAACGTTATCAAGCTGGTTGTTTTTTATGTAATCGCTAACGTAGCTAATAGTTTTTCTGCTGCCTTTGCCCCCAACGATCACGAACTCTATATCGCTCTCCCTGAGGTTTTTGGCGGACTCCAGTATATGTTTTACGCCATGTAATGCTTCGATATTTCCGTAAAAGAAAACTGAAAACTTCCCATGTTTATTTTTACTTGTCTTTAGCGGTTTGAAGGTTGCTTCGTCTGTGCCAACATACAAGGTTCTATATTTTTTTATCGAGGTCCCGTAAGTTTTGCTAGAACTTTCTGCGTGCAAATTTGTATCAGCAAGAATTAAACGCACAGATTTATGTATCAACCTTACATATTCGTATGCCAGTTTTGAGAAAATTGAGTCTTTTTTCAATATCTTTTTTTCACCAACCAAAGATTGTTGCATATTGATAAATTCGTCAAAAATAACTGGACGCCCAATAGTTATGAGCCTAAAAATCCAAAAACTTTCGTGACTTCGAAAACCGAAAACATATATATCTGGGTGGTTAATTATTCTTTGCTTGATCAACCGTAACGTTGTTTGTAAATAGCGCATTACTGACGAGCTGGAGTTCATTGCAGTATAGAGCTCAACGCCCTTTGCTAGTTTTAAAGCACCCAGTATTACTGATGTACGAACATAGTTTGGGTATTTATATGACAGTACATAGCAAACTTTTACTGGCTTATTCGTCATGACCGCTTTTCTTTATCAGGCCACCTAATTTGCTTTGCATGCTCTAGAATTTTTTCTTGATTATTGAGCATTCTGCTTAGCATGTCTGCAACCAACCCTAAGGACCATATGACAATAGCTAGCGTGACAAAATATACCCCACCAAAACCTAAAAACTTGTATGGACTAAAACTACCCGTAGCAACCCAGTGCCCCAAAAAACCCAAAGTACATATGGCACCGATTAAAAATGGCAAAAATCCAAGCCAACCAAAAAATCTGAAAGGAGCAAAATCTCGGTAAGACCGAAGTATACTAATTGCGCTAGATGCAACATAAGAAAATATGCTTGTTACAACTCTAGATTTTCTGTCTTTAAAATAAGTCACTTTCACAGGGACAGCTTTTATTCGCATGTTTTTCATCGCTAAAACCTGAAAAGATTCTTGAGTGTATGTATACGAACCATTGGTGTTTAAAACCGACAAAGCTTTGTGACCGTAAGCGCGGAAACCACACGTTACATCGTTAAACTTGCGTTTGCTCAATTTTCCAACAATCCACGCGCCCAGTTGATTGCCATAGTATTTACCGGCAGGCATGTTTTTTGGCCTTCTTTTATTCCCCGCTTCGTTCGTGAATCTGTCTGCAGCCACAAAATCAGCTTCATCGTTTATTATGGGTTGGGTCAACATTGGGATATCTTTCGGGTTAAACTGCATATCACCGTCAATATTGACCATGATATCAACCCCTTCACTCAAAGCGATATCCACCATCTCCCGGAAACGAGCGGCTAAGCGCTTTTGTATGCCATCAGAATATACTTTCGCTCCGTGGGCTTTTGCCGTCTCGACTGTCGCGTCAGTACTGCCGTCGTCAATAACAACTTTCTGAACTTCGGATATACCAGGGATGTGCTTTGGAATATTGTCCAGCACATCTCCAATCGTCGTTGCTTCGTCCTTGCAAATAGAAAACACTAATAACTTCATTTACTGCCTTTCTTATATACGTTGTATTGTACCAGCACTGCTTTTTTTATCGCTACGCTATCCTTTTTTGGAAAATCAAGAATTTTCATCTATTGCCGAGTTTGCTAGTCTAAATATACTTATACAAATTAAAGCCGCACCAAAAATAAAACTAAATAATAGCCCGATTAAGGCACTCCTAGATATACCATTAGCTACGACCATATCAGGCAACCCTTTCAATGCCTGCGAAACCTGAGTTAAACTGGGCAATGATGGGTTCTCTACCGAAAGGTTACTGGCCCTATATATAGTTGACCCGCCAATTAAAATCAGAAAAATAGTGACCAGTTGGCCTCTTGCCCATCTTGGCTCCAGTAAGCCATAAGACAAAAATAATGCTAGAGGTAAAAGTGCCGGAATCATATACCTGAAAGAGTAATTGCCTGTTCCTATGGCAAACTTTATTTGTATCATAAACATCCCAACAAATGAGCAAATTAATAAAGCTATGTTTACAATCCTTTTTTTATCTTTGAGTAAATCTTTCGTATTAATGCGATCTAGAAATGCGATGAATCCCATGGAGCCAGCACTAATTAACGCTATCGATAACGTGCCAATAGCACTAAAGTTCCAATATAATAAACGCCACAAGCCTGAGCCTGTAAGAACCATATAGGCTGTTTTGTAGGGTCTCAGACTAGGGTAATTAGACGGAATATTACTGCTGAAATTACCAGTAACTTTATAGTTATGAAGGTAATAAAACCAGCCAATAGTAAACATCACGGCCATTGCGATCCCCAAGCCAATCAATAATGCTATTGCAACTTTTTTAGCAATTTTCTTTTTGTTTTTTGAATCACTATTTAACATTGGGGATATTACTACACTAGCCATAGACAGCAACAAAAATGGCAAGTATGTAACTTTTGTGGCCATTCCCCCTATCGATAAAATAGTTAGAAAAATTACATATTTTAGTCTTAAACCATTTTGAATAATTTTATGCATATTTATTAGCGCCAAGGTCGAAAATAACACAAGTAAAACATCTACAGCATAGTTTAGGTTTAATATTGTAAAATGATGCATTAAAGCCGCAAGCGCTGGAACAGTTATTGCAAATACCTGTCTTCGTTTCCCGCCAAAAAGCCAACCAGCCCAAGCAAAGGCAAAAACACACAATATGCCAATAAAAATATTCAAAGCCCTACCGATTGCGATAGCTTTTTGCCATTGGCCAGATTTTAGGGAAGGACCAATAAACGGTGCGTGAATCATATAAAATAATGGCGGGTTGGACGCTGCGGGTTGATTTCTATACAGATTCTTTCTCAGCGCATTCAGATCTTTTTGCCGTAAACCGTCTTCGAACTTAGGCAACTGCTTGTTGTATACCCTCCATGCATAATCTATATGTCTAGGCGCGTCACCCTTCCCAAGCCACCAAGGGCTACTGACCGAAACTACCCCAGCAACGCCAACATACATAAAGATAACGCCCAAAATACCCAGAAAAATATAGCCAATATACCTCTTACTTTTGCTGTCTGGGTTTTTGCCCCGATTTTTTGTTAGAGATATTTTTGTCAATAAAGTTGGTTTATTATTCTTTTTTTTGATGCTCATTCGGCAAAACTACTTATGATATTAAAATATATTAAACTAATATTGATTACTGGTCGTATTGTACCCCATTCATAACTAGCTGAGTTACTAATTATGAATTATCTTTATATAGTCTATAATCTAACTATCGGTACGGGTGAGATTAAAATACCAAACAATATTATATGAATCATTAGGTTAAATAATACATGAAACTCGTTGTACAAATACCCTGTTTTAACGAAGAAAAAACGCTCGCACCAGTTTTAAAGTCTATTCCTAAGAAAATCCCAGGGATAAAAAAAATCATTGTTTTGATAATTGATGACGGTTCTACTGACAAGACTATTGCCGTTGCCAAAAAACATGGCGTCAAAGATTTTGTTATCCATAAACAAAACATGGGACTCGCCCGATCGTTTCACGATGGCGTTAACTATGCCCTTTCCATAGGCGCCGACATTGTGGTAAATACTGACGGCGATAATCAATATCCTCAGGCAAGCATTGGGGCTCTCGTTCAGCCAATAATAAAAGGCCAGGCAGAGATCGTAATTGGTGATCGTCAAACTGCTACCATCGAGCATTTTTCTCCGATAAAAAAGTTCTTTCAGTCTGTGGGTAGCAAAATCGTGAACAAGGCAGCGGGCACAAATTTACCCGACGCAGCCAGCGGTTTTAGAGCATATTCTAAAGAAGCATTATTCAGACTAAACATAGTTACACAGTTTAGCTACTGCATGGAGACTATTATTCAGGCTGGCAATAAGCGGATACCAATTACTAGTATAAAGATCAAGACAAATCCTAAAACCAGAGAATCAAGATTATTCAAGAACATGTGGCAGCATATGTACAAATCAGGCTCAGCAATAATACGAAGTTATATCATGTATCGACCGCACTTGATTTTCATCAGCCTAGGCAGCGTCCTCCTAATTGGGGGGTTAATTCCATTCGCACGTTACGGTGTTTTATACCTGTTCGGCAATAGAGGAGACCACATTCAATCGCTTCTTCTTGGGGCTGTCTTTATTTTTTCATCGATGATCGCTTTTGCGCTAACAGTAATTGCGGACCTGACCCATACCAACAGAACTCTCCTGGAAGACGCCCTAGAGAGAACCAAGCGTATAGAGTTCAAAAATCGTAAGCCCTAAAAAACCTACTTGTCGGCTCCCCCCTTGAAATTTATATCTCAATCTGTTATAGTGCTTATGCATGAATAAAAATAAAAAATCAAAAAAACTAATTATTATTGCCTCTGTAATTGTAGCCTTACTTGCTGCTGGTGCCATCTGGTGGTTTTTTATTCGATCTGAGTCTGGGACTAACTCAACCCAGCCCGATCTTAACGAAGAAACAATCAATTATAGTCCGCCAACGGAAGCAGAGAAAAGTGAAGCGACAACTCGAAAGGACGAGATAGTCAAACAGCAAAGTCAGTCTAACGACACAAGTAATACAGAAAAAACTTCAACTATAACTGTTACCACAGCGGCCTTAAACGGTAAGAATGTTGAAGTTAGAGGATATATTAGTAGTTTCGTGCAAGAAGGTGGAACATGCACGTATACCTTCACAGGCAATGGTACTGTTATCAAATCTTCCACTGGAGTTGCTGATGTTTCAACAACTAATTGTGGTATTTCCGTCCCAAGAACTTCTTTGCCCGGTAGTAGCTGGAAAGTCTTAATTAGTTATAAATCAGGAGCGACTTCAGCGTCATCGTCTGTGCAACCGATAGATGGCCTGTAGTATAATAAGCATATGCATTTACCGAAGTTTTTTACACCAAAAAGGCTAGTAATCGCCACCATAAGCAATCTGGTGTTTGTTGCCGTTGTGCTAGCTCCTGGTGCCTCTGCGCTTAGTGGGAGTAGCTTTAATAAAGCCAGAATAATCGATGACCCTCTTTTTTACCGCTCATCTAGCATGTCGGCCACTGGAATCCAGAGCTTTCTCAATAGCAAGGTCCCTGCTTGTGACACAAACGGCACTGAGCCATCTGGGCATAACGGCTACGCGACTAGGGCTGATTGGGGACGAGCAAACGGAAACCCGCCACCCTACACTTGTCTGAAAAGTTTTAAACAAAATACCCCTAGCAGAGCGGGTGTTTCTGGACTTTGTAACGCTATTAGCGCCAGGTCCGGACGTACCGCCGCCCAAATTATTTATGATGTTTCTAAGGCTTGCGGCATAGATTCAAAAGTATTAATAGTGATGTTACAAAAAGAGCAAGCGCTAGTTACGGATGAATGGCCTTGGGCTATTCAGTATCGAAGCGCCATGGGGTATGGTTGCCCAGACACTGCCCCATGCGCAAAAGAATATTATGGATTTTTTAACCAAGTTTATAATGCCGCAAAACAACTAAAAAATTATCGCAAAAATCCAGGCTCGTTCAACTATGCCTCTGGTCGAAAAAGCTATGTATCCTATCAAGCGAATGCGCCAAGTTGCGGCAAGTCATATATTACAATGCAAAATGCTGCAACTGCTGCCCTGTATAACTACACCCCGTACCAACCTAATGCAGCTGCCCTAGCGAATCTATACGGTACTGGTGACAGTTGTAGTGCCTATGGCAATAGAAACTTTTGGCGAATGTTCAACGATTGGTTTGGCTCGACATCGTCGACCCCGCTTTTCCGTATTAATAATGGTGATGCGGTATATATATTAGGCTCTAGTAACAACTATTACCACGTAACATCGCCAGCTGTCCTAGAGGCCTATGGCCTAGGGAACACTGTTAACCGCGTGGCTAATGCCCCTGGTAGCTATGTGACGGGGAAAACCATGTCCGGCAGTTTGCCTCCAATAGCAAGGTTTGAGGGCGACGAGGTTTACTTCATGAACTCCGGCAAGCTAAATCACTTTACCTCCAGAAGCATGATGCAAGAATATGGTTACGACGTTGGTGGCGAAGCCTACCTACCAGCCGCAACGAAGAGCTATTACACGTCTTCTAGCGACATGCAACAGGTTTCAAGACAATCTGGTAGCACAGCAATATACTATGTAGACAATGGCAAAAAACGACATATTACTAGCCAAGAAGCATATGACAGTGGCAGCCCATCATTCTCGTCCAGAGATAAGGTCAGCCTTAGCCGCAATTCTTTATCTTTTGTAAGTACTGGCGCACCTATTTTAACAGCCAATAAGGTCCTACAAAGAACCAATGATGGCAGTTACGCATTTTGGGATGGTAGTTCTGTGCAAAACATTAATAAAAAAACGGCCATCGAGTTAGGGCTGAAGCCAGAATATAAAGCTAGCAATGGCATCATAAATCAGTTGGCCCAATCTGGAACAACGGTCAACAAATTAGTCAAAAATGGTGCCGGACAACTTTATCTATTAGACGGCAAGAAAAAATACTTAGTATCTCCTTCTGACCTATCGGATATGGGGCTGACAAATTCCTCGTTTCAACTTACTTCTAATGGCTTCTTGGGTAAAATTGGTGTGACAAAAAACTTTTCAAAGGTAGTGAAAGTAGACGGCTCTAGTGCCGTATACCTAGTGGTTGAGGGCAAGTTACGCCATGCTTTAGACAAGAATGTATTTAGTGAGCGCGGGTTATCAATCAATCAAGTCGTGAGCATTAATGCTCGCTCTGCGAGTTTATTGCCGTATTCAAGTCAAAAACTGCTATCGTTAGGAGCCTTATTCAAGATTGCTGGGAGTAACAAAATATATTTAGTCAACCAGTTAGATAGTAGTCTTTACGTACCGGGCAAGACAATAATGCAAGAGCTCGGCCTCTCTAGTAAACCCGTTACCACCCTATCTGCATCCCAAGTGTCCGGCTACCCCAGAGAAGGCAAACTGGGCTATTTTGTAAAAAATGCTTCGGGCGCAAGTATTTGGCTATTATACTCGGGGAATAAGAGAGCATCAGCGTCTGCTACTATGGCTAATTCATCAAATTACAACTTAGACACAGGTAATTTGCCCGCCCTGCATAGTTCGTTAATTAGTAGATATAACAGCCAAAACCCACTTACCAGCCTAGTCCAGGCCAGCGGCAGCAGCAAGGTATACAGCGTAGTGGCGGGTCAAAAAAGATGGGTGACTAGCACAACCGCCTTTAATGCCCAGGGCTTTTCACGCGGTAATATTAGGACGATTTCGACAGGTTTTCTTTCTAGCTTGCCCACTGGCTCAAGCATTAATTAATCATAACTACTCCTAATTATCCTTCTGTGTTTGGACAGTTTTTCCGCTATACTGTTAGTCATATTATGTTTTCTAGACCATTTATAGCATTCAAAACAAAGACCCGTTATATGAAAAAGCGTTGCGCAAAATTGTCAACTAGCTTTGAAAACATTATTAAATCAAAAATATTTTTAAAAGTTACATTTACTTGGTTTTTTGTTCAGTCATTATTTTTTGCATTAACAACGAAGTTTGGGTTGCCGCCCGACGAAACTTATCATTTCACATACATCAAGCTTTTTGCCGAGCACTCGCCCTCGCCAATTTTAGCTGGTCAAGGAAATTATTATATTCTACTCGAGGCAGTAAAAAATCCTTTTTTCTTGTATCACTACCTGCTAAGTTTCCCCTACCTACTAGTCAGCTCTTTGCCTGGGCCTTATATTTTCCTAAGACTTATTAACGCAGGACTTGGGCTTGCATGCCTATTCATGGTTTACAAAATTGCTAACCTAATAAAAATCTCGAAACTAGCCCGCAATCTAAGTATATTTATGTTATCAAATACGCTCATGTTTGTATTTATATTTTCTGCTGTTAGTTACGATACACTGTTCATTTTTTTGTCCATAGCTGGCGTATACTTGCTGCTTAGTCTTCAGCAAAGAATAATTGCAAAAGAACTCTTGCTGTTTGCTGTAATCGTAGCGACAGGAATTTTTGTAAAAATTAATTATTTACCTATTGCAGCATTACTTTTAGTTTTGTTTTTTGCTCAATATATCAAAACGATACCCTCTGTTTTTAAGAGTTTTAAAAAAACTTTCTTAAAGAATAAAAAATTAAACATTTTCCTTGTTGTATTACTAGGTTTTCTACTAACAATTTTCGTCCAGAGATACGTTGGCAACATTATTCATTACGGGAAGATAGTTCCTGACTGCGACCAAGTGCAGTCTTTTGATTACTGTATGAAAAATTCCATATTCCAGAGAACACAGTCAATAGCGGCTTCCAACAATCAAGAAGCTGGGGTCAGTGTTGTGTCATACATATTAGTATGGTCAAAATTAATGGCGCAGAGGACATTTGGTATTTATGCCCACCACATACGTTTCCCTGGCTCTAATTTGATCGTTGGATGGGTTTTCATGATGTTTCTGACTGGGCTGATTTTTTTCGCCAAGTCATGGAAGCCAAAGGACAGGGCTGTTACTACGGTTGCTGTCATTATCTTTTTTTATCTAGTTACGCTGATAGCTCAAAACTACTTTCAAACGTATAAAAGTTCTTTCAATATAGAGCTGGCGGTTCATGGGCGATATGCTTTTGGCGTGCTGCCTTTTATATTCATATTAACCACTCATTACACCTTAAAGGGCTTGCGTAGTGGATTATTAAAACTTTTATATATATTTGCTACTCTTATAATTTTTGTTTTATCTGGTTTGCCAATCTATATTAACAGGTCCGAAAGAACTTGGTATAACCGTGGGACAAAAAATATATTCATTATCAATAAGAACTAAATGACTTTTAGCGCAATATCATTGCTTCGTTTTCTTAGCCAAAACAAACAAAGATGTTGATAAAAGTAATGTTCCCAAAAAGATCATAATTATTAGAATTATCGGCAACATCGAATAAACGTTATTGTCTAGACTCGCCTTGTAAATTGTCCGTGGCCCTCCTGATAAGCCCATAACGCTCGTCATAGCGATGCCTATGATTGTAAAAGCAGCAACCTGCCCGCGAGTTTTATCAAATCCAAGTAAGCCGTAAGACAGAAATAAGCTGGAGGCTAAAATAGCAGGGAGCATATATCTGAAATTGATTGCCCCATAACCAATCCCAAACTTTACTTGTACTAAGAACATGCCTAGTGCTGATAAAAACACCAGGCCAATTGCAACTGCCCTGGCTTGATCTTTAAAAAAAGTGCTCATTTCTTTTTTGCCCAAGCGAAGATATGTTGAACCAGATACACTAGTAATAGCGACTGAAAGCGCGGGGAGTGTCGAATAGTTGGCGTAAAAGAAGCCCCACAACCGCATACTACTAAGAACGTCCATTAATGACTTATACTGTCTACCGCCGGTATAGCCTGGGGGCGAGCTCTTAAACAAATTACCATTTGTTTTGTAATTCCAAAAATAATAAAACCAGCCGGTGGCGACGATAACCAACACCAGTATGCATGCACTAATAGCGCTACCTTTGATAATTTTGTCTTTTGTAGTTTTCTTGCTTCGTATAAATAGCGTAATAAAAATAGCCAAAAAGTTAACAAACATAAATACCATGTATGGTGCTTTTGTCAGCATCCCCAGCACGGAGAGTATTGCAATCCATATCAAATATTTATTTATTAAACCGTTCTTGAGTATTTTGTAGTTTGCAATCAATGAAAGCGTAGACAATGTCACAAAAAGTGGGTCGATAGCATAGTCCATATTTAATCTCGTAAAACGAAATAGTAGAACGGAAAATGCCGGAACGGTTATTGCAAATAGCTCTTTTCTTTTACCGCCCAACAACCAGCCGGCCCAAGACAAGACGGCAATACACCCTATACCGAGAAATATATTTATTGCCCTACCAACTGCAATTGCTGCCTGCCATTTGCCCTGTTTTAATAACGGGCCAACGAACGGCGCGTGTACAACATAGAAAAGTGGTGGGTTGGCCGATTCACCCTGCTTTTTAGGGCCCGTTAAGTCTGTAAATGGTTTGTACTGTACGCCGTCATACCACCGTGGAATGTCATGGTTGTACACACGCCAAACATAGTCAACATGCCTAAAAGTGTCGCCTCTGCTATACCACGGAGTTGTTGATGATACGATGCCAGCTGCCCCGACATATAGTAGTACAACACTAAAAAACCCCAAGACGAATGCCTTTGGGAACTGCCATTTCAATAGCCTGAATTCGCCCATAAATAAGCTATCGAATATACTTTTTATCTTCGCCCCATTCATCCAGCACAAAATCCTTTCGATTGCTAAGAGTCTTAGGTTATTTCTTCTCTACCTTTATTCTATACTACTATCGTAGTAAAGTGTTCCCTGTACATATGAAAAAACAAACTGATTCGAAAACGCCAATTCACCAAACAAATATAGAGCGGGCTACTTTCAAAAATTTATTTGTTCTTGTCAAAAAGGGACAATTTGTTGAAATAGCAAAAGTTATTAGAAGACGAACTCTAAACAGCTTAAAAGCTATCAAGCGTATGGCTAGAAAAGCCTGGGGAGTAATTTATGATTATCCTCCCATAAAATATTGGCGCGAACAAAGAAAGTTAAATAAAATATTGTTGGAATATTTTGGCTACCCTACTGAGCAACAAAACAATAATAAAACTATCCAAGTTGCATTAATAATCGGCGAGGGCAAAACAGCACCTAAGAGTTCTGCATTTATCCGTTTGATTTCCCCACTGACTGAAGAATCAATCAAAAGTAAAATTTCATTTAAAATTTTCAATGGGAATACTTCGGACATTGGCGCATCATTCAACTATTGCATTGTTCAAAGAACGGCTTTTGATTCAGTCGCTAAAGCCAAACAGTTGGTGTCTAACCTTAACCTAACTGGCACTAAACTGGTTATTGATACCGATGATGCTTTCGGTATGATAGATGCAAGTCATCCTGAATTCAGTAGGCATAGTGGCAGGATGGAGGCCAAGAACTTTTTACTCATCCAAGCATCACAAATTTGGGTATCGACAAACATCCTTCTCAAATCATTAGACCCTAAATTGCAAAAGAAAGCTTTTGTAGTACCAAACGGTTTGGACCGACGGTTATGGCAAAAAAGAGTTGCCCAGGGTAAGAAAAAAGCTAAAGTTAGCAAACTAAGAATGGTGTATATGGGCACAGCAACTCACGACAGTGACCTGAAGATTATTCTTCCCTCGTTGGAAAAACTAAATGAAAAATATCCTGGGTCATTTTCTCTAGACTTAGTGGGCGTTACAGACGATGCTCCTAATCAACCGTGGGTTAACCGAGTTTATTTAAAAAGCTCATTATACCCAGAATTTGTTGAATGGTTTGTTTCAAAAAGTAGGTTCGATATTGGACTATCTCCCTTAGTAGATTCTAATTTCAATAGAGGCAAGTCTGACATTAAATGCCTGGACTACCTAGCTGCTGGTATATTGCCAGTTGTCTCTAATACTGAGGCCTATAAATCCACCGACCTAGATAATTATATTATCCGGGTCAATAATGGCGTTGAAGCATGGTGCGAGACTCTTGAGAGTTTGATATCAGAAACAGTCTTACAGGCAGAAATTAATAAAAAAATAAAAAACGGGCAAAAGTATATTTGGAGTAAACGCTCATCAAAAAATACAGCTAACATTATTTACCAGCGCCTGATGACTACTAAAAAAAGTAGCTAGTGCTTTTTTATTTTTGCTCGAACGGACTTGATAATCTTTTGCGATAGTTTGTTTCTGGTCAATGTGCGCTTTACTGCCGTTTTTGCTCTTTTCCTAGCGTTTGGTCTAGCAACGGAATGGTCGACGGCATTTTCTGTTTTTAATGCTGATTGCATATAATCCCTAACCTCTTGCCTGTAACTAGGGTACCGCTGCCAGATGATTTTGTTGTTCTGCTCTAGCAGTTTAGCTTTGGATTCTAGTGAAAAACTACGTGCTTCCTGGTGAAATACATAGGCGTGATTCGCCAGTGAACATAGGTATCCATCTGCTCTGAGGCGCTGGCAAAAATCCACTTCCTCGCCGTAACCTTTGCCAAAAACTTCATCAAACAAACCATATTTTTTTATCAAGTCTCTTTTTATTAGCATGCAAAAACCGTGCGCAGTCGGCACTATGCTATATTGCGGCAATTTGTTTTTTATCTTTACAAATAGTTCGTAAGATTTTTTTGCGCCAATGCCTTTTTTAGGTGCAGATGATAACGGAATTGTAGCAATAGTGGCGTTATTCGACCTAGGTGATACGACTGCTATCTTTTTATCAGAATAAAGCACCCCTAACATTTCCTGTAAGAAATTTTTAGTTACTTTTGTATCGCTATTTAATAGCAAAATATCATTTTTTGTTTTATCCAAATTTAACACAGCATTGTTGCAGTTCTGGACAAATCCCAGATTTTTATTATTACGATAATATTCAAAATTATTGTGTCCGTGTATAGCTTTTTTGATTTCCCGTTCGATAATGTCTGCTTCAGGTCCGCAATCGTTTATTAGCATTACTTTATTGACAGCTGGGTCCACGTGCTTCTTTAGTGATTCGATGCAGTCGTCTAGCGATGGCCAATCACCATAAACTGGCACAACAATGGTTATTGGTTTTGCGGTTGGCATATTATTTTCCTGTAATCCTTGCTTTTAAACTGCGGGTCTTATGATAGTATTTTTTCGCCTGCGCCCGAGCTTTACTACGCAATTTTTGCTTTAGACTTTCGTGAGTTTTTGCATGTTGAGTAGCTAATTTTAAGTTATCTTGTAGTTTTTTGACCATGTGTATATTTTTTGGATTAGATGTAGATTTTTCATTCTTGACCATGGCTAACCTTTTGAACAGTGCGTCAATGTTATTGCTCCCGGACATCAGTTCTGCTGCTTTTCTTTTTGATGCATCTGAATGCTTTGCAATCAAAGTTTTGTCTTTAGCATAATGTTCAATTGCTCGGGCCAAGCTAGCAACATCTCCGTTCTTGAATGTATACCCATTCTGTCCGTCGTCTACCATTTCTGGTGTTGCGCCAGAATTTGCCCCGACTACCGGCTTGCCAAGGACTAGATATTCAAAAGTGACTCTACCAAACCCCTCTTTGCGCGATGCCATAACTCCTACATCGGCAAATTTTACATAAGCTAATAAATTGTCTTGGAAACCAACTAAATGTATCCTGTTTTCTAGTTTATTTTGCTTAATGACTAAATCCATCTGTTTGTTAAAGTCTGGCTCACCCTCTTTACCAACGGCACATAACTCAACATCATGTCCATCTTTTACCAATCTACCAACTGCCTTGACAGCCTCTAGTTGTCCTTTGGACGGGGCTAAATTGCCGGCGATTACTAACTTCAAACTAGATTTTCTCTTAAATGGATTGGGTGCCGGACTTTTACTTTTTTTTATAATGTCATCAATTTTAAATGGGTTGTACAAAACAGTTACTTTTTTTTCTGGCATATACTTTACCAGGTGAGATTCTAACGACTTAGAAATTGTTACAACCAGGTTAGACATGTTGTCTACATCTGACATAGTTTTTTCTCGGCCTAGCTCAAATATTCTGCCATGATCCAGGTCGCCGTATTCACGAACGAACCAAACATGAGGTTTGTTTTGATTAAGCGCGGCAATAGCGGCCCACGGGCAAACAATCGAATTTGTCATAACTATGTCTGGTTTTGTTTTTTTAATAATCTGTTCTATAGATTTAACTGCCCGAATATTTTGACTGGCATTTCTAGATATGTCTTCTGGTCTAGTTGGCGGATTGCCATCAGACCAAAAAGTATAGCCTAGCGCATGGTACTTCCAGCCCCGCTTTCTGATTGCTCCAGCCATACCCATGACTGGTTCACGCAGTATAAATTCTGGTTTAACGTTGTATTTATCAGTAAGAGCATCGAAAACATCTAACATGGACATTTCTGCCCCACCGAGTAATCTCCCGGTATGTGATAGAACTAGAACATTAAGTTTTTTTGAGCTCATTCCATATACCATTATATGCGAAATAGGGCTAGTTTACCTGTTGTATTTCAATAGATTACCAAATTTCATATTTCCCAATCATATAGGGCCTACTTCTAACAGGTTAGCCTAACTTTTTTATTAAATTAAAAAATTTTTATTAAAAACGAGGGCTAGGAAACATCTACACTAATGCTTGGATGAACTAAGCTTTTGATGTGGTGTTTTCTTCCTTCTACAATAAACTCCGCTACCCCCTCGGACCTCAAAATAACTTTAGGAACGGCACCAGAGTGCTCTGCAACCCCGATACTCAAAGAGTATAGTCCATTGGTCAATACATTCTGTATAGTGAATTTAACCGTTACTTTCTTGTTTTTCTCCAAGTGCACATCTCCACTCCCAAATTGCGTATCGTAAGAGATAACCATGAGTCTATCTCTGTTTTTAATATTTATACCTATATTTGCTATTGGGATATCAATCTTGCTTTTGACTGTGACTTCTACCTCGAATGGATCGTCACAGCTCAATTTTTTTGCTACCTTGCCATACTGCAATGTTCTAGAACTAACTACTTCTATGTCAGTTGCATCTTCTTTAGCGCGCTTAGTGGCCTCCTTCCTGGATCTATCTCTGGCCAAGGCCTCCTCCTGCAAGAACATATTTTCGTACATACTGGCAATTTGAGAGCTAGACCCAACCATTTTGATTACTCCCTTTTCTATAAGCATTGCACGATCACAAAATTGCTCAACTGCTTGCATATTATGAGATACAAGGATTATTGTCTTTTTATCTCTTTTTAAAGAGTTGAAATAATCAAAACATTTCTGTTGAAATGCAGAATCCCCTACAGCAAGGACTTCGTCGAGGAGTAAAATATCACCGCGAGCACGTATAGCTATGGAGAACGCCAACCTAACCTGCATACCTGACGAGTAGTTTTTTAGTTTTTGGTTCATGAACTTTTCCAGTTCCGCGAAGTCGACAATATCTTTATACATTATGTCCATTTGTTTTCTGCTAAATCCTAGCAACGCCCCATTTAGGAATACATTCTCCCTACCGGTTAGCTCTGGGTTAAAACCTACCCCTAGTTCAATAAACGGCACAAGGCTGCCCTTCACCCTTATGTCGCCGGTCGATGGATAATAAATACCGGCTAGAAGTTTCAGTAAGGTGCTTTTACCGCTACCATTGCGCCCAACGATTCCAAAAAATTCACCTTTCCTAACCTCGAATGATATGTCTTGCAAAACAGTTTGTTTTTCGTACTTTTGTTTGCGGAACATATCTACGAAAACGCTCTTTACCGAAGTACGTTTTTCTTCAGGCAATTGGAATGTCTTGCTCAGCCCATCTACTTTTACTAAAACATCTTTATCCATCTAGATGTTCTCCGCAAAATATTTTGATTCTCTTTTGAAATATAAAACCCCGAATATCAGCGTAATTACGACTATCAATATCGGTATATACATATATGGGCCTCCATCAAAAACGCTGTAGGTAGTCACGGATTTGTGAGTCACTAAACTATACCTAGCGTTTTGTATGCTCTGTGCTACTGGGTTGAGCATTATCAGTTTTTGCATAGTTACATTATGAATCCGGGCCATGGTGTAGATTATTGGCGTTAGATAAAACCCCGCGCGCATTAGCACTTCCCATATATAGCTAATGTCACGGTACTTCACAAAAGCCGCAGATAGAAAGAGCGAAAGACCTAATGCAAATATATATAGCTCTAACAGGCTCAGTGGCAGCAGTACTGCTGTCGCCTGCAATGGGACCATATTAATAACCATAAATACCCCAACAACAATCAGATTCAACCCTAAGTTAATAAGTGACGACAAACTGCTAGATATAACTATTATCCACCTAGGGATATTTATTTTGCGTATTAAATCGCCCCTACCAACAATTGATGCAAGGCTTTGGCTGGTAATCTCATCAAAAAAGTTCCACATAACAATGCCAAGAAGAAGATAAACTGGGTAGTGAGGAATGTCACCACCGAACTTCAAAAATTTTACAAACACGATATAAAGGATGCAAAAAAGGAATAACGGACGCAAAAGAGACCACGCATAGCCTAATGCAGACCCTTGATATCGCAACTTAAAATCGGTTCTAACTAATTCCGCGAGTAGTACCCGATTTTTCTTCGAAAAAACACGTTTTATGTTTATCATATAAGTATAGCTATTATAGTGCACGAAGTGCATATATAGAAATATCTTTGAGACAAAACTGATACTGATTGGTTTATTCTGTTATGATTAATCTCGGTAATTAAAGAGCAAAATAATGAGTCGCCTTCACAAAGATTTTAAAGACAAAACGAACCGTAAAATTTCAAATTTGTTCACCATACGCCAACCAAAAAGCGACGACAAAAAAACTAAAGAAATTCCTGAGAAATTCTGGAACGATATAATGGCAGGCAGGTTGGCAAGAAAAATCATATGGGCAGAATCTGCAGCCTCTAAAAAAGATTGGGAAGAATCTATAAATCGATTTAATTTGATTGTGGAAGAATTCTCTACTTTTACTCCCGTTTCAGTTTGGGTGAGGCTGAGCACCGTATATAGAAATGCTGGTAAATTTAGTAAGGCGAGCAAAGTTATCAATATGGCCCTAAAACAATATCCCGAAAACGCTGATTTAGAAATCGAATTAGCCGACATTGCCATGGGCCAGCAAAGATGGGCGAAAGCTATAGAGCTATGGAATAAAAATATTGAAAAAGATCTTCCCGATAAGCCTATGCTGACGCCAAATAAACGGCTATTGACCGCCTACATAAACAGCAAACATTATGATCAAGCCCAAGCCCTGGCCGATAAACTAATCAAGGCATTCCCTGAAGATAGTGGCATATTTTTTTTAAATGCCGAGATATCGATGAGCCAGGGCGAGTGGAAACAGGCTGAAGATAGAATTAATAGAGCCTGTAACTTAAGTGGGGATTATGATGCTCGATATTGGCTTGACCAAATAAAAATACAGAGAAAACTAAAAAATATTGAGCAGGCCAACGAGATAGCCACAATAGCGCTAAGAAAATCATCAGACATAAGAATCCGAGTCGAATGGGCTGATATCCCTACTGACAAACAAGATTGGGAAGAAGCCTCCAAACGATGGAGAATACTGCAGCAGCAATTCGGCAACACCGAGTGGACCGACGACTGGGCAAAACTATCGATTAGCTTCAATTATAGTGTGCTAGATAGAATATTAAAAATTGATAAATATGTAAGCGACATTAAAAAATACAGGTCCAGCAAGACAAAACGAAATATTGCCGTAGTTACGGCCTATTCAAAAGGTTACGATGTTTTAAAAATACCTACATTTATTGATGATCGGATTGACTATATCGCCTACACTGACGACGACACCGTCGACGGCTTTGGCGTATATGATATTCGTCCCTTGCCCTACCCGGACCTTGATAGCCCTAGGTCGATTCGGTACGTCAAAACCCATCCTCATGTCCTATTGAAACAATATGACATTGTAATCTGGGTCGATACTAGTTTCTTGATTACTGCCGATTTTTACCCGCTAATAGATAGGTTTCAAAAATCTGGGCTAGCCGTAGGAAGTACCCCACACCAAATACGGTCTTCTATCCAGGAAGAGGCCGAAGCCTGCGTAGACCTAAATAAAGAAAGTTCTGAAGTGCTTACAAAACAAGTCGATGACTACACAAAAGACGGATTCGATGGAAAAATATTGGCGGAAAATGGCATATTGATGTTCAACCAAAAATCAAAAAAGTTAGAGCCAGTTCTCGAAACATGGTGGACCGAAATTATTAATCGTAGCAAACGAGACCAAATTAGTTTTGGATATTCGTTTTACAAAAATAATGCCCAGTGGCATCACATCGTTGATAAGCCCTACAACATGCGTAATATGCCTGGATTCGTACTACGCCCCCACAAGACGGACAGCAGTACACTTGACAAGCTATATACTTTATTGAGAGAAAAGCTCGCTTAGCTGCTTAGAAATTGTCATATCAGAAACACTATTTTTTAGCCTAGCCATCGCTTCCAGACCCCTATGCCAATCTGCGGAATTATAACTTTTTATAGTATAGAGAATATACTCTATTATGTTTGATTCGTCGATCGGACCATCAAATAAATATGGGTAATCGTCTCCTAGCCAATAAACCGCTTCGGCATTTGACCTTTGTATTATTATATTGCTATCACAATATGCGGCAGTAAAGCCCTTTAAAAACGGTTTGTGCCGACCCGCTGGCGTCTTTGCTCGGACAGCGTAATGCATATTATATAGTGGCATTTTTTTTAGCCAATCAACTTCTTGTTTTGATGTGTCAATATGAACAAAATCCACATATTTACCTATCTTTGGAGATACTATAGTGTTTGTCGGTTCGCCGAAATATCCAATTTTAATATTTTTTGCTTTTTGAGTCTTTAATCTTCGGACTCTAGGATCAACGTGATGATCAACCTTCACAATTCTAATATCAGGATAGTCCCTCATATACTCTAAATAAGCAGACTGTGAGGCCGCAACTATAGTGTCGACAAAATCTCTCGTATAATCCGGCAATACGCCGTCCACAATATCAAATATTAGTTTATTGCCGTCTTTTTTTAGTTGATCAAACTGTCTTGGGCCGAGAGTGTTGATAACTCCCTTGCTTAAAAAAAGTGTAGAATTTTTAAACTGCGCGTCACTGGGCGCATATGCGATTTTGTACTTTGGGAATGTAGATTTTGCCAACTCGTATAGCTGTTGCCCCCTCATGACTGTAGACCCTGCGAACTGAAACCTTTTAGCATAAACAAAAGAAATATTCTTCTTTGGAGCTAGTCTTGTTACAAATTTCAACATAATATCTTAGATACAGTATAGAATATATTTATGTCTTGATCATTGAGTTATAGACGTACAAAAAACAATTTACACATTATAGGACTAAATTATCATGAGAATACCTAAAACGATTCTGGTTACTGGCTGTGCGGGCTTTATTGGAAGTAATTTTGTAAAACAGTTTAAACAAAAATACCCTAGCACTGTAATTGTTGGGATTGACGATTTTTCTACTGGTAGAAAGAGCGAGGTTGATGCGTCTATTGAATTCTATGAAGGATCAATCCTTGATTCTAAACTTTTAGAAAAAATATTTTCTTTGCACAAACCAGAATACGTTTTTCATTTTGCTGCGCTCCCGCGAGTGTCGTTCTCTGTAGAAAATCCAAAACTCACTAGCGAAGTAAATATAATAGGAACTGTCTCATTATTAGAGGCGGCCAAAGACCATAAAGTGAAACGGTTTATCTATTCATCATCTTCCTCTATTTACGGGGGAGCAAAAGTTTTGCCGACAAAAGAGTCGGAAAACGAACCAGACCCAAAATCCCCATATGCAGTACAGAAATACGCTGGAGAACCGTTTTGCAAAGTTTTCTCTAGTCTGTATGGGCTGGACACTGTTTGTCTGCGGTATTTTAACGTTTATGGGCCAGGTCAGTACGGAGACTCGCCCTACTCTACTGTTATTTCCGCCTGGTTAGAAGCGTTGTATTTCCCCGGCAAGAAAAAACCCTTTATTGAAGGTGCCGGCGACCAATCACGAGATTTTTGCTATGTAGATAACGTTATTCTAGCCAATATGCTAGCTATGGAATCAGAGAACAAGTTATTTGGAGAAGCAATGAATATAGCCCACGGCGAGAGAATAATTGTTAATGACTTGTACCATTTAATTGAAAAATATACCGGAAAGAAATTGGTATTAGAAAAACGACCAGAGAGAATCGGTGATGTGAAACACACTCATGCTGACATTTCAAAAGCCAAGAAATTAATCGGGTATGAACCAATAGTAAAGTTTAATGATGGGCTAAGGCTGACAGTTAAGTGGTTTGAATCGAGGGAAAAATAGTGCCTAAAGTCGCTATAGTTATACCTAACTGGAACGGCGAAGATTTTATAGCCGAATGTTTAGAGTCGCTGGAGAAACAATCGTTAAAAGCAGAGATAGTTGTCATTGATAATGGATCGCATGATAAATCTGTCGATATTATCAAAAAAAAATTCCCAAACGTTACGCTTCTAGAGTTTGACGACAATGCTGGTTTTTCTGGCGGTGTTAACAGGGGCATAAAATACGCTATTAATAATAGCTTCGAATATATAGCTCTATTTAACAATGACGCAATTGCTGATAAGGATTGGTTAAAAAATCTTGTTGTCACTATCGAAGCAAACAAAAAAATCGGCATCGTAACTGGCATGTTTATGCGTTCTGATAAAAAAACGGTAGACAGCACAGGCGAGATGATGAGAATAAATGGCATGCCCCACCCTAGAGGGCGAGGCGAAACAGATACTGGACAATTCGACAGTGCCGAGGATGTTTTTGCGGCGACTGGTGGCGCTAGTTTATACCGGACAAAAATGCTGAAACAAACTGGCCTTTTTGACGAAAAGTTTTTTGCGTACCTTGAAGACGTAGATATTAGTTTTCGTGCCCAACTATCTGGCTGGAAGGTACGATACCAGCCGACAGCAGTTGCCTACCACAAAGGCGGTGCAACTAGCTCAAAATTAGGAACTTTTACGCGTTTTCACACAACAAAAAACTTTCATTTATTATTCCTTAAAAATATGCCCGGTGTACTTTTTTGGAAGTATTTTCCTCTAGCAATACTGCACAGCCTAAGACTTGCTGCAGGTGCAGTTATACATGGCCAATATTGGGCACACCTAAAAGGATATTTTTCTGCAGTAGCGCTAATACCGCACTGCTTGAAAGAAAGAAAACAAATCCAAAAACATCGAAAAGTTTCGATAGAATACATTGATAGTATATTGACGCATAAAATCAGCCCTAAACCAAAAAAGGTAGAAAATTGATATGAAAAAACACATTTTAATTGACGCCCGCGAATCAGGGACCAGCACCGGGAGGTACCTGGACAAACTAATTGAAAATCTGCACGGCCTGAAACCAAATTACAAAATCACTCTACTTGCCAAAAAACATCGAGTAGAATTCTTGGAAAAAATTGCGCCAAAGTTTTCTGTTAAAACAACCAGGTTCAAAGAATTTACCTTCGGCGAACAGTTGGGATTATTAAAACAAATTTATTCTCTGAAACCAGACTTGGTGTTTTTCCCTGCAGTTCAGCAGCCCATACTCTACAGAGGTAAGGTTGTAACAACTATACAAGACCTCACCACCGTACGGTTTCGTAACCCTAGCAAAAACTGGCTTATTTTTACCTTTAAGCGCTGGGTTTACATACTAGTTAACAAAATTGTTGGCAAAAAATCTGTTCATATTATCACTCCCACTGAATTCGTAAAGGACGATTTTGCTCGTTTTGCACATGTCAATTCGCGCAAGATTACTGTGACCTATGAATCGGCTGATAAAATTTCAGACAAAGCCGAACCCGTAGAAGAATTAATAAATAAACAATTTATTATGTATGTTGGCCGGCCACAACCACACAAAAACCTAGATGCTTTGGTTGATGCGTTTGGAATATTGCGACAAAAACACCCCGAACTCCGTCTGGTTTTCGTTGGGAAAAAAGATATTTTGTATCATAACCTGCAGAAGAAAGTTGAGTCTCTGGGGTACAAAAACACACTATTTACTGGCTTCGTGTCCGAAGGTAAGCTGAGGTGGTTGTATGAAAATGTCACTGCGTATGTTTTCCCGAGTCTTAGTGAAGGCTTTGGGCTACCACCACTCGAAGCTATGCATCACAATGCCCCGGTAGTATCTAGCAATGCTACCTGCTTACCAGAAGTTAATAAAGACGGTGCTTTGTACTTTGACCCAAACAGCACCGAAGATATGGCAGAGAAAATAGACATAGTCCTAACTAACCCAAAACTCAGGAACAAGCTAATTGCCAAAGGATCGCATGTAGTAAAACAGTATTCTTGGTCCAGAATGGCATCTCAGACTTTGGGAATTTTCAGACAAGCTCTCGGAGATTAGTCTATTCTTCTTCGTTCGCCTCGGCCTCGGCTTTGTCGGTGCTTGCATTAATAACTACGTGTCGATCCCTACCCTCACCAACCGACTCCGTGGTCAATCCTGCGTCAGTGGCCACCTTGTGAACCACTCGGCGGTCCGCTGAATTCATTGGCCGGAGTGTCATTGGCTCCCCGCTAGATTTAACTGACGCTACCCACTCTTCGACTTGTTCGGCGACGCGTTCGGCGCGCTGTTTTTTATAATCCGCTACGTCTACATGAACCCTGGAGTATTGAAAATTATTATTTCGTAGTGCATTACTGGCCATAAATTGCAGGGCTCGAATGGTCTCCCCTCGCTGACCTATCAAAAAGCCGTTTAGATGTGTAGACGGCACGTGTAATTCAATTATGTCGTCCTCGTTTGCAGTGGCGTAGATATCCGTATTCAGCCCAAAAAAAGAAAGAATATCCTCGAGAAATTTTTTGGCATACTGGATTGCTTCTTCTCGTGAATCGTTCATGGCGCTACTTCCTTCCTTTTTTAGTCTTCTTGGACTTCTTCTTTCCTGGTACCTTTTTTGGTGATTTTTCAACAATTTCTGCCTCGACTGCCACCTTTGCACGTGTTTTCGCGCTTGGTTTCTCTATAGAATCCTCTAGTGTTTTCTCCTCTGTGCCTAGTACCCGTTTTTGTTGCATGATAGCTATTAACCCACTGGTCAGCCAGTAAAGCGACAAGGCTGACGGCAAGTTAACGGTAAAAATAAATATCATTGCCGGTATGAAATACCTAGTGGTTCGGCCAACTGCCGAGTTGACCTCACTCTGGTCAGCCTGTTTGCCTGCACTGGCCTGTTTCATTATCTCTTTTAGGCTTCGGGCATCTTTGTCATTTGGCATCAACTGCTTGCTCTGGTAGTACTGTGTAACTGCGCTACCAATCACCAAGAGCATGGCCGGCCAATAAATCCCCGATTGACTTAGCGCTGGTTTGGTCAAGTCAACTAGATGCAAAAAGCTAGAATCAAATTGACTAATATTTTGTGACAGGCTTTGGATACTAGGTAAATGTTGAATAAATGGGTAGGAAAAATCGATTAAAGTCTGAGGGTCAACAATTATCTTTCTGATACAACTATACAATGCGATGAGTATTGGCAATTGCACCAGCAGCAAACCGATGGAAGAAAATGGGTTTATCTCTTTCTCTTTGTACAGCGCCATTATCATCAGTTGTTCTTTTTGGCGGTCACCCTTGGTCTCTTTTTTTATACGCTTCAGTTCTGGCTGAAGTTCGCGCATTGCCTTGGCATGGTGAAGTTGCTTTTTCACTAGCGGCCACATCAACAGGCGTACGATAATGGTGAAAATAATTATAGTCAGACCAAAATTATGGCCTGGCAATAGGGCATAAATAAGCACCAACAGATTGAAAACTGGCTGCACAATAAGCGTATTAAACATTTGTTTCTCCCCTTTTGCCTAGCCTATCTAGCGAGCACTATTGCCGCATAGCCTGTTAATTAATTAAGGCTGGCATCTATCTTATAATAGCACGACAGCGCAGGCTTAGCTGATGCCGGCCTTATCAATTAGCGCTATTGCCTGGGACTCTAGCTTGTCGGTATTGCAGGTAGCGGCGCCTTCGTCATAAACAGAAATAATCATGTCGTAGGCGCTTTTTAGATCAGTTTTTTTTCTAATAATTTCATAAATACGCCTGCGGATCCGATTTCGAGTAACCGCTGATTTATGAACTTTTTTACTGACAACCACAGCCAGTCGGTAATCTGTGCGTTTTGGATTTTTGCAATATTTAAGCGTCAAAGACTGTCCCCTAACCGAACGTCCGTGCGAATAGGTGTGATTTAGGCTGCCATAGCCGTGGAATCGGTGGGCTCTGGTTATCATATAGCTTTTTTGTATTCCTTTAGTTGAGGATTGCGGCTACTGGTTCTAGTGCGTTACTCGGGCGCGGTTCTTTAGTCGTCGTCTTTTGATAACGGCTTGGCCACCTTTTGTGGACATGCGTGCAAAAAAACCGTGAACTCGGGATCGGTATCGTTTCTTTGGCTGGAATGTTCTCTTTGGCATAAGAATTACTCTCTACTTTATCACAGATAAAACTTAATAAAAAAACAAGGGTTTTGTCTTGTTGATATTTATTGAATTAATTAGTGAGTCTAGCGTTAATTTAACAATGTTTACCCCCTAATTATAGCAACTTGTCCACTTTTTGGAAAGTATTATCCACAAATCTTAATCTGTTAGCTATTTTTGTGCATAAGTTTTAATCTGTACGCCATATTTTGTAATTACATTGGTGTAGTTTTGTATGCACTTGTGGAAAAACCCAGGCCGTCTTGTTATAGTTCTAGTACGAATCGATAAAAATAGTGCGAACGAGGGAGTAAAGAGTGCAAGACCACCTGTGGCAAGCTGTTTTAGGGGAAATTGAGGTATCTGTGTCCCGTGCCAGCTATGTGACGTGGTTTAAAAACACCTCTCTCCTGCGTTATGACAATACGACACTCGTTATCGGTGTGCCAAATGTATTCATAAAACAGCAGCTAGAGCGTAAGTTTAATTCACTGGTCAGCGAAGTGCTCCAGAAAAATGGAGTAACCCCAAAGGTTATAGAATACAAAATACACACTTCTTCTCAGGTGCATAAAAAAGTAGATGACGAGGCAGTCATGATGACATCTTCGCCCAATAAAACCGTTCGAACACAAAACAGTCTCGCCCATAGTTATCGCCAGGGACTTAACGAAAAATATACTTTTGACTCATTCATTGTTGGATCAGGAAACGATTTGGCATATGCTGCCTGCCAAGCTATCGCTGCAAACCCGGGGAAAAAGTACAATCCTTTGTTTGTTTATGGCGGTGTTGGCATTGGCAAAACTCATTTAATGCAGGCTGTTGGCAACGAGATAGCTATTCGTAATCCTTCTGCGCGAGTAGTTTATATTTCTACCGAACAATTTGTTCAAGAGTTTTTGGATGCAATTAGATACAAGAAAAATACAGATTTTGCCGGTCATTACCGATCTGCCGATGTGTTAATTATTGACGACATCCAATTCATCGCGGGCAAGGAAAAAACCCAGGAAGAGTTCTTTCATACTTTTAACGCTCTACACCAAGCTAACAAGCAAATAATAATGAGTAGCGATAAGCCTCCGAAAGACATACCTACACTGGAAGATAGACTTCGGTCCCGTTTCGCCTGGGGAATGAGTATAGATATGCAAATACCCGATTTCGAAACTCGCTGCGCAATTGTGCAGACAAAAGCCGCCGATCAGGGGGTGACTCTTTCTGCGCCAGTCGTAGAGTTTTTGGCCAATAATATTAGGACGAATATCCGCGAGTTAGAAGGTGCCCTTAACCAACTTGTAGCTTTTAGTGAGATGCGTGGTATTAGTCCTGATTTAGCTTTAGCAAAAAGTGTCCTTGGCGCTCATCGGGCAAGGCCAAAGCATGTTTCGCCAAAACAGGTAGTGGAGCGCACGGCAAGACATTTTCAGGTTTCTGTCGAAGAGATAACAGGCCCTAAAAGAGACAAGGACATTGTTATTCCTAGGCAAGTAGCAATGTATTTACTTCGTAGCGAGCTACACCTTAGCTTCCCTAAAATTGCAAAAGAGCTAGGCCGTAAAGACCACACTACAGCAATCCATTCGGTTGAGAAAATTGAAAAGGAATCAACGATTGATACTTCAATAAAGTCTGCAATTAGTGACATAAAGGAGCGTTTATATGCATAGTCTGCTTGTGGACAATACTAGTACAAACACAGTAAAAACAATGGGTACAGGTATGGTTAATACGTCATTAATAGTGGGTAAAAAATTTACAGCTTTTTGTTATACACCAACAAACCAATGGCTTATACGTGTGTTTATACGCAGGGTTAATTCGATCATTCAAACTGTTAATTCCGTGTTTTACACATCTTCCACAGTACTAATAACTAAAACTAATCTAAGTTAAAAGGAATAACTATTATTATGGAAATATCAGTCACTCAAGAAAACCTAAACAAAGCTTTATCAACCATTGCACGCGTTGCATCAGGAAGGAGTACTCTACCAATACTCAGTAATGTCTTGATGCAAATAGAGGACAATAGATTAAAAATATCAGCTACAAACCTAGACATAGCGATCAATAAATACATCGGTGCAAAAATTATCAGTCAAGGTTCTCTAACCGTTCCTGCAAGATTATTCCAAGACTTTATAGCAAATCTTCCTAGCGGAACAATATCTTTAAAACAAGAAGACAACAAACTGCACGTTACTACCGATAACCACAACTCTACGATTAATGGTATGTCGGCAGAAGAATTCCCTGTAATGCCCACAATAAAAGATGGCGAATCCTGGACACTTCCAACAACAGATCTTAAAAAGGGGTTGCATCAGGTTGCCTTCGCAGCCTCTTCTGATGAGGCTAGGCCTGTGCTAACAGGTGTTTACTTTTCTAGCGATAAAAAACAACTCGTAATCGCAGCAACAGATAGCTATAGGTTGGCAGAAAAAAAACTAACAGTTTTAAAAAATAATGTACAACTTTTGCTTCCTGTAAGTGCCATCAATGACCTGCAAAGGATACTAGGTGATGACTCTGGCACTAAAGAGGTTGTTGTGAGTCATGATAACCAACAAGCTAGGTTTGTTGTGGGTGACACAGAACTGATAGCTAGGCTTATAGACGGCAAATATCCAGATTATGGCCAGTTAATTCCAACTGATTTTAAAACAACAGCCACGCTAAATCGTAACGAGGTCATTAATATAGCCAAGGTGTCTAGTCTTTTTGCTAGGGAAAGTGCAGGAAGTATAGTCTTGAGCACAAGAAAAGAAGGTTCGCTAGAAATTCGATCCGTAGCCTCTCAGGTTGGTGAAAACAAAGCTAGCGCAAAAGCGACAATATCTAGTGATGGGGAAATAACCTTAAACGCGCGCTTTTTACTGGATGGTTTGCAAGCATTTGATGGGGAGGATATTACGATAAGTTTTAACGAAAAACTCCAGCCCCTGCTTCTTAGCGATCCCAACGATCCAAGCTATATTCATATAATAATGCCCTTGAAAAGCTAATTAAAGCCTAAAAGAGCGGCGTTCTATAATAGGGCTATGATAACGAGTCTGCGGTTACAAAATTTTCGTTCATATACCGATGTATCTTTTGAATTCAGTGACTCGGTCAACATACTAATTGGCCCAAACGCTAGCGGCAAAACCAATGCTCTTGAGGGCCTGGTTTACGTCTGCAGAGGAGTTGGATTTAGAGGCACAGATACAGAAAATATAATGGGCAGCAAAGAATGGGCTAGAATCGACGCGCTGACTGATAAAAGCGAGACTAGGACTATAAAATTTGAAAGACAAGCCGAAACTACGAAAAAAATGATTTTAATAAACGATAAACAGACAGCCAGAATGGGCAAAACATCAGCCCTTCCCCTTGTACTTTTCGAGCCCAACTACCTACAGCAACTAACCACCTCGCCAGAACAACGTAGAACGTTTCTGGACAACATTATTGGTGAGATCGATGACCAGTTCCAAAAAGACAAGCGAGATTATCACAGGACTTTAGCCCAACGAAACCGTTTATTAAAAAATGGAGGGGATAAAATTAACAAAACTATTTTTGCTTGGGACATAAGACTGAGTAGCCTGGGCGGTAAAATTGTCGAGAAGCGCAAACAAATAATTAATACTATAAACAAAGGCGTAAGCGAAAGTTACGCTAGTATTGCGGCAAAAAAACAGGCAATTAGTCTTGTATATAAAGCAAATTTAGAACCCGGGGCATACGCTAGCAAAATGTTAAAGAAATTGGAAAAAGACTTGCCCCTAGATATACTCAGGGGATACACCGGTGCCGGTCCCCACAGAGATGACATTGGCATAGAAATCGATGGACACCCGATTGCTAATTTTGCCTCTCGGGGCGAAACCAGGACGACTCTCCTGGCACTGAAAATCCAGGAAACAGACTTACTAGAAAAGAAAACCGGGAAAAAGCCTCTACTTTTGCTGGATGATGTTTATAGCGAATTGGACGGCAAAAGGCGCAAAGCCCTGACCGCTTTCGTCAAAGATTACCAGAGCTTTATCACCACAACTGACGCCGATATAATTGCCAAAAACTTTGCTAGTGGGGTAAACACAATCTCGCTTTAGCCAAGGAGCACTAGTTTGCTGGCGCAATAATACTTGAATGCTCGTTATATACAATCGGATATTTCTTGATATCTATGCCTTTACTCTTCAGATAGGCAAGCGCTGCGGCTCGCCTGGTTTTTATAGCAGTTTTCTCGCTTCCCCGGTCTGAATTGCTTAGGTTGACTTCTACTTTTATAGTAACAAAATCATCACCTGCATCATTTTGGGCAACCTCTGGAGTTATTGTGTAATCTAGCGTCGAATAAGGGGTTACATCGAGGACAGGATCCTCAAAGTTATTTTGGTCGACCTCCTCCATTGCCTGCTGTTGTTCCTCTTTGCTCATTCGGTCGAAACGGACATAAACAGCCTTGAAGTTATAATTAAAATCTTTAATAACTTTGCCATTGGCTGCGTATATCTCTGGGAAGGTAAGCGAATAACTTTTTCCAATTTGCAGCGAGGTCATATCTACCGTTAGTTTACGGCCATCTATACTAAATTTTGTCCAGGTATTTTCAGGGTCGTCTTTGACGGTTTTTCTAAAATCTTGTTTAGGGTCAAGCGGCTTGTTGAAAGTTAGGGTGAAGCGTTTTGTGGTGCTGGGGATGTCACTGTTATTCTTAGGGTCTGTACCGCTGACGTAAAAAGTAAAAACATTTCTCAGGAGTGTAAAAGCCAGAAATATAATAACAACAGCAGCAAAAACACCTGCAATTCGTTTTAGATTCTTGTATTGGTCATCATCGTACATTATTTGCCTTCTTAGTTACTTTTTGTTCCGAAGCCGGTTATCGATGAACTAGTTATGCTTTTGTCTGTCTTCCGGATACCATTAGTTTCATTTCCGCCAATAGTAGTCATGGTTGTGCCATTAACGGCTACTACTATATTAACGTGACTCATGCCATTCTTATATATTACAATGTCTCCCACTTTTGGCGTGTAGCCAGATCCAGCCGCGTGGTAAGAGCCATGTGCTTCGAACCAGGCTTTTACGCTAGTAACGGCAGGTATGCGCCAGCCACCACTAACGCCACTATCGAATGGGCTTTCG
Source organism: uncultured Candidatus Saccharibacteria bacterium (assembly GCA_964491925.1). GTDB lineage: Bacteria > Patescibacteriota > Saccharimonadia > Saccharimonadales > JAGQNJ01 > CAYRSA01. The sequence goes on from CAZBGZ010000001.1 coordinate 204,839, forward strand.
GCTTCTTTTAATACCCAGCTAACAAAATCTGCACACCATTGTTCCTTATTGCCGTCGGTGTACTTAAACTCACCGTTTGATGCTTCTAGATCTTTCCCCCCATTGGCGGCAAATTCTCTTTCTGCTATTTCGGCTATTTTTGCACCCAGCTCAGTGCTAGTCGAACAGCCGGCAAGACCGGCTAGTGCCCCGTACTGTACAAAGGCTCCGTAAAAATCGTTAGCCGGGTATTCAATGCCCTCGCCGTCTCGTTTGATTTGTCCCCAGGTTCCATTTGTCCCTTGTACGGCTGGGTCTCGTTTTTCGTCAGCTTTGTTCATGACATACGGCGAGCCTTCGTAGCCTTCTGTCTCAGCATTGAAACCAAGGTTAAAAGCCTGAGCCTTATAGGCCGAGGCTCTTCCGTTATAGCCGAAGAAAGAGTCTTTCACGCCTTTCTCGCTACCATCACCCGTTAGAGGCAGACTAGTTTTGCCCTTTAAAAATCTTGCCGCCCAAATACTTTGACGCTTGAATTCTTCTTGGGATACTGGGCCGGGTGGATAGTCACGACCGCCGTTTCCCAGCCTTTCATAGTCCTGATAAATTCCCTGGCCGTTGGACGGGTTATCAACCGCTAGGCCATGTTCGTTGTTGTGTATAACCGCCACCATTTGCCACGGTATGCCTGCGGCAGTGGCCGCTTCTTCATAAACGCCTTTATTGGCATTAATCTGGTCTTTCTGGGCTTGGCTGAATATCTCGGCACCGTTATAGGCCTTGCCTGTTTCAGAGCTGGTTGGAGCATCCGCCTGAGATCTTGCAGCCGAAGATGCATCGCCACCACCGCTACCAGAGCTATCATTGTTTGTGCAGCCAGATTCACTTTCCTCGGCCGTATCGTCTAGGTGTGGCCTGCCGACAATAATGTCGTGCAAGTCACTTTGCCTTATTCTAAATGCATAAACGGGGGTAGTAGAACTGGTTAGTACTAAAATTACGGAAATAAGCGAAAATATCTTTTTCATATTATTGACCATTTACCGACCAGTGCCACGACTCGCTTGGCAAATTTTTGAATCCATAAGTTGCGGCATTTTTTGACAGCCAGTTGAAACATGTCGAGCCACGTCCACAATTTCCAAAATCGATTGCCAATCCCTTTTCGTGGTTTGATGTGCCCGGTTTTGCAGTAGGGGGCGAGCAATCACTAGATTTAGAGTTTTGCCAGTCTGGGCAGTTTTGCTTGCGCAATAATATCTGCTTCGCAGAATCACGCCAGCATGAACCAGTTAGGATTACCCCATCTCTCCTGGCGGCTTCCATCATGTCATTCGCTTTCTCGGCAATTGATGTATGGCAGCCTGTTGTCAAGCCTTTTACTGGGGCTATTTGGCTCTCGTCAACTGGACCAGTTGGTAATTGGGACGCTAGCGCACCACTGCCACCACTGCCATCTCCAGTATCAGGATCTTGAATCTCTTTCAGATGATCAAGGCTGTTATCGTACATTTTAGAAACTCTATACCGGAAAACTAAATCACCATATTTAGGGTTCCTCGTGCCTAGGTTTTTGGGTGAGCATTTACCCTTGTCGCTAATAACATCGCCTTTCTCGTTGCGAACTATGCGTTCCTCTGAGATTAGAGTCCCAAAGGAGTCTTCAAAGCAAGTTTTATACTCTTCCTCAATATCGTCTTTTTTCCCGCTTTCTTCTAATATTTTGCTGTTTTCGAGCGGACTGTATGAGGTGTTATTTTTTATAAGATCATTTTCCGCCATGCTGTAGCCTATCTGGACGATTCCATAATTTTGTTGAGCGCCTGTTAGTGCCTGCGCAGAGTTATTGGTGCTAGCAAATGCGAAGAATGGGTTGGACAAAGAACTAGAAGCCATGGTCGCAAGTCTCTGTACAAAACCCGGTATTCCGTTATCATCGCCCAAGAAGGCAGAGAAAGTTGTGGACGTGGTCGTTAGTAAAGACCGAGGATTTTGAGGCGACAGATATCTTTCAAAAGCGGTTTTCTTTGCTTCTTGGCTCTGCAAATCATTGACGGTTAGTCTGACATCATCGACAACTTCGTTGCTGGTCATCGGGCGGCCGTAAAAGACTTGTTGTTGTTCTTGCCCGTTTTGCAGGTTGCCACCCATGTCTGCTTGCACGGCAAGTTCTTCTCCGCGGGAGCCTCCGTTGCTTTGTGCGTGAACGCCCATTTCCACCAGGCTTTTCGCCAGAAGTGTAGCGCCAGCAATCGCACCTGCCTGCAAGGCTATTATCCCCCCTCTTTTTAAGGCTCCTTTGACACTCATCTTGGCTGTAATTTCTCCTATCCGATTAACGACAAATACTTTCAACCCTTGCTCACTTACTGTGGACGAACCCCCAGAGAAAAACCCTGCCGTTAGCTCCGCAATCGTAACTGCCGCTGCGACCCTTAGGTCGGTGATCTTTGGGCAGATAAAATCAGCATATGCGCTGGCTGTGCGACCCAAAGGGTTGTCTCCTAGCAGTAGGGTCAATGCCGTGAACTCGCCACTACCACCTGAATGGGGGCTTTTGACCTCGTCCTCAGTATTGACTGTTTGTCCAGCAGCTCTCCTTAGGGGGACTGATCTGGCTACATTATGGCGCCACCTTCTGCTTACGGCAGCGGTGGCCTGGGTTGTAAGTTCGCCTTTTTCTAGCTGTTCAGCTGGGCCAACCAACGACTGGTAACTTTTTTGTAGTTGAGCATTTTCAGAATCTATAGCGGGCTTAGCTTTGTGGATAGAACCTTCGTAAACAATGCATAAAGGTACGGCAATAGCGTAGATTAAAGATGCTGTAGAAAGCGCCCTGGCGCTCGTTGTCGGCTTTAGGTCATTTTCTAGGTTCTCGGTTATTGCTTTCGGGACCGTGCCGTCGCCCTCTCTCCATTCTTTAGCGCACTTGGGATCATCCAGACAAGCATGGAGTTCACTTTCTAGCCTGCCTTGTGCTTCAGCTATATCTTTTATACTACTGCGAGTGGTATCTTTCCAGGTTCTTTCTATGTTTTCCCTCTGTAGCGCCAGATCTATTTGTTCGGCTTTAAGCCCCCGATATTCTCTCAGCCTTTTCGACAGGCCTAGCTGTTTCAGCCCCAGATCTTCGTAAACCGTTTTCATTACAGAGCTTCGGACCAAGGTATTGTTGCGTCTCATGGCAACCTCTAGCTCCCCGTCCATCGCAGCAGTAAATTTTACCCTCTCCCTGTAATTGTCACGGGTAAAGAATCCTCTAATAGTCGGCTTGTTGTATGGTATTCTTTCGCCATTAACTACTACCGCTGTAAGTCTTGGCCGTCTTAATAGGCGACCCTCATCATACTCATATGTCAAAATGCCTTCTGATTTCAGGTTTTCGAATACTTTTTGTGGCCTATACTGGTCAAGTTTGCCCCAATAGTTCTCGCGAAGGTTCGAGTATTTTTGCTTCATGCTATTGAAAAGCCCATCGTCAGCAGTGTCCAAGGCGATTTTTTGCCCATCTATCTGACTTTGGCTTATTCGGAATTGCCGAGCTGACCTAGAGAATTGCCAACCCGTTATGTTTTCTGCCAAATGAGGAATCATCAGGCTAGCTATGAACAGTATCAAGATCGCTAAAGCCAATAACGCACCGATCCCAAAACCAATCATTAGTTTGTTTTTGCCGCCAGCGATGTTTTTCATTCCTGACAATCTTGTTTTTAGGCTCTTAGCGCCGGGGCTTGCCGGGCTGGGGTTGCCTTTATAAAATCCGCCGCCCGCACCTTTATCTTCCGATTCTCCCCCGGTCGCAGTCTTTAATCTTTCGGCTTCGCGCTTTTCTGCCAAATCTTGGTCCGCACCTGCTCTTGCACGGGTTTCCACATCACTTTGTTCAGAGGGGCTCATACCTGTTATGGCCTCTAGCTCGTCGTTGCCAGGCAAAGTTCCTAGGCTGGTTTTCTTGTTTTGGTCATCGTAGACGGGCATATTGGTTGGCCTTTTTTGTATTCAGCATGACTTATTACTAATTATAACCCAGGCATTAGCTGGTTATTAAGATCAATTGTTCCTTGGGGGTTATCCATTACTCCCTGTCTGTTGATTTGGTCTACCTGCGCCGGATTTGTAGTTATTAGGCCAGTTTCTGTTGGGCTGGCTATAATTTGAATGTGGACATGATTTTGCCCGGCAAAAAATAGTCCTTGGCCAACGGGAAATTGAGTTAGTCTTTTCTTTTCTTCGCTTGTCAGTTTGAACACATCAGCCAGCACGTCGACTGCAGCCGGAGATTGTTTCAAAAGTAGCTGCATAGAGGCGTTAGCTACTATTGCTCGGCCCATCCTGGAGCCAATAAAGTCTTCAACATCCTGAGAAATTGTGGTGATGCCCAGGTTATATTTTCGGGCGCGCTTTGCAAGTGAAAATAAGAAATTGGCAGAGTCTTCATATTTCATCAACTGCCAGGCTTCGTCGATTATTAACATTCGCCTTCGTTGATCAGATTTTGTCCTGTTCCATATGTAGTTTAGAACGATGTACATAGCTACTGGCCGTAGCTCGTCCTCTAGGTCGCGAATATTGAATACCACCATTTGATTATTGATATCAATATTTGATTGCTGGCTGAAAATCCCTGCAAACGTCCCGGTAGTATATTTTCGTAATCGTTGGGCTAACTGTGGGCCGGTGCCACCCATATGAAGTAGGGTGTCATACAAGTCAGCGACGGTTGGCGGAACAGAGTTATGGGTCAAGGGGTCGTTGGTGATGCCTGCTTTTGCATATGTTTCGATTAACGCAGAATCTAGGTCAGATTCTTCAACGGGGGAAAGCGCTGGGCCGATAGAGCCTCCACCGCCCATCGAGGCTACCATTTGCGCCTGGGCTCCACCCATCATCAGTCGCAACAATCCGTGCAGTGTAATGAGGTTGCTGCGAAGAGCGTTGTCTGCTTCCTCTGTGTCGACAACTTTTGGCAAATCGAAAGGATTTATTCTTGTGGCAGAGTTCAGACTGAGGCGTACATACGCACCACCGACGGCTTCTGCCATGCGCTGATATTCATTTTCGGGGTCAATAATGACGACTTCGGCGCCAAACATCATGCTTCTTAGTGCTTCTAGTTTTACGGCGAATGATTTTCCGGCACCAGACTTTGCAAAAACTACTGCATTGCCATTCTCTAGAGTGAATCGGTCAAAAATAACTAGACCCGAGTTATGCATGTTGATTCCATACAAAACACCCTCGTCCTGGCTGAGGTCCGCGCTAGTAAACGGGAAGCTAGTAGACAGCGCCCCGGTGCTCATGTTGCGCCGTATTTGTAATTGGTCAGTAAATTGCGGGACTGTACTGGCTAGTCCCTGCTCTTGCTGTGATGTTGCGGGCTTAGAGTAGACCAACTGCTGGCCTAGCAACGATTCTACTTTATGAGTCACAAAGTCTAGTTCGTCCAAGCTATTAGCGTACAGGGTAAAATAGAATCCAAAACGGAAGAATCGTTCTTCGCCTACCTGTAGCTTGTCCCGCATTTCCTCGGCATCCACAATTGTAGCTTGCTTGCCTGGGTCACGTACACGGCCCTTTTCACTATCTATCTGCAGCCCGGCTTCTAGTTGCCCGACTTTTTTACGCAAGTTCTCTAACACTACTTGGCTTTCTACCGGGTAGATGAACATGGACAAGTCGATGATCTCGTCGATGTTAATCAGGCTACTCAACCAGCCAGTGTATAGACTGCGCGGGTAACCAAAAACGTAGAAGTTGCGAGCAAACCTAGTGCCGATCTGAAAAAACGTACTGTTCAGCTCGATAGAGCTAGGAGCAATAAAATCGCGCAGTGCTGTAACGCCTTTTTGAAAGGCAACATGCACCTCGGCTGCTTCTCGGCGGCGCTGGGCTTCTGCTAGCTCTACAGGGTCGGTCGTGGCTTTTTTGCCTCCAAATAAACCCATATTACTGTAAATCCTTGTCTAGGTTTGGTTGTCGGGCCTGTCCTTGGCCCTTCATTACTACTGTTGCTGTCAGGTCATTAAAGCTTTTCAACTGTTGTCTGGTAGCGGTGTCGGGGTTATAAAAGTCGTAGTATAGTTCAATTAACTCCTGGGTATCTAATGGAACGCCCTGGACACTACATTGCATCAACCCGCCCAAAACAGACTGGACCCGGTTACGAAGTTCTACCTTGGCGTCTTCCAGTTCTTTTTCGTTAACCGTCACAACTTGGTGCTCTTTTTTCCCGAAAATGCTAGTTAGCCCACCGAAGAAATTTTTACTTTGGGTCAAGGCTTTTTGGACATCAACCTGTGCAAAAAACGGTATAACTATGTAAAAATTCTTATCCATAATGTTGGTTTGTGTCGATATGTCACTAATATAGTTGATGTAATCTTCCATCATTAGAGCTAATAACATGTTGTCGTGTTCGGAACGGATTTTGTCTAGTTTTTCAATATAAGGGCGTATGTCAACCTTTTGAGACCGTACGAATATTTGGATTGGGAAATACAAAGAGTTCAAAAAACCCTGGTATCCAGATTCTACCCCCTCGCGTTCTTGGGGACTCATTAGGTCAAAGTTAATACTGCGAAGCATCACCACTGAACGGAAAGAGCCGTCGTTCATTATTACAATTCCGTCTCTTATTTCGGCGATTTGTAACATGTTTTGAGTACTAGTAGGGTTAACTTTTGGTTTTGGGGCGTTCTGCCCGCTTTGATGTGGTTGTGCGGGGGCAGGTTGTTTGCCAATAACCGCACTGGCAGGAACCGGCGTAGGCATTCCAGTTTGAGGTTGGCCGGGTTGTTGATTATCAGAAGGATTCATTTATTTTTTGCCCACCAATGGCTTTTAGAAAGACGAACCGCCAAGACTAATGTAGAGATATGGTTACCTCTCCGTCGTGCTCATCTACATTTTCTGACGATGAACGGACATTTAGCTCGGTTTTATTGTCTTGTTTGACAGGATTTATTATATCAGGCGTAGGTGTTTGTGTCATTGGCTGATTGGTGGGTGTTTGTACGGGGGATGCGGGCATGGGGGTTTGTGTGGGCGGAGTATAAGTAGCGGTAGGGGCAGTTTGGGCCTGTGCAACTGGGGCAACGGGTGTCTGGACATCTGCTAATGGCCCCATAGACGGTGTCGCAGTATAAACAATTGGCACGGCTTGTTGACTAGGCGGTTGCGCTGTTGCTACTTTTTGCTCCTCGGCAATATTTTGCATTTCTTGTAATACTGCGGTTCTGTGTGTTTGTTGGTTCTCGGCCACCATAGCGTTAATGGTTTGTGCCAGTGGTGTCGTGGCAGCGTCCAGCAGGTCTTCACCTGGCTTGACACTGGTTATATCTGTTTGGGGGATAGCCTGGATATCCAACAACCTATCAGATGATTCGCTTTGCAAGGGGTTAGCATAAACATTAGTTGACACATTTTTTATTGCCCAGCCACGAGTATCCATGGTATTAGCCAGGGCCTTTAGCCGGCTCCTGGCTTCTTCTTTGCCAAATTCTTTTGTCAGCTGTTTTTTCTCAACTTTTGGTGCTGTAACCCTGACCATTTCTTCAATTCCATCCTGATTCCAAATCCGCTTTCGGGGGAAAATAAAAAATTTTATTTTAGCCAGCATCCACACTTCTGATGATTGGTCGTGGCCAAATGGCGCTGCTAGCATGGCAAAGAAAATAAGTGGTGGCAAGAACGGTATAGCCAAATACCACCCAACAACAGCCAAGCGGAATGCTACAAAACCAATAACAATCACAATAATGGCGTAAATAAACTGCCTCAGGGTCAACGGCCCCAGCAGCTTGTCCTCTGCCTCTATGTCTTGTAATACTTTATATTGCGCCATAATTTATATATTATTATCTTCTAAACCTACCAGGCGTCGGCTTGATACCACTAGTATCTGCAACTGCCGGTGCACCACCCTGAGAAAGAGTTACTGAACCTACAGGTGTGGTGGCGGCGCCTGGCTGTTGACCTTTTATCCCTAATGAACGACTACCGCTCACAGCATCATAAGCACCCAACTCTAGGCGCTGTTGGCTCTTCATGGAAGTTAAGATGGCCTGGGCTGCTGGTGTTGCCCCACTGGCAGATACAGCAGGATCGCCGGTAACGGCTCCTGGGGCGGCATTAGCTAGGCTTTGCATGACCTGGGTCTGCCCATCGGTATTTTCGTAAATGCTTGCAAGGTGGTCCATGTCGTCTTGAGAGGCAACTCCTCCCCCCGCTTGAGCTTGTATTATTCTGTCTTCCAATATTTTCTGCCAATGTGCTTGGGTTTTCAGGGTTTCGTCACTTTGCATAGACTGCGGATATTGCTGTTGGTTTCTTCGTAGCCAGTCAACTGAATCTTTGTGTGCAGCAGCATCCGTGCTTAGATCCTTTAATGCAACTCCCGTAACTCTACCCGTGGCTGGGTCTCTTTGTAACTTAGGCGACGTTTTATTTAAACCAATGTGCTGCCCCTTTGCCCCGTAGGTAGCAGCGTTATGTGTGCCCAAACCTTCCCAGTCGCTCATGTTCATATCAACCGCGGCTTGCGTGAAACCTTGCCAGTAGTTGTCTATATCATCATCATTTTCAAATTTCCGAACGGCATATTCTAGACTTTGGCCAACTGCCGGTATATCGTTGCCCAGAGTGCTTTTAGCCTTCCTGTAAAAGTCACGTGTAATTTCTTGTCCCTTCGAGTTGAAGTACCTGTCTTTGGTATCATCGACGTGGTCCTTGTCGGTGTAGGCAGACCCCGCTTTGCCCGTTTTTGGATCAATCAATTTAACCCTACTCCTAGTAGCTTCACCTTTGCGTACTACAAATCCACCTGCTGCAAACCTCATGTCGTCAGCACCGGTTTGTGTCGTATTGTCTTGCACATCTTTCTCTTCTTTGTTCAGCATGGCGGCATCATACCGTTGGTTCCCCATGCCTGCTAATCTGGCCCGCTGTTTCCTCCACCCCTTTACATTGGCATTGTTCAAATCATTAGACCAATTATCTCTAGCTCTGGTGCCAGCCTTTTTATAGTTTCTTCTGACACTATTCCGCAAACTGTATGGATTGTGCTCGCTGCCCTTGATGCCCTCGAGGCCTTTTTTGCCAGTAGACGATATTGCGCCGTAGATGCTGGCCACCGCGCCTCCGGCTAACTTGAATGCAAATGGAATCAAGAAAAGTGGCAAAAACTGCAGTACAAAAGCAACTATTGCTGCCACACCACCAGACACCGTCCCGCCGTTGCCGCTGGCTTTTAGAACAGTTATGCTCAACACATCTGCCATGCAGAAAATAATAACTATGATTGGGTACATCATTAGTGTTTTGAATAACAAATCCCACCATTTTTTAAAGTACTGTTCGCCGTTAGGCAAAGCATAAAGGCAAAAGGCAATAGGGCTAGATATTATCAAAAACAGTATTAGTCCCTGTCGAATAACAATGGTTGCGAATACCCCCATAATGGCTATAGCCGCTGGCAGTATCATAAATAACCCTACAAATGGGGCCACGCTGCCCAAACCGACAGTTGCAGCTCCTACGAAAGAAGTTATCGCACCTGCACCGGCTACAATCCCCCCTACACCCGCTGCTGCAGCCAGGCCACCCTGGCCCAATCCCAGATCAAACGACCCCATGCTGCTTTTGAACGGTGCGTAGATTAGATTGCCAATGCCTTTACCGATGATATTGGTGATATCAATCATTAGGTTGATGGCGTATACAGACAAGTTTATTAGAATGGCTGCTGCCAGCAACTTCGGTAGCACCTTTTTTGCTGTATATGCGTCTACCAACCCCCCGCCCAATGCCTGGCCCATCACAATTACCAGCATGGCCACTATCAGCAGGATATTGGCATATACTCGGAAGCTAGACCATGCCTGGAATGCTGGTTCGTTGGGGTCAGTATTGACGGGTGATACATACAAAAATGGTTCAATTAGTGACTTAAACATCCAGTCTGTGAGGTCGGCCATGCCGTTGAAGATTGGACACATAATCCATGTTAGCGGGTTGTTCCATTTTACTTCGCAAGTGATATTTTGGTCGCCTTCGCCATCAACGTCTGTTGTCCCACCGGTCGTAGGGTCATCTGGGTCATCTTCTGGGCAACCGCCACCTTCTACGTTATAGATTTTAGGAATACATTTGCCTGCTTCACCGGACACATTTTCTCCATTGAATGCTATTGTAACTCTGCCCATGTCGTGAGTAATCGTGTGACTTAGAGGACCGACCGAGCATCGAGTGTCGATCCTAAAAAAACCTGTCGTTGGGTTATTGGTTATTATTGTGTAATCATCACTAAGATTGCCATCATCTCTGAGATATTCATTTGGTTTTCGGTTGGGTTCGCCGGCTGGTCTTCTACGCCAGAGTTTATTGTCATCACCTGGCGAAAAGTGCATTTTTGTCCAGTCGCCAGCACACCCAGCGCCCTTAACGCCAATAGGAACGAAAAGCTCATCATCGCTTCTTCTATACACATTCCAGTCTTTTCTCTCGGCGTTTTCTATATCGGTAATGTTGACTCTTTGTGACCCTGCTGCTTGCCATCTCGCGTAGGCATCATTGCCATTGGCTATACCGGCACAATCGCCTGTACTCAACTTATGACCAGCCACGAAAGTACTGCCTGTGTCAGAGTCAAACATAGTGACAGCATCTTTACAGTCGCTGTCACCTCCTTCGAATCGCCTGAAATCATCATAGGGATTACTGTCAGTGTAGACCTGGCCACCCAGCTTTATATGGATCGCATCTACGTATTTAACGCGGTCCAGTTTTCTCTCAGGAGCAGCTTCAGTTTTTTGCGCAGTCGGTATTAATACAAAGAAGACAGGTGCCAATACCAAAAAAGCAAAATAATATAAACCCAGTTTTTTTATTTTTCGAGAAATATTTATCATACTTTAGTCAAATCTCTTATGCTATTATCTTACACTACCCTAGTTAGTAGATACAACAGATAGCTAACAGAAATAGACCCGAAAGATACCCGAAGACATCTAGCTTATCACATCAGTACTAACAATAGGTAGCCTCGACTATTGAGAGAAGAAAGGTATTGTACTATTATGAATGCAGAGAAGAAAATGAATCCTCAAATACAAAACCAAAACGACAAAAATTCTGATTATGACTTTATAGTCAATCAGCCAGGCGAATTCGATAAACCCAAGCTTGATCGCAAGGTTATCACTATTATAATACTAGTAATTATAATAGTGATAACCTTGGCTGTGGCTGCATTATTGAGTGCAAAGCGCAAAGTTGCCCCAATACAAAATTCTAATACACCTTCGTTGGCAAAAACGAGTAATGGTAGCTCGACGGTGGCAGATTCAGTAGTAAAACCATTTTTAGTTGATGCCAGTAAAAATCCCCAGGCTGCATATGATAAATATATCGAACCAGGCATCGACGATAGTTTTACAAAGGAGGCTTTTATGAGCGAATCAATGCCATTCTTGAATAAACTAAAACTGGGCGAATGTGTTCTCGGTGCAGCCAAAGAAGTGGATACATCAGGAGCTAATATCACGACTTTAGTTTGCCCCACAAAAAGTACTGGAGCAAGAATCGGCCTGTCTTTTATTACAGTTGGCCTAAGCACAACTACCAAAATTGTTAACTTTAGTTTTGTGGAGCCTGCATGAAAAAATCTATTCTATCTTTCCCAGCATTCATGATGCTTATAGTTGTTGTTGCCGGTTTTGTGGTACCCAAAGTAGCGTATGCCGCCGCCCCAGTATGCTATAAAAGGTCGGGCAGTCCACCTTCGGTAAAAGAGAAGCCTTGCGATCGTCTCAAATCACAAATAGAGGGGCTACTCGGGCACCCGATGAAGGATGACTTTTGCTATTTATTAGGCTCGACCGTTATCGAAAAACCTATTGATAGCCCAAAATGCGATGAATTTAAAGATAAAGCTGCGAATGGAGGTGGGGGTGGTGGTGCTGGTGGAACCCTGAATGCTTTTTCAGCCAACACTAGACCAGTGACGGCCGGCGACACCTGTGGCGACCCGGGGGTTGATATTAGCATCAACATTGGCTGTCAGGGGCAGAATAACCCCATCGTTGACATGACTTTTGCATTTATCCGCTTTTTGTCAGTTGGCGTAGGTGTAGTGGCAGTTGGTTCAATTGTTTTGGGCGGCGTCCAATACACATCTTCTGCGGGTGACCCGAAAAAAACAGCCGCCGCCATTAGTCGTATATCCAATACATTAATCGCCCTTCTCATTTACTTCTTGATTTTTGCTATACTAAACTGGCTCGTACCATCAGGAATATTCTAAATGAACGTATTGACCTATTTATACTCTCAATTCGCAGCGGCCTGCCAACCAAAAGGTAGCTTTTTTGGGTTCCCTACTTGGTACAAATATTTGGATGGACAAAACGTTACCGATGGAGCCACAAACACCACTACTTGTTCGCCAATAATCCATGGCATAAATGATGTTTGGTTGATAGTTTTGGCTATTATAGATCTTCTGCTCAGGGCTGCGATATTGGCTGCTGTAGGTTTTGTTCTTGCCGGTGGGGTGAAATTTATGGTTAGCCAGGGGCAACCAGATAAGATTAAATCTGCGCTAACTACTTTGGTTAACGCTCTGATTGGCCTAGCTATTGCAGTGGCCGCAGCAACACTCGTATCTTATGTAGCGGGGAAATTCTAGATGATTTTTCATAATATATATAATTTGGCAGTCTCAAATTGTGCTGGCGCTTCTTGCCAAACCAATTTACCAGAAGTTGCAGCTGACGCTAGCACTGTATCGACAATATTGTCGGTTGTATTTGGTATTATCGGGGCCACATCCGTAATACTAATAATATTTGCTGGCATGTTATTTATTACTGGCGGCGATGACCCGCAAAAAATTAAGACTGCCCGCAATACAATTATTTGGGCATTACTGGGCTTGGGGATTGCTTTATCGGCTGAGGCTATTGTATATATTTTCTTGAGGCAACTATAAGATGATAAAAAGATTTTTTTACATACTAACGCTTGCCATGTTAACTTTTTTTGCTATCCCGTCCACATCAGTTTTGGCGGTCGATATAATTAGCCCCGCCTGCCAAAATATTACTACCGGAGATGTTCCTGCTGCTTGCCGCGACAACACTAAGCCTGGTGATGATTTTCTTTTTGGCCCAGATGGAGTTATCACAAAGATTATCAATATATTCTCAGTAATATTGGGAGTTGCTGCGGTTATTGTGATCATGATATCTGCAATAAGGTTTATTTCTTCCAATGGCGACCCCGCTACAATTTCTTCCGCTAGAAGCGCCATAATCTTTGCCATAATCGGCCTGGTAGTTGCTGCAGTATCCCAGATTGTTGTTCAGCTTGTGTTAAGTAAAATATGAGGTTAATCTAGATTTATGGTTAAAACAATAATAAATAAATACAAATATTTGTTGGCTGCAATTTTAGCTTCCCTGTTTGTGCTGGCGATGACGATGCCGGCCCAGGCATTATTCGAGAGTTCTATTGACGAAGCCTGCAAGGGAGCGACACTAGATGGAACTAGTAACTGCCCAGGGGGTCAAGCAGAAACCCAAATCAATTCGACTATCGAACAGGGTTTTATGCTGTTCTCGACGGTAATTGGTGTTATCGCAGTAGTAATGATTATTATTGCTGGTATTAAATATGTGACATCAAGTGGCGACCCCGCAAGTGTTAACAGCGCAAAAAACACTATGCTATATGCTGTAATTGGGCTAGTGATTGCGGCATTAGCTCAGGTTATTGTGCGGTTTGTGTTGACTCAAACATAGTTCTTGCGGTAATTCGCTCCCTGTGGTAAATTTAACTTAAGAAAACGAAAGGAAAATAATGAAAAAAATACTAAAAAAACTAATCGCCAGCGCCAGTGCAGCCGCCCTACTATTGGCCCCAGCAGCGCTAGTTGCATCGCCCGCATTCGCACAGCCAAATATTGACGAAGGACTATGCCAGGGCGCGAACTTGCAAGTTGGTGAGACTAACTGTAACGGTGATGACGCTCAGGACACAGTTAACAGCATCATAACTGATGTCATTAACATCTTTTCAATTGTCGTCGGTGTTGTATCAGTCATAATGATTATTGTTGGTGGTCTTAAGTACATTACATCTGGTGGTGATTCAGGAAACGTCAGTGGTGCCAAGAACACGATCTTATATGCGATTATTGGACTAGTTATCGTTGCTCTTGCCCAGGTTATAGTGCGATTCGTACTCGGAAAAGCTGTCTCAGCCTCATAGAAGTAAATAGTTCTAGATAGATAAATACCCCCAGGTTTTCACCCAGGGGTATTTTTTCTGTCTCTCAATGTTTGTTTTACCCCGTTAGAAAATTATAAATCGGTCGTTTCTGTAATCAGTAATATATTCTTGGTGTAATGATGTCTAGCCCAGCTAGAATCTACTCTATCTGGCTACAATACTTGGATCTTCTTGACGGTATCTTGCTTGACCTTGGTGAAGGAAATAGTCAGCACTCCGTCTTTCAGCTCGGCAACAATGTCATCTTCTTTTACGGGTATTGGCAATGCAATACTACGAGAGAACTCGCCCCAGTAACATTCTTGAACAAAGTAATTTGCAACATTGTCTTCGTTCCCAGCAGATAATGTACCCTTGATGCTAAGCGTGTTATCAGAAATATTTACATCTAAGTCGTTCTTGTTAACGCCAGCGGTTCGAGCTTTTACTACTAGTTTTTCCTTAGTCTCGTATACATCAACTGCAAGTTGACCTGGTACGGCCTCTTCTTCGTCCCATTCGTCGTTTGCTGCGACCTGTGTTGCTGGGTCTGGTGCTCCCGTTGCGGCGGCATCATTAACAACGTCCTCGTCGCTCAAAAATGCAGCAGTCAATTCGTCTTCCATTAATAAATCATCATCGTGGCTTTTACGCGCCATAGTGTTTTTACCCTCCACTATTTTTCTAGGTTTATTTAGAGCTTTTTGTCTTACTTGCAAGTATATCCCAGACTATTGCGGCCGCGCAACAGCTAGCCTACACTATTTACAACACACTATTTACAACAGGAGACGGAATATCAAATTAACAGAGAAGGTTTTTGACTTGATTGCACCATACAGTTGTATGATCTGTGCTGATGAAGGCCAACTTTTGTGCAACAGGTGCTCTCTGGATGCTTTCGATACGGTCCCATCCCGCTGCTTTAACTGTTTTTCTCAGACAGATAGTTTTGCTACTTGTAGCAAATGTTCTCCCTCAACCCCGCTTAAACGCGTTTGGGTAGCTAGCGTATATAAAGATTTGACCAAAAAACTTGTTCATAAAATGAAGCTGAATTCGTGTCGACAGGCTTGTTCGGTCGTGGCCACAAGACTTGAAGAAATCGCCCCCTATTACGATAAAAGTGTGGTGATTACATATGTTCCCACATCGACAAAACGTGTCCGTGAAAGAGGCTTCGACCATGCCAGACTAATTGCCAAAACCTTTGCAAAAAAAAGAGGCTTGCAGACTAGAAACCTACTACTTAGAACAACACATCAAAAACAAGCTGGAACAGATAAGAAAACGCGATTACAACAAGCCAAGGGTAGCTATCAGGCTATAACACCAAGCATAAGTATTGACAGAGTTGTACTAATCGATGACATTATCACCACTGGCGCAACTTTATCGGAGGCAACACGTGTTTTGAAAAAAGCCGGCGTTAAAAACATAGAATCCCTAGTCTTCGCTCAACCCATAGGATAATGGCGGAGAGGGAGGGATTCGGTCACTTACAGCGACCCCGAAACTTCTCGGTTGAAAACAAGTTTTCATCGGAAGATTTCCTTGCAAACTGCCACTGGCAGTTCTCACCCTATCGGGTCCAAAACCCTCGCCTTTTAGCCATGCTTACACAGCCGAAATGGTTGCATGAGCATGGCGGAGAGGGAGGGATTCGAACCCTCGGTACCATGTAAACGGCACACTGCTTTTCGAGAGCAGCACCTTCAACCACTCGGTCACCTCTCCAATTGAATAATAATAACACCGTGTCGATGCCTAATTCACAATTTTATTTTTGAATAGTGATGTTTTTTAGTTAATAGAAACTTTAACTTCATGTTGGGCACTGCCAGTAATACAATCAGTACAAACGTGGTCGTCTCTGGGCACATCTTTGCCCACTACCCCTAAAAGTCCTTCTAGTGATAAAGATGCCACCGACTGTACACCCTTAATTTCGAGCGCCATGCTCGCTTCGGCATGTTTACCTTTCTTGCATGCCTCTGTGTTTTGAGGGGTTGCAAACCGTAGGTGTATTTTTGCAACACCAGCTTTTAGAAGCTCTCCTACAATTCTTGCCATAGTTTCGCTTGTGCTCATTCGGTTATCTACCACCACCACCACCTTGCCTTCTAGGCTTTTATTGTCGGCTACGTTGTAGTTGCTGGTCACTCTTTGTCTATGGCCATCACGATCAAAAGGTCGTGGTGTTATACCATGGTATCTATTTTTAATAAGTTGGTGGCTATAGCCCACCCCTGACTTTCTTGCGTATCCAATCGCGATAGGCGTACCTCGTTCTGGTACCCCCAGAACGACGTCTGCGTCATGCACTGGTGCCTCGGTTGCCAAGGCCTCACCAATCCTCTCTCTATATGTGTTGATCTCGGTCCCCCCCACGCGACTTTGGTCTAGCGCATAGTCGGTGAACTCCCTAATGCATAATTCGGCCACGCCCCTGAAAATCTTTGACCTCAAACCTGATTGCTCATCAAAAATAACCGTCTCGCCTGGCTCGAAAGATCTTTGGCCTGTTGCTTGCCACATGTCTAGCCCTACCGTTTCAGAAGCTACAATTATTTCTCCATTTTCTCCGTGGCCTAAAACCAGTGGTTGAATTCCGGACCCCATGCCTGCTATGAATTGTTCGCCTGTTATTAATCCGAAAGAGTAAGGGCTCCCAGCAAAATCAGGGAGTAATTGTGTAAGCGACTGTTCCAAGGTAACATCTTCGCGTTCGGCAAAGTCGGCGACTAACCGAGCCATAAATGCCGAATTTGTTACTAATCCTGCTTTAGAATAGTCAAATCCATACTCTCTTGAAACATCTAGAATCCTACTAAAGTGACCATTACTTGCGAATGCAAAGTGTCTTTCCGGGGTTTTCAAGTTGGTATGTATGGGCTGTATATATGGTTCATTAGCTGGCCAGTTCAAATCGCCTGGGATTCTTTCGGATCGGATATGCCCTAATGCAAACGGCGCATCATCAGACATTTGGAACCCATTCAAACTATCAACAAGCCCTAATTGATGTGACGCTATTAATGTTTGCCCATTGCCCCTAGCCTCGCCTACCGCTAGAGTCCCCCGTTGTTGGTTAGCCCCTAACATCGGATGCACCATTGCACCAGCATTCATTTCTGGAGAGTATACAATAGCCAGCCCACCCACTGTGTTATGTTCGTAGCCAGCATATGTCTCCCCCATATATATTTATTGTACCAATAATGCAGTTATTTCAATGTTGTGTTTTAAAAACCATAAGCGGCTTATCAAGCAAATACTTTTATCCTAGCCAACAGAGGTAATATATGCTACCATTACCCCTGTCCAGGTTTAGATTTTTGCATTTGAACCAAAATCCTAAACCAAGACTTGTCTGTTTAAAGATGCGGTTTAGAGGGAAAAGAGCAGCCCGACCAAAATGTATTCCATTTTGCCGGCGTGGTGAGAAAAACCGTAGGTTTGTCTAATTATGTACCCGTAGCTCAGCTGGATAGAGCGTTGGCTTGCGGAGCCAAAGGTCAGAGGTTCGAATCCTCTCGGGTACACCAATGGTTGGTTGATGACATTTTGTCGTCCACCAACCATTTTTTTTCTAGCTAGGATTCGAACCTTGGTCGTTAACAGCCAGTTGGCTGTTCACGTTTTACATACTTGTCGCCATGCGCAATTGCCTGTGACAATTTTGTCGCTAGCGGGCTATAAAGGAATCCTCTCGGGTACACCAATGAAAGTGTCGGCCCTTGTGGCAGGCTTTTTCATTGGTTGCGTGCTGAAAGAATGCGAGAACCGTCGAGGTTCGTTCGGCCAAGCCACGCACAGAAGTTTACTTCGAACATGGCTGCAGATGGGCGTCTAGTCTATCGGGTACACCAAAACAGAGTGGGGATCAATGATGATTGTCAGACGCCAAACACTGCAAACTGCCTCAGCATTATCAATAATCAATATAGCTCCTATGAATACAGAAACAGATAGTACTATCTATTGTTGCGATTGTGGCTAACCATGTTTAAATAGTTTGCAAACCTTGTTAGCCGCAACCTCGTTCTGCTAGAATTACCCTTTCCTTTGGGTGGCAACCTTCCGCCCTTTTTATATTGAGCAGCTCTTAACCCTGTACTAAATTGTGGTTGGTTGGTTGAGGAACCTGACATAATGTTTGATCCTTTTTTAGGTACTGATTAGTATTATAATATATCACTATCGGGGGGGCAAATCACTACGTGGCTATCCACACCGCAATCAATACCAGGATTATGATTATTATAGATACATTAGATTTCGACTCTTTAGCCGCAGTTATTCCATTTTTGCTAATAACAACATAACGTCTATCCCCACGACTGGCACGGCTTTTACTGACTATTGACACAAGCAAAAACAATACAAGTAATAAAATAACAATCAGAAAAATCTCGCCCGACGAACTTTCTCCGATTTCGAGTGCTGCAAACATAAAGCCAATTATAGAGCAATGTGCCACAGTTTTGATAGTTACTTGAACCCATAATAATCTATAAAATACTGATGTTGTTTTGACAAAGCTGTCAAGAGGCGCATATACTACAACATGGATACAGGTTATAAACTAGCTCTAACCTTTGATGATGTACTCTTGTTGCCCCGATATTCGGGGTTTTCTCGTTCTGAAATAGATTTGTCGACTAACCTAACAAAAAAAATCAAGTTATCGGTACCGTTAATATCTTCTCCTATGGATACCGTAACGGAGAGTGGGCTAGCGATTGCCTTAGCACGGGCTGGTGGTATCGGCTTTATTCATCGCAACCTGACAGTGACCGACCAAGCCGCGGAAGTCAAAAAAGTTAAAAAACACGGTTTACTGGTTGGTGCGGCTATCGGTTCTAGCGCAGGTTTTGAAAAACGCGTCGACGCACTTATAAAAGCTAACGTTGATGTGCTGCTCGTTGATTCTGCGCATGGTCACTCCAAACAAGTCATAGCCACGGTAAAAACAATCAAAAAAAATCACAAAATCGAAGTTATCGCAGGCAATGTCGCAACGAGCAAAGGAGCCAAAGCGTTAATCGAAGCCGGTGCGGATGGATTGCGCGTTGGCATGGGCCCCGGGGCCATTTGTTCTACTAGAATTATTTCTGGGATGGGCGTGCCTCAACTTACCGCAGTTCTTGATACATCTCGTGTCGCAAAACGACATAAAGTTCCGGTTATTGCGGACGGTGGCATCAATTATTCTGGCGATATCGTAAAAGCATTGGCTGCCGGCGCATCCACAGTCATGCTCGGTCGTCTTTTCGCGGCAACGGCAGAATCCAGCGGGAAAACGTATTTGCTAAAACCCAACCAAGTCCCATCGCGTTTCAAAAGCATAGTCAACGGAAAAAAATCCTACAAGTTTAAACAATACCGAGGCATGGGCTCGATAGGCGCTATGAAGGATGGCATCAAAGTTGCTAGCGAGGATGAATTTCATGGCAAAAACTATACCAGTGACACCCTAATCGCCGAAGGCGTCGAAGGCATGATCCCTTGTAGTGGGACTCTGCAGCAACTGGTTGACCAACTAATGGGTGGCCTGACCTCTGGCATGTACTATGTCGGCTCGCCTACAATTGCAAAATTGCAGAACGCAAAATTTGTTCAAATAACAGAGGCCTCACTGCACGAGAGCCACCCTCACGACCTCTTTATCACCGAAGGCGGCGGCAACTACAATTAAAGACTGGCTGGGACGGGTCGTGCCCCTGCCGTTTGTTCTCGGGCAGCGACCAAGGTATTTTGTAGCAGCATGCGAATAGTCAGCGGCCCCACGCTACCATACACGCTATTTATCGCCCACCCGTTTTCTAATGCTAATGCACGTAATTCTGGCGTTACATCACCTGCACCATCAGCCTCTGCTGTCCCGGCATCGATTAGTACCCTGGGTCTGCTGATGTCATAAAACATGTCGGGGGTAACAATTCCTCCCTGCCCCATTGCGGTCACAATAACCGAAGCACTATTTAGTGCTGTTATTCTTGCCATTCCATCAGAAAATTCATCGAATCCTCTAGAGTGCTCATTGCCGGCACCTCGAACTAGCTCTAGGAAAGGGGCCCCAACTAACTGGCCCAAACCAAAAACGGCGACATTTTCTTCGCGAACATTAATGCCGTGACCAGTTAGTAGGGCCTCGATTGCAAGCGGAGTGGCTGGGTTAAATCCTTCAATTGGACCGAGCCCATCAACATCTTTTTGGGGGTGTATTTTCGCCAACACGGATTGTTCGCTTTGTCTATTGGCTAAAGGTAACTGAGCAACAATACCATGTATTGTTTCATCTAAATTGAGTCTTTCAATACTAGCTACCAACCTACCAGTACTCGATATCGGCCATGGGTCACCAGAAACGGTAGTATTAGGCACATCTAAAACTTCTGTATGTACCCTGAACCCTAATCGTTCTCCTACGGCACTTTTATTAGCCATATACCTTTGAGTCCCAACATGACCTGAAAAGTTATCCGTTATTAGTGCCAAACCCGGCATCATCCCAGTAGCTTCGCGAAAATCAGCAGCCTCTTGCCTTAATTGGGCGTCCAGGTTTTGTATTATTTCCTTGCTTCCTAGCTCGCCTATTGGTAATGCCATGTTGTCCTCCTGCTATGTTTGCTCTAACTTTAATCCACAGTAGCATCCCGGCGCAAGCATATGCTTTTTCGCCACTACCGCTATAAATGAATTGGTACGACTATTCAGATCGTTTTTTCAAAAATCGGATTATTCACACAAATCGACAGTGATACATATTCTTCCTAGCTCAGCTTCTGCTGGGATAATGTGTAAACAATCAGGGGGTATTTCGTACCATTCGCCCGGGCCAAGAGTCCTAGTAGTAAAATGACCTTGCAGTGGCTCCCCTCCCATCTCTACTCGGGGCCCGCGTATGATTTGGCTGTCTACCCCTACTAAAGTCGGCACTAAAGGTTGCATTGCTTGTTCAACATCACCCCCTAAAATAGAAATACTAAATGGTTGAGCTCCTGGGGCTTCAACGTCACCAACTGCCGTTACCGTACCCTCCCCGTCGAGAATACACACTCTACGAGATACCTTTGCTAATCTGCACTTAGGCTTTGCATAATTACCATCAATCCTAAAGTCAGTATGCCAGTTAGTAAATGGTGTCCCTGACTGTGTTGACATGACGTTTCTTAGTTGCTCAGGGTCTCCAATGACATTTATGCGAACATTTTTTATATCTTCTGGCTCTATATCAACTGCGAGAGAAGCAATTGTCTCTTCTGCGAAGTGCCGTTTCACAGCGTCCTCTACTCTCGGTATATGACCCCTTGCGATAGCCCAAGAGGAAGTTGGTTTAGCGTTGCTACGGCGCTGCTGCAATGCTTGCCTCGAACAATTACGAGCTGCATCCGCCAAGCCACTGCCAACCTCAATACTGGTAAGCACGGGGGCAGATGAGTGGAATGTAAAAACCTCTTTAGAGGACACTTTCATGAACAGTATTATTACATATAAAGGTATAAAAAACAATACTAATGTATGATGTTAGTTATGAAACAACTGATTTTAGCCTCTGGATCTATTGGCAGACGCACTTTGCTAGAGCGAATTGGCCATCCATTTATAGTTGATGCTAGTAATTACGAAGAGGATATGACCCTAGATATGAAGCCTGAAAAACTGGCAATATATCTATCAAAGGGGAAGGCCGAAGACGTGGTAAAACGCCATAAAAACGCCGTAATTTTGGCTGCAGATAGTTTTGTGGTCTACAAAGAGCATCTTTTAGGTAAACCACACACGTTCGGGCGAGCCAAAGAAATGCTCCAAATGCTCAGTGGCAGTCACCACTCATTTGTGACAGGCTTTACGATAATAGATGCCGATACGGGGAAGCAATACAGTGAATCTGTCAGAACCGAGATATTTTTCAGAGATCTTAGCGACAATGAGATAGACACGTATATAAAACGCGATGATGTTCGTCAGAAGGCCGGTGCCTACACCGTCCAGGGCGCCGGCAGCGCATTTATCCGTAGAATAGATGGAGATTACAGCAATATTGTTGGTTTGCCCCTAGCCCCAGTCATTGAAGCCCTTCGCAAATTCGACATAAATCTACTCTAAATAGCAAACAATCACAAAATAACACCTATAGAGGACTGACCTCTAGTTGCTCTAGTTGAGGGAGTTTTGTGCTTGTTATGAGATAGAGGAGATTTTGGTTAAGTCGCCATTTAGCACGATTGGCTCTAGGCCAATTATCTCTTCTAAAAATGGTGATTCGTCCGGGATTTTGTTCAGCAGATAAATTGGCTTCTTTTGGTGGAACGCCAATGTCATCTCCATCAAGACGTTCCCGCCAATATAATTTTTTACCCCGTGTTTTTCTTTGTTAACAACTAGTATGGCATTGCCCTTTTCTACCTAGTCAAAATGTCCGCGCATCAAAGCTGTTTTTTTGTGGTAGTCATTGGCATCGCCCAACCAAGTTTTGTAGTGGTCGACGTTATAGTCCCCAGAGGTCTTCATTTTTTCAGCAGTTGCCGGAATTATCACGCTAAATCCTTCTTCCCCCAGTTTTTGCTGAATTTCCACAACTTCTTTGTAAAAATTAGCACTAGAACATATGGTAATAATTTTTTTCGCCATAAAACTCAGTATAACATCACAAAACCAAGTAATAACCTAGACAAAATACAAAATCTGTGCTATACTAACAGAGTTAAATAGAAACAAAAATCATGGCCGAAACAATAAGAATAACTCCACAAGATCTTCTCTCCGCTACAGGAGATAATGCTGCTGTGCCTAATGAGCCATCCGCAACTCGCACGGCCATAAATGGCTTAAAGGGACGATTTAAAGCCAGAAAAACAAAGCTATCAGGGCCAGCCACACCAATAAGATTAGCTAAGGAGCCTTTGCCGACAGAGGACGAGCCGGATTTGGGCATAGAGTTAAAAGTAGATACAAATATAGAGCTTAGATTACCTGATGACGACTTTTTGGGACTTTTAAAGTCTAGAAGGCAAAAGCTGTTCTCTGGTAGCCCTCTCGGCAGCACATGTATACCAAACTCTGCTGCAGTAGCAATAGCAAGGGCTGGGAGCCAAGTCCCGCTTAGTGAAGCACAGACGGCGCAGTGGTTGTTAAACTCAGGCGTGAAGCTTGGAATTGGTGGTTACTACGATATATTTCAAACCGGCGACGCTCTTTTACGTTCGGACACAGTCAGCCGGCTAGTTGTACCAAGCGAGCAAACTAGAGAACCAGTCCAGGACCTGTCGAGGGTGGATTTCGAGCAAATTTTATCGAACCATGGCTCCGTCCTTTTATGCGACCAAGTAAGCGCCCACGCTGCTGCTTTAATCGGCTGGGCTCAACCCGGCGACGTCGTCGGGGGGCATACAGTAACAGAGCCAATGGCTCTTATGTACAACGGTAATCCGGGTAGCGAAATCGGTGGGGTACCCGCAAACAACCCTGGTGAAACTTTGACGTGGGTAAAGCCAGCAGAGCTTGCAACAATGGTCAATAATCATAACGGTGAATTTGGGATGCAAGGCATGGTATTTATGCCACCTGCTGTTGCCGAAGGGGCTTGACCTAAAACCTGATACGCAACATTAACTTGTCGATGGGGTCTTGTTTGCGGTCTTCGTGGGGCAATAAATCACCCAAGGCATTAATGATTTTCGTCTCGTCTTCCGGTGCGTAGTATACAGATATAGCCGGCATGAACCTTTTTAAGGGCATCAGCAAAATCGATCTTATAGCACCTTCTTGAATGATAGAAAAAGATCGGAATACATTTATTGGGTAGAGTTTTCTGCCGACTTGTATGCCACTATTATCAATGCTGTATTCTAATACTTCAGGTTTTCGGCCAGCGAAAACAGCAAAAACTATACCCAAGATAGAGAGCAACACTACAGAGGTAACATCACGAGTTAATAAGTAAATAAATCCAATCGCAAGCAGTGCAACTGCTCCAAAGCGAATAAACCAACCCATAGATTTGTCATGCGAAACATATTCGGACGCAGTCCAAGACACGGCCTCGAAATGACTAGGATGTGTCTCGCTAGGTTGCTGTGAAGCCCCTGCTGTATATTTCCAGCCAATTTGACTGCTACCCTCTTGCATAAGCGTATTATAGCAACAACTATAGAACTTCGGAATAAAGAAAATGGCGGAGAGGGAGGGATTCGAACCCTCGAGACCGTTGCCGGCCTGCCGGTTTTCAAGACCGGTCCCTTCAACCACTCGGGCACCTCTCCGTATCTATGCAAAAACAGTGACGAACTTAAACTTCTATATGGCGGAGAGAGAGGGATTCGAACCCTCGCTGGAGATTGCTCCCCACTAACGATTTAGCAAACCGTCCCCTTCAGCCACTTGGGTACCTCTCCGCGTTCGTCTCAGCTGTTCAGACTGGTGCATTATAACAGAGGACATACCTTATTTACAGAGCAGAATTATGGTTCCCTGTTGTTTCGATGTTGCTACTGTTTTTTTCGAATCAATACGGTGCTCGTAATTGTTGTAGCCAGGCCTGCGATGGTAGACCATATACCGATGGTTTTTAGGATGCTAGCATTATCGGCTATTAGTATCTTAGCGACCTCTTGCAGGGCATTTACTGGGGCCTCAGTGCTAGATATCGTCGTCGTTGGCACCAACGAACTTAGCACGAATTGTAGAATCAACCCTGACACCAGCAAAAACAGGCCGTTTGTCAGAAGTAAAATACCCAATTTTCTACTGCCATATAGCAAGGCGCTACTCAGTAAAAGTGTCCCGGCAGCCGCGATAATTGTCCCAATCACAAAAAATGGGAAACCTTTTTTGAAAAACTGATAAGACTTGGCAATAATTGGTGCTGGCGGATCTGTCGGCAGGCTTATCCCTGCATCCTTTGCATCTTTAGCATCTACGCTACCATCTGCGACTGATTTGTCAGAGAAAATATCGGCGTTGTTCACTATGCGCGAAACTGCATCAGAAATTACCTGATTAACATCTGTGCCGGCCGGTATACATGTTGCAGAAAATATATCGTTAGACGCTGATTGCCCATAGTACGCGCAGGCCGGTAGCTTGTTCGCCCGTGCCTTCAGTTTAGATGTCAGCGACTTTTCGAATGATACACGGATTTGAGTTAGGCTCAGCGTATAATCTGGCCTTGCTACTCCCCCGTCCAGCCAAGCGAAGGTACTAGAAATGGCCGGATCTAGTACTTTTTCTATGGTTTTTGGGCCTGCAGCGGTTTGCAGGGCTGATTTAATTAATGGGTCGGGATCGTCAGCGCCCACCGCACTGTCAACCAAAGCTTGGCTAGCAGCATCGTATAACTTAGCCTGTTTGATAGTCTTTTTGACGTAGTTTTCGTTCCCAACAGTTTTATTGAACGAATAAGCACTAACAGAGAGTAAAAATAATGGCCCAAACAGCCCAACTGATACAATTAGCCCAAATTTTTTAAACCCATTCATTGCAACCATTGTAACGCAGTTTAGCTAAATCTTTTTTTAAGAAACTATGCAATAGTGAGGGTCCTGCTTATAAAAAAAGTGCTAGAATATGGGTATGTCTAATTTTCTTATAGCTTTCCTATTCAGTATCGGCGCTGCGACGTGGATATACAACAAAACCTACTCACGTACCGGCGGTAATACAAAGAGTGCAATCATTGTCGCGGCAGCAGCCGGCGGCACTCTATTTTTGGCCATGTTACTTTTGCTTGAGTTTATTGGTAATCTGATAGGCTAGCCATTTAATACTACCCAACAACCATTTTTTCTAGTATCATAAGGCGTATATGGAAGCGCAGGTGGGGCAAGAGGTTGCCTTAGGTAAAAGATTACAGTTAGCTCGTCAAAAGGCAGGATTAACCCAGCAACAGTTATGTGCGCAGGCTGATTTATCATATTCTACGTTAGCAAAAATCGAGCGTGGCGCGATAAAATCTCCTTCAATTTTTACAGTAGAGAGTGTTGCGGACGTTATTGGCGTAACTCTCGATGAATTAATGGGTAGAACAAGCAATTTTGCAAAAGCTAGCAATAAAAAAATCTCTAAAAGCGGTATAAGGTTTGTATATTTTGATATTAATGGTTGCCTAGTACGGTTTTTTCATCGAGCTTTTTCGGAGCTATCAGAGAAAACCGGCGTGCCGCTAAACAAAGTAGAGTCAGCTTTTTGGCACTTTAACGATGTCATTTGCAGGGGTGAGATTACTCTAGACGAGTTCAACAAAAAGTTTGCTAAACAAATGGGGATTTCGGAAATAGATTGGGCACCGTACTATCTAGGCGCCGTCGAGCCCATAAAGGACATGCACGAGCTAATAAAGTGGGCCTCCCAGTACTATAAAATCGGTTTAATGAGCAATATTATGCCAGGCATGATAAAAGCCATGTTAGATAAAAAACTACTTCCAGATGTCGAGTACGATGTGATTATCGATTCTTCAAAAGAACACTTGATAAAGCCCGAGGCCAAGATTTACGATCTGGGGGAAGAACGGGCGGCCGTACCAGCAGGCGAGATACTGCTAGTAGATGACACCAGAGCCAATATAATGGCCGCAGAGCGCAAAGGTTGGAGTGTCCTGTGGTTTGACGACTACAAACCGTCCGACAGTGCTAAACGGATCAAACAAGTCTTAGAATTCTAATAACTCTTGCGGCTAATTATTGAAGCGTTTGATATCAGATTCAGTTGTTTCGAGCTGTGACTGCTTTTGAGCAAGTTGATCCTTTGTTTCATTGACGAGTTTTTCAGGAGCATTTTCTACATAGGATTTGTTTGAGAGGCGCTTTTCCAGGTTGCCAACTTCCCTTTTTAACCCTTCGGCTTTCTCTGTGAGGGTGCTCACCATATCGTTGATACTGGTCTGGTCCATATCTAGCCAAATGCTTAGTTCTCCTTGCTCAATTTTCAGCCCTTTAGGAACTTTAGCCTCAACCTGTGTGGTTATTCTCGCCAAGCGATCTATCAATTCTATATGAAAAGCCAGTGGGTTATTGGCATTAGTGATAGCCGATTTAACAGGCTTTTTCAGAGTGGTATTTATCCGCCGAATTTCTGTAACAATTTCTTGGATCTGCTGAAATGTTTTTGCTTCGTTTTTATTGCCGCCAGTGACTTTTGGCCAGCTAGCAACTGCCAAAATTGAATCATCTTCCCAGGCTAATGTTTGCCAGATTGTTTCCGTCAAGAACGGTGCATACGGGTGGGCTAGTTTCAAGATTGTTTCTAGAACGTAGGCTAGAAACGGCTTATTCGGGTTCGATTTAGAAGCCTCTAGGTACCAATCAGCCAGGTCGTCCCACACTAGGTGGTAAAGATTGTCGTAGCCTTCGGCGAATCTATAATTGGCCAAATCATCAGTAATCTTCTCCGTTGTTTGTTGTAATTTACTCAACATCCATTCATCGGCTATCGAGTCGGGTTGTGCGTCAATTCGTTGTTTGGCATTATCACCTACAATACCTTCGATAAAACGAGCTATGTTCCAGAGTTTGTTACAAAAGTTTCGGGCGCCTTCGATTTTACTGGCGTCGTAACTGCGGTTTATGGCTGGCGCCCTGCCCGCAATTAGCCCCATTCTTAGCGCATCAGACCCATGCTCGGCAATTAACGGCAATGGGTCGATGACGTTGCCTAAAGATTTGCTCATTTTTGTGCCGTCTTCAGCCATCACGTAGCCGTGGATATAGACGGCTTTGAAGGGAACCTGGCCAGTAATGTACAGCCCCAGCATCAACATGCGTGATACCCATGGATATAGTATTTCGCCGCCAGTTTCCAGCACGCTTAGTGGGTAGTATTTTTTATAATCTTCTCCGTCAGGAAAATCTAGGGTGGCGTATGGCCAGCTACTACTAGAAAACCAAGTATCAAAAACATCAGGGTCACGCGAGTACGTCTTCCCTGCTACCTCTATTGTTTCTGCCCCCACTTGGTCATCGAAAATCCATTCACCTGGGTTATCTACGCTCTGAAAGGCAGGGATAGGTATGCCCCAGGCAATTTGACGTGAAATGTTCCAATCTTTCAAGCCTTTCAAGTACGAGATTAGTTGTACTCGTTTGCTGTCCGGGTAGAAAGTGACTTGCTTGTCTTCCAGGGCCTTTATAGCCTTTTTTGCCAGCGGCTGCATGTCTACAAACCATTGTTCGCGCAACAATGGTTGGATAACGGTACCGCATTTATAACAGTGGCCAACGCTATGTTCATAAGCTTCGACTTTGACCAAAAAACCTTTTTCTTCCAACTCTTTAACAGTCGTTTCCCTGGCTTCTTCAACTGACATATTATGCATATTTTCGGGAGCAATGTGGTTCATCTTGCCCTCAAAATCCACCACAGTTATCATCGGTAGGTCGTGACGCTGCGCAACATCATAATCATTCTGGTCGTGTGCTGGGGTAATCTTTACTGCGCCTGTGCCAAACTCTGTTTCTACCATTGTGTCGGCCAAAATTGGTATTTCCCTATTTGTCAGAGGTAGTTTTATAGTTTTCCCGATAAATTTTTTATATCTTTTATCCTCTGGGTGCACCGCGACTGCCGTATCACCAAACATAGTCTCTGGTCTAGTAGTCGCTACTACGACTTCCCCACTGCCATCCGTTAGCGGGTAGCGTATATGCCACAAGTGGCTTTTTTCGTTCTTGAATGTGACCTCGATATCGGCAAAACCCGTCCCGTGAAACGTACAAAAGTTGACCAGTCTTTCACCCCTGTAAATCAGCCCTTCGTCCCACATTTTTTTAAAGGTGCTGTAAGCCCGAGTGACAATTTTTTTGTCCAGAGTATATACATACCGGCTCCAGTCAGGACTGGCGCCTAGTTTACGAAACTGTGTTTCATAATTAGTTTTGTTGCGTGCAACAAAATCCCAAACTAGCTTGTATAAATCTTCTCTAGAGAAGTCAAAACGGCTCTTCCCTTCTTTGGCTAGATGTTTTTCGTATACCGCCTGCGTTTCAAATCCGGCATGGTCAGCCCCAGGGACGAACAGAGTCGACTTCCCCAGCATTCGATTGTAGCGAACGGCTATGTCTTCTAGATCTAGGGTTATCGCCGTCCCTAGGTGAATGTTGGCGTTAGCATTTGGTGGTGGCATAACCATGCTAAAAACATCATCATTACCCCTGTTTTTCGGCACAAACGCCCCACTCTTTTCCCAAAGCTCGTAGATATCAGACTCAAACTTGTTTGGCTCGTAAATTTTTCCTAATTTCACTTTTGGCTTCTCTCTTTCGGTGTAGTTCTCCCTACACTCTACCGTAACCTCTTAAAAATAAAAAGACCACCTCATAAAAGTGGTTTCACGTGAAATTTGAGAACTAAACTCAAAAGGCTTACACACAAAGTCTCTAAAACAAAATGCCCACAACCAATATTCTGTTTTCAAGAACAATCCTCATGGTCTTGAGGAACTTACCCATACACTTTTTGTTTCCATGAGCATTATACCAACCAGACAACAGAGCTACAACATTGACAAATAAACACTAGCAGTATATTGCTAGTCGCTACATACTGAGGTTTGGCTGGATGTCTAACGAAAAAGGGTCAGCGGTAGGCTGATTCAATTTCATCTTGAAACAGCCGAGGGTGGCGATCATGGCGCCATTGTCTGTGCATAATTTTATGTCAGGATACTGGATGGGCAAGGGAAGCCGTTCGCTCAGTTGGCGACGCAACTCACCGCTGGCCGCTACGCCACCGGCAATGACCACGCTATTAGGAGAAAACTCTTTAAAAGCCTTTTCTGCCTTATCGACCACTGTTTCTATTGCTAATCGTTGGAAGCTGGCTGCAAAGTCGGCTCTTTGCCCGCTAGAGAGCCTGTCAGGAACGTTTTTGCTGATGAATGTGTGATCTTCACCTATTTCTCTCTGAGCGGCCCGTAGAACCGCTGTCTTTAGCCCAGAAAAGCTAAAATCATATGGGCTATCCAATTTTGCCTTCGGAAATTTGTATTTATCCGGGTCGCCGTCAACGGCCGCCTTCGCCACGCTAGGGCCACCAGGGTAAGGGAGTCCAATGATTTTTGCTACCTTGTCGAATGCTTCGCCTATTGCGTCATCACCGGTTCGTCCAAGCAGAGTGTAATTGAAGTGGTTTTTGAATAATACTAATTGCGTATGGCCACCAGAAACAATAAGAGCTAACAGAGGAAATTTTGGGATTTTGTCCGGCATAGTATACCCAGGTAGGGAAGTAGCTGTTAAGAAATTAGCATAAACGTGTCCCTCAACATGGTTGCAGGCGTATAAGGGTTTTTTATGAATAATTGCATTCGTCCTTGCAGCCAAAACACCAACCAGCAAGCAGCCACCCAGCCCAGCGCCGTAGGTAACAGATATGCCGTCAATATCATCCCAGTTGCAGTTAGCCTCAGTGAGAGCCTCGTTTATGACTGGGTTTATAGCCTCTATATGGGATCTGGCAGCAATCTCTGGCACAACACCGCCGAATTTGGCGTGCAAATCCATGCTACTGGTCACGACATTCGATAGCAGCGTATGCCCGTCTTCTACTACAGCAGCGGCCGTTTCATCACAACTAGTCTCAATCCCCAGTATTTTCATTCCTTGCAGTATACCAATTCGCAATTTACTCCACCATCACTCGCTCATCAATTACCAAAATTACCCCCTTTTGTGCCCGGTCGGACTAGAATATAGGTAATTAGTTAACTGATTTTGGCACACTCGAACATCTGAATAAACTCTTGAATTTCTAGCTCGGACAAAGCGGCTTTGATTGTTTCTCTATGATCATAGCGGGAGGTCCAGACACTTTTTTGTGTTTGCTGAAAGTCCAATCTTTGCAGTAATGACCGAAATCGTCGGCGCTTGTGCGATAGTTCCTCGGGAATATCAAAGATAACCATCAAGTGGACATCTTTTCCAAGGATTTTTGCAGTTAGAGGTTGAACGAATTCTTTTCCGGCTTTTGTTAACAGCGGAATACCTTTGGTGCGCTTTACCAACCCAGTTTTTTGCGCCCTAGCCATAGCTCGGTACATTGTTTTGCGGTTGGCTTTACTAATCTGTTCTAGCTCATTGAAAAAATTGTGTGGCTTGAACGCTAGCTGCAGGTTGGGTTTAGAGTAGGGAACAAGCGCAAGTAGTAAATATTCTAGTACTGTGTATTCTTTGATCCTCGACATAGGACTAGTATACCAGAATGTGCCCGGTCGGACGCGAATGGGGGTAATTTGGGAATTGAATTATTGGTGGGAAAATTAGCGAATAATTAGGTATCATGGAGGTATGAGTTTTCGAGGGGTTGTAAAGAAATTTATTCCAAAACAGACGTTCAAAAAAATTGAACCGTTAGGGCATTTGGGTGAAGCTATTTTGCTACAAACATTGGCAGGGCGACCCGCAAAAGACCTAAAAGTTATAGGGGTGACGGGCACTAATGGCAAGACATCCACGGCATTTATGATTCATAGAATGTTAGTAGAAGCCGGCTATAAGACCGGATTAATGACAACGGTGGCGTACGGCGTGGGGAATGAAATAAAACCTCAGGTTGCCCACATGACTAGTGTATCTGTCCCGCAATTGATTAGCCGGATAAAAACTATGAAAGCCCAGGGAATGGAGTGGCTAGTATTAGAGGTCACCAGTCATGCCTTGGCCCAGCACCGTGTCTGGGGTGTGCCATTTAGCGTTGCAGTTATGACCAACGTGACGCACGAGCATTTGGATTATCACGGTACGTTTGAAAACTATCGTGATGCGAAACGAAAGCTATTTCAGCTGACAAATAGCAACAAAAAGGGGCTGCGAACAGGGATAATCAATGCCGAGGATAACAGCGCAGGACTATTTAGTGCAGATATCAAAACACCTGTCACATACGGCATTAAAGAAGGCGATATCAGAGCAAAGCATGTTCAGTTAAAGCCGTCGGGCAGCCGATACGCGGCAATCATAGGAAGCGAAGAATATTGGATTAGCTGTAAATTGCCAGGCACATTCAACGTGTTTAACTCTATGGCGGCAGTTGGTGTGGGTAGAGCTCTGGGGCTGAGCAAGCAACAGATCGAGGACGGCATCGCAGCATTGGAAGGCGTAGAGGGGCGAATGACGCGTATTGACGAAGGGCAGCCATTTGATGTGATTGTTGACTATGCTCATACTCCAGATAGTTTTGAAAAGCTTTTCAGGGACTTGAAACCAGTCGTAAAAGGCAAGCTAATAGTTATGTTCGGCTCTGCTGGGCGGCGTGACGAAGAAAAGCGAACAACCATGGGCCAACTGGCTGGAAAGTACGCCGATTTAGTTGTGCTAACAGAGGAAGATGACCGCGATATCGATGGCATGGAAATTATGGGTACCATAGCAAAGGCTGCAGAAAAAGAAGGCAAAACACGCGAAAAAGACCTATTTCTGGTGCATAACCGCGAACAAGCCATACATAAGACTTTAAAAATGGCCAAAAAGGGCGACACGGTATTATTGCTCGGCAAGGGGCACGAGAAAGATATTTTACGAAACGGTCCAAAAGCTGCTGAACTTCGCCATCTGCAACAGGACGACCACAACCGTGAGCGGGTAGTAGAGTATCCTTGGGACGAAATTAAAACCACACGCAAAATTCTCAAAACCCTTAATTAAGGGTCAGAGTGGTGCAGCGGATGTAGCCTCCGCCTTTGAATAGTTCTGTGGCGGGTATGGTTAATGTTTTAAAGCCGGCGTCTTCTACGGCCTTTTTTAGCTTTGGTGCGTAGTGGCTCATGACCACCGATTCACCGTTTGATACAAGGTTGCAGGCGAAGCCTTTAACGGCTTCTTCGTATGAAACTTCAATCTTCTCAATATCTGTTATTTTATCTATCTTTGCCTGGCTCTCTGGGGTGAAGGCATCTCGGCACCAGGCGATTAGGTTAGGCGACAATACAGCAATAGCAAGGTCAATGTCGTAGAAAAAACTATCTGGCCAGCCGGTTACCTTGTTGGTAACGGGCTTTTTCTTCTTGTCCAGGGTTGGTATGGCTTGTAGGCTAATAACGTTATAATCGA
This sequence comes from uncultured Candidatus Saccharibacteria bacterium, assembly GCA_964491925.1. GTDB lineage: Bacteria > Patescibacteriota > Saccharimonadia > Saccharimonadales > JAGQNJ01 > CAYRSA01. The sequence continues at coordinate 238,135 of CAZBGZ010000001.1, forward strand.
GGTTCTTCGCTAAAAAGTAATGGACTTCTTTGTCGGTTCGGTAATTTGTCCCAGCAAACAAGTAGTCGCCACAAGGCAAAGCATCGCCCTGGCCACTAAATTTCAGGCCTTTTGGCAGAAAAACTAGTCGTTTCCCTAGGTTGCTCAATACATGGGCGGCGTAGTCTTCCTCGTCAGTGCGTTTGTTGGGCAATGAAGCCATAATGGCGGTGTCGCCCTTACATAGTGCCCAATTGGCAGTGTATACGCCGTCTTGGCAACCCCTGGGCGGTAAAACCTGGATTACTTCTGTGCCAATGTTTTGCATGGCATGTTTTATCGAGTCGTGTTCTTGTTTTGCTTTGACCAGGTCTACCGGATTTGACGAATCCATTAGAGCGTTTATCGCGAAACCATCGTTGAAATAGTCGGCACCAGACATCAGCACTTTTGTGTTTATTAGCATAAACAATATTGTATCAAACCATTACCAATTAGCACTCTAGGCTTGCAAGTGCCAATTTACTTTTGTAGAATGTTAGTACGATAATTAAAGGAGGTTACAAGTGGCAACACCAATAAACCCAATGCCCGAGTACGTGGTCGTACAGCCGGAAAAAAGTGAAAATAAAACAGCTAGCGGGCTGTATTTACCCGACAGTGCTAAGGAAAAGCCAAAAACTGCCAAAGTCGTGGCCGTGGGCGCTGCTGTCAAGTCGGTAAAATCGGGTGATCGAGTAATTTATAAAAACGAATACGAAGCTACAACGATAATGGTCGGTAGAGAAGAGTACACAGTCGTTTTCGTCGCAAACATAATCGCAACAGTGAAATAATAGGAGTAGAAATAGATGGCAAATAAAGTATTTTATGACGATGATGCTCGCAGACGAGTTTTAGAAGGCGCGAGAATTCTATACGAAGCGGTAAAAACTACTATGGGGCCTAAAGGCCGCAACGTAGTTATTGATAAATCATACGGTAGCCCAACAGTTACTCACGACGGTGTAACGGTGGCAAAAGGTGTCGAAATAGAGGACAAAGACGATGAAACGCTGGGGTATAAAGTCGGTGCAGAGCTAATCAAACAAGCGGCTAATAAAATGAACGATGTAGCTGGCGATGGTACGACAACGGTCACTGTTTTGACTTACCATATCCTGAACGAAGCTAACAAATTAATTGCTGCTGGCCATAACCCAATGCAACTACGAAAAGGTCTAGAACAAGCTGCTCAAGATGTTTTGAAGAAGCTAGATGGAATGAGTGAGGACATCAAAGCCAATAAAAAACGCGTTGCAGAAGTTGCCACTATCAGCGCTGGTGATGCAGAGATTGGCAACCTTATTGCTGATGTTATCGACAAAGTCGGCAAAGACGGAGTTGTGACTGTCGAGGAAGGCCAGAGCCTGCTACTAGAGCAAGAAGTCGTCGAAGGTTTTACCATGGACCGTGGATTTGTCAGCCCATTCATGGCGACTGACACTACCCGAATGGAGGCCGTAATTGACAAGCCAGCCATCATAATCACAGATAAAAAAATCAGTAGTGCACAGGAATTCTTGCCAGTATTAGAGCAACTAGCACAGGCTGGTAAAAAGGACGTGTTAATCATCGCAGATGACGTAGAGGGCGAAGTCCTGGGTGTATTAATCCTGAACAAACTAAAGGGCGTGCTGAACGCCGTAGCAGTCAAGGCGCCATCATTTGGTGATCGACGAAAAGAAACGCTCGAAGACATCGCTGTGCTAACAGGCGGTCAGGTAATCTCTGAAGAAAAAGGCGACACATTTGAAAATGTTGAAGCTAACTACATAGGCAGTGCTCGAAAAGTTATCGTAACTAAAGACGAAACAACAATTATTGAGGGCGGCGGCACCGTATCTGCTCTAAAATCTCGAATTGCTCAGATAACGTCACAGAGTTTGTCAGCCTCCAGCGAGTATGACCGTGAAAATTACGATGCTCGACGCGCCGCATTACAGGGCAAAGTCGCAGTCATCAAAGTTGGGGGTGCAACAGAGACAGAAATAGAAGAAAAGAAATTCCGTGTTGATGATGCGGTTGCAGCTACAAAAGCTGCACTAGAGGAAGGAATTGTGCCAGGCGGTGGCGTGACGCTAGTAAACCTGGCCAGCACGGTAAAGGTTACTGGCCACGATTCAACGGCAGCTGGCGCGCAGCTACTAGCTAGTGCGTTACTGCAACCATTCAAGATTTTGCTATCAAACGCTGGGCTTAACCCAGATGAGTGGCTACCGCAGGTCCAGAAAGCCAAAGCGGGGCAGGGTGTTGATGTAAATACGGCAGATAAACTAGTAGACCTAAAAACAACAGGGATTGTTGATCCAAAACGAGTAACCCGTGAAGCAGTTCAGAACTCTGTTTCGATTGCCGGTACAGCCATGACCATGGGGGCATTAGTGGCGGAAGTGCCAAAGAAAGACGAGCCAGCTGCAGGCGGAATGCCCGGTGGCGGCATGATGGGCATGTAGTCTAGAGTCTGTCTAGGTGATTTAGTACCCAAACAACAAATTCATTGATTTTGTTCATAATTTGTTGTCAGTTCTATTGTTGTTCTTTGGACTTTGCAATAGCATCTTCAAGACTTGTGTCATTACGACGTTGTTCTTCCCGTAACGCCCGATCGATATCAACGTCACCTGATGTTGGTTGAACTTTTGCATACACTCGACCATCAGATTCAGCTCTGGGGTTATCGATTAGCATAATTGCATTTTCTATAGGGTCAGAAATCTGTACAAAATTACCCAGCATTTTGTCGAGCATCAATATTAGCTGGCTAGTCCCGGCAGTATTTCTGAATATCTCAGCCTCCGTTGAGCCAGGCAGTGGGTTAGTGAACTGATGATCTAGAGAATCTATGATAGTGCCGCTAGCATCAACGCTGAATATTGCTGATATCGGCTCTCTGGTTTTATCCGCATTAGCGGGCCCCCAGAAAGTCGTTTCATGCTGGATAGCCGCCCCGTCTTCTATTTGTGTTCGTACATCCGTTAGGTGGCTACCATTTGGGCCCACAACCAATGTTTCTAGTAGTTGATCTTCACCGGGCACATATAGTCTTTTAACATCGGTATTGCTAGTATCCGAGTGTGAGTGAAATTCTAGATTTGGCAAGGCCCAGGGCATCAGGGCATGCTCACCTAGTTGGGCTAGTATGTGCCCCTGAATTACCCTAAGGTCTGTTTCTATTTGTGCTGCGAATTCTAGTGATACTGAATCTGACATATTAATCCTTTCTTTAAGCTACATCGCCTTCTGCCGTGGGCGTGATACGCGGGCAATTGCTGAGACCCCTATATTACGGGCTACGCGGCGGTGCATAATTTCCCGGCCTAGCACTGCCCGTTCATCAGTTAGCGTTATTGAGCTTTTTTCGCCCCGTCTGTTTGTACGTGTGATCGCAAGTGGCGTAGGCCTAACTGCTCGGTCGTGCGAATTTGTGTATGACCGGAATCGATCATCTCCAGGCGCATATTTGTCGGTTTTTGTTTCGTCAGCGTAACTTGCGGGTTCGGCATCAGCAACTTCAATCTTCTCCCTATCAGAAGTTGTGATAATAGTTCTAAGTTGAAAGTTCTCTATTCCACCATAAATCCTACTTACTGTTCGTTCTACATGGTCACTTTCACTGTAAACAAACCCTCCAGACTGTCCAGGGTTCACGCTCCAAACATCTTCAACGTTACCACCATATGCAGAGCGCGAAAAAAGATCTGGCTCCAATTCATTAGTGCATAAATAGTTCGTATCAGAATTGTAAAAAGATCCATCAAACTGACCGCCATTTGTAATGCCATCTCTTGATCCAGAAAGAATGGCCATCTGGATAGCGTTATTCAGTTCACTAGCCGCTCTTAAATCAGGTGTCTGTTCAATAAAAGATTCACTCATAACTTATTCACTCACTTTCTTTAATCCCACCTTGCAGGAAGGTAGGGGGCAATCATAAAATGTTTATGTTAAATAGTCAATTATAAATGAGCAAATAATACAATTAACAGAGAAAGAAAATGTCAAGAAATCATTGACAAAAATAGAATAACTGTTACCATGACATGATGGAAAGCGCATTACTAGACATTGGTTTGAATGAAAAAGAAGCCGGTTTATACCTAAAATTAATAGAAAATAGGCCATTAACCGCGTTAGAGATTTCAAAATTAACTAACGAGACACGCACAAATACATACATGCTTTTAGAAGCATTACAGACATTCGGACTAGTAGAATTTGATGATACACGTCCAGTTCGGAGTTTTATTTGTCAGCCACCGTCTAAGCTGCATGAGATGGTTATCGATCGTCAGCAGCAATTAAAGCAGGTTGATGCTAGCCTTCGTAGTGTATTGCCTGAACTGTCATCAAAGTACCGTTTGGCCCAACACAAACCCGGTGTTATATACCGCGAGGGGCTAGAGGGGCTGAGAGACGTACTAGAAGACATGGTACGTAGCAAAGACGAGATTCTTTTAATCCCAAGCAGTTTGGCAAATGAACATGCTGAAGCCTTTGAAATGTTAAAAAAAGCGGCGGTGAAGCGAAAAGCTCACAAAATTGGTACAAGGGCAGTTATGTTCGATGGTGCCAGGGACTGGGAAATCTTAAAATTTTGGCCAAAACAAGGAATTGAAACGCGTTTTTTAGGCCAAGAGCCATATGATGGAGAGGTGCTAATCTATGGAGAAACCTGCGTATTTGTCGAATACGCCACTGATCGTATAATCACAACCACTCTTACCAATGCTGTTATATCCACCACCATGAAGCAACTCTTTGAGCAGCTCTGGCAAACAGCCAAACCCTAAGCATGCACCAGGGATTGCAAAAAACGATTAATTGTAGTATTATATCTGGAGAAACGGGAGAGTTATGATATCTATTTGGCCATTTAACCGAAAAAAGAAGCAAGAGCAGAGTGTTTTGCCTCAAGAAGTGCAAGAGTACTATCGGTCTACAAACAAAGAACGTAGAAGTACGGCTTGGTTGCTGGCACTTGGTACATTAGTTGTAACGATAGTATTGGCGACAATATTATTCTTCGCTGGTAGATGGCTTTACCAGAAATTGGTAGGTAATGATAACAAACAACCAGTAACCACTCAGAATGAGAATAGCAGCCAAAATAACCCAACAGACAATCCCAGCACACCTAACGAAAATACCGGCAATGATCAAACTGACGATTCACAGAACGATATAGTTGATGCCCCCGCAGATGGAAGCGACCAAAAAACGGGGACCGAACTGTCAGAAACCCCAGCTACTGGGCCTACAACTCCAGAAATTCCTGGCACAGGCCCTGGCCCTGGCGGATTACAATAACTCTCCAATTACTTTGTTCCGACAAAGTAATGAGGGAACTCTTGGCTATCCGTTTGACTCGATATGACTTCTTGCCAAACACCACAACAGACTGCGGAACTTGGTATTGAATATGCCGTTTGGGCATATTCAATACCTTCAAACAGTCCTCGTCTCTTTTGTTGTAGTGTTGACGAAGTCATTCAGGCCAAGCCGGAGGCCACGTCAATAAGTAATCCTCATCTTTTGTCTGGCCGTAGGCCAGTAATTAATGAGATTGGGGTTTAGTCCTTAAGAAATAGTTTAGAACAACCTCTTAGGAGGATTTTTTGGTGAAGTAGTTTATTTCGTTAATGATGTCGAGCATCGCCTCTGCACGAGGTTTTTTGCCCTCAATTTTCTTGGCGGTTTCAAACGCTTGAGGAATTAATGATTGATCATCAGATGCTTGAATCGTCATCATAAGTATGTTCAGTTTTGCTTCTGGGGTTTGATCTAGTTCATCCAGTAGAGGGGAAAGTTCTTGAAGAGCGCTTTTTTTGATCTCTACTAAATCAGAAGGCGTTTTGTCCGCATTTATCGTTGGGGCAGGCGTCTCTTCTTCGTCCTCGTCTGGCACGGAGACAGCTACTGGTTTTGGCTCGTCTGCTAGTTCCAAATCAGTTTTATCTACAGGCTCGTTAATATCGTCCACTATTTTGGCAATATCGCCGTCTTCATCATCAGAATCGTCTGATGCAACGCTAGAATCGCCAGGTATACCAACTAGATTCTCGTCTGGTGGCGTAGTGCTCATCGGTTGAACTACGTTGTCGTCCTGTGTTTTTTTATCTTCATTTTTGTCGTCGTGACCAAACATTCCCATCCCCCTTTGTTGTATAGTAGCTAGTATAGAACAAAAAAGGCTGAAGGGAAAATATATGCTTGATGATTTGAAATATATACACCAAAGAGACAAGAGCGATGCACTAGGGATTGCCGAAAAACAGTGGCGGCAACTATTGGAAGAATTTGAGGCCCCAAAGATATCGGGGCAGTTTGATAACGTAGTCTACGCCGGTATGGGTGGGTCTGCATTATCTGCGCGACTAAGTTTGACCTGGCCGGGTTACAGTGTGCCGTTTGAAATCGTCTCAAACTACAATATCCCCGCATATGTTTCTGAAAATACTTTGTTTATTGCTTGTAGTTACTCTGGCAACACAGAAGAAACCATTTCGGCATTACACGAAGCTGAGAAAACGGGGGCAACCATTGCTGTCATTGCTTGTGGGGGCAAGCTAGAAGAGATCGCGACTGAAAAAGGTTATGTTTTTGCTAAAATCCCGCCAGTTTCGCAACCTAGATTCGCAACGCTTTATATTCTAAAAGCTTTGGTTGCTATCCTGGAGAAGGCTGGTCTAGTCAAAGCAAATGCCGCAGAAAAAGATATGCACCTTGCCTCTGATTTTCTAAAAAAATCAGTTGAGGCTTGGGTGCCAACTGTGCCAACAGCTAGAAACGTGGCTAAACAAATAGCCCAAGACGTGATTGGATCAAGCCCTGTTGTATACGCTGGCCCGCTACTGTGGCCGGCTGCCTATAAATGGAAGATTAGCTTTAACGAAAACGCCAAAAACGTGGCCTGGTGCGGCCAATATCCCGAGTTTAACCACAACGAATTCCCAGGTTGGTCATCGCACCCAGTCGATAAGCCATATAGTGTTATTGATTTGAGAACGAGTTTTGACCACCCACAGATTCAAAAGCGGTTCGAAATCAGTTCAAAATTACTGTCCGGCAAACGTCCACACCCAATAACAGTTAAAGCCGAAGGGGAAACACTGCTCGAACAGCTTTTGTGGACTGTGGCGTTGGGAGATTTTGTTAGCCTTTACACTGCACTATTAAATAACATAGATCCTAGCCCTGTGAATCTAATTGAAAAGCTAAAAAAGGAACTAGTTTAGCCCGATATTTATATTTTGCTATCGCGCAAGCCAATCAGAAAACCGATATAGACACTCAGTATGTGTAGGCAAAACCAAATTACTGCAATAACTACATACTCTCGTAGTGATAGTTGAACAACAAGGCTACTAGCTAGAAGACCACCAGCGATGTAGTCAAATTGGTCGAAAGGGAACCAGCTTTCTCCTGAAGGGATGCCTTTTAGCCGCTTAAAAAAACTCTCTATTGCATCACCAAACAGAGCGCCAAGCCCGAACAATGGGCCTAATATCAAAACGGGTAAAGTCGAGTAATCAACGTTTAGGGCAATTGTTTTAGCCCAGCCGGTATGAGTATACAAATATTGCTGAACCCATAGAGTAGTAGTGGCAACCAATATCCCTGCCATCAAACCGCGCCAGGTTTTATTTGGACCAAAAATACGCTTGTCTCTGAAATGAGCCCCAAAATCTATCGGGGCGCTTAAGTTTTTTAGCCAGGGCATCCTACTGGCAAAAACTGGTGCCGAATTGGCCAGTCCGGCCGGCAGAAAGAACCATAATGCGAACAAGATTATACTCATTTATTCGCTCTACCAAGTTTATTTTTTATACGATGAAGTTTTGGGTACAAAAGAGTTCGTAGTGGAGGTCTATGCATGTTGAGGTGGCCGAAACTTAGAAGTTCCACGAGGTTATCGGCAGAAGGCATTTCTTTCACTGATGTAAAGGCGGTGCCCAGGCCTTTCATGCCATGAGCGTCGCTAGAGGCAGCGGGCGGTTTTTGTTTTAGCTTTGCCCAGACCGCAGCTTGGGGGCCTTTGTTTTGAGCCATAGCGCGTCCATTGTATGTCTCCACAACATCAACTAGCTCGGCTATTGTGTCTAAGTCGACTTTTTTTACTCCTTTTCTGACAGTTTCAAACGGATGTGGTATGTACACAACCCCACCTTGTGCTTTTATAGCTTGGGCAGTTTCTAGTAATGGCATCCCAGGGCGTATTACCTTACTCAAAAACAATCCAACAATATCCCCATGTAGGCTGGAGATTTCTTCGCCTACAATAATCCTGTCTCCAAGGTTTTTGTGGATTCTCAAGGCTTGAGATATACTGTTGTGATCTGTTATGGCTATACAGTCTAGTAGCTCGTCGTCTATGGCTTGCATGTATTGATCTTCGGATATTCCGCCATCTGGTGAGTCTGTTGAATGAGTGTGTAGGTCTAGCTTGTACATATGTTAATTGAGTTTTTGAACTACATTAATAATTCTCTGCATCATTGTAACTATTGAAAGCACGGCAACCACTATTACCGCTAATGGTAAATGGTCAGATAAAAGTCCGACGACCAGAACAAATATTCTAACGTCGTAGGTCATTAGACCTGTACGAAATGATTTATTATTTTGGTGTGAAATGTCCATGTGTGATGATTTTGATATTGCAACCTCACCCCAGGCATTAATGTAACTAACTGTTACTGCAACACCACAAGCTAAAATCGCCCAAACAGCGAAATATGGCATATCTTGAGAAATAAACAAGTATCCAGCCCCGACATACAACATCACTTCTTTGATGCGGTCCGTCACAGAGTCTAAAAACATCCCAGTTGTGCTAGTGCGTTTTTGAAGCCTGGCTAGCGCGCCGTCCAATGTGTCAAACAACCCAAAGATTACTAGTAATATAGCAGCGGCTATCAATCTGTCGGTGGCGATCAGGTAGGCGATAGGAAGGTGCATCACCAGCCCAACCATGGTTACGACGTTCGGGTGTAGTTTGCCAAAAGTAACCTTATCCAGCCCGAATGCAACTGCGCCCATAACTGATCGTACCCATTTTTGGATTGCATCCAGAGCCTTGTACATACACTAGATTATAACAGGGTATAATAATGGGGCCATGCAGCGAGAAAAAAGTACGCCTTTTACAAAAAAACTTCTAACTACATTGTTATTTTCTTCTCTTGTAAGCGTTACATTGTTGGCCTTGCGGATGATAGTAGCAGGTAATACTAGGTTCTGGTTTATGACTTGGAACCTATTTTTGGCATGGGTACCGCTCCTTTTTGCGTTAGGGCTAAGGATCAATTTGTCAAAAAAACCACTGACTCATTGGCAGAACTTTGGTCTGCTGGCGTTATGGTTGGGGTTTTTGCCCAATAGCTTTTACCTGATGAGTGATTTGATACACTTACAAAGTTCCGGGGAAGCATCAGTTCTTTACGACGTGGCCATGATGATGTCATTTATCATCAACGGTTTAATTTTAGGCTATATAAGTGTTTATATTGTGCATTCTCAACTCTTAAAACACTTCAAGCCTAAAACTGTACACATTATTTTAGGATTTGTTTTCTTTGCGTGTGGTTTTGCGACCTATTTGGGCCGGTATTTGCGTTGGAACACGTGGGATATATTCTTGAACCCAGCGGGTATTTTATTCGACCTGAGCGAAAGGGTTATAAACCCAATACTTCATATTCAAACATACATAGTAACGTTCGTCTTTTTTGTAGTGCTGGCCAGCACATACGCAGTGGTCTATCAGTTAATAAGGGTTTTGAGTAGTAACGTTCAAAAAAACTAAAATAAATCACCTAAATCCAGTATACTTACATCTGTTATGCAAGAGGTCCAGGAGTTAGTTAAATCAGCGGTTAAAAAAGTTTTTGGAGAAGACGTTGTAATTTCGCTAGATAGACCAGAGGAAAAGTTTGGTGACTATGCATCCAATATTGCTTTGCAACTTAGTAAAAAATTATCAAAAGATCCTAGAGAAATAGCTGAAAAAATTGCCATAGAGTTAGAAAAAAACGCTGTCATTAAAAAAGTAGAAATCGCCGGAGCGGGTTTTATTAATATAACTTTGACTGATGACTATCTTGATAAAGCCGTTCAAGCAGCAACTACAAGTAGCCCCAATATCTACAAGGGTAAAGTTGTAGTTGTCGAATACTCTGATCCTAACCCATTCAAAGTACTTCATGCCGGGCATCTTTACCAGACGGTTTTCGGGGATAGTATATCTCGTTTGGTGGGACGGGCAGGCGGAGAAGTGCATGATGTAAATTTTGGCGGTGATGTTGGGCGTCACGTGGCAATAACTATGTGGGCAATTTTGAAGGCACTGGAAGGCGAAAACCCTGATAAATTAACAGATATTCCAGAAGATGAGCGGTCTAACTGGCTGGCAAAATGTTATGTTGATGGGAACAATGCTTTTGAAGACGACGAGCGGGTAAAAACTGAGGTATTATCTCTGAATAAACGTGTTTACGAGGTGCATAGCAATAGCGACCACGACTCTCCGTTTGCGAAAATTTATTGGGCAACTCGGCAGTGGAGTTACGACTATTTTGAACAGTTTTACGCATCTATAGGTAGCGGTTTCGAAAAATACTACCCTGAAAGTATAACGGCGCCTGTTGGCTTAAAAACGGTCAAAGAACAACTCAAAAAAGGTATTTACGAGAAAAGCAATGGGGCTATAGTTTTTCGTGGTGAGCAATATGGATTGCATACTCGGGTATTTATTAATAGTGAAGGATTACCAACTTATGAAGCTAAAGACATAGGTCTAGCAATCGTAAAATGGGAGGATTACCATTTCGACCAAACGATAATAGTTACCGGAAATGACATAACGGAGTACATGAAGGTAGTTTTAAAAAGCCTAGAACAATTTCGACCAGAAATAGCCGAAAGAACGAAACACTTTACTCATGGCCAGGTGAAACTGAAGGGCGGGGTAAAAATGAGCTCGCGTAAAGGGAATATAATAAGAGCTGCAGATATACTAGAGACAGCAAGAGAAGCAAGCAAAAAAATCATTGGCTCCAGTAACGAAGAGACCGTTCTTGCGGCTGTTAAATTTGCCTTTTTGAAGCAACGTTTGGGCCCTGATGTTGTATATGATCCTGAGGAATCAGTAAGTCTGCAGGGCAACAGCGGGCCATACTTGCAGTACTCTCACGCACGGGCTTGCTCTGTTTTGGCAAAAGTAAAAAGCGTTGGATCAACTGAACACGATTTTGAACCGGGCGAACGGACTTTGGCTCGAAAACTCAGCGAATATCCAGAGGTAATTACTGCGGCAACAGATGACCTTATGCCACATCACATTGCTAATTACTTGTACGAATTATCGCAGGTATTTAATCGTTATTATGAGAAAAATCGAGTCATAGGTGATAGCAGAGAGCGCATCAGGGCCGGCCTTATCGGGCATTACGCAGATGTAATAAAAGACGGTTTGAGTCTATTAAATATTTCTGCTCCGGAAAAAATGTAACACTGGGAAAGGGAAAGACTATCAAATGCTACAAACAACACACGAACTAATCCGACGAGTCGCCAAGAAGATAGATATACCAGAAGCAGATGTAGAGAAACTTCTCAAACCAAATGCACTTCACGAATTCAACTTGTTTTCAAATGGCCAATTCTATAAGGCATACCGCGCCCAGCACAACAACAAACTAGGCCCGTATAAGGGGGGCTTGAGGTTTCATCCGAAAGTAACGCGGGATGAGGCACTAGCACTGGCGACTTTGATGTCATTCAAGACGGCTGCAGTTGGATTACCGCTCGGTGGTGGCAAAGGAGGGATAGCAATTGACCCAAAGACCATATCCAACGCGGATTTGGAAGAAATATCTCGAGAGTACGTGCGGCACATGCAACCGCACATCGGCCCAGATAAAGATATACCGGCCCCTGATGTCAATACCAACGCGCAGATTATCGACTGGATGGTTGATGAGTATCAAGACCTGACTGGAGAGACTAACCAGGCAAGTTTTACAGGGAAGTCTATAAAAAACGGTGGTAGCCAGGGGCGAGAAGCTGCAACAGGTCGCGGAGGTGTTATAGCGCTGGCCGAATATCTAAAATATCGCAACGATAACAAGCCCAAGAAAGTAGCCTTGCAGGGTTTTGGTAATGTAGGTGCTTTTTTTGCCACAGTTGCAAAAGAGGATTATCCAGATTGGAAAATTGTAGCTGTTAGCGACTCGGGGGCAACCTTGACTGATGATAACGGCCTGAATATTTTGGATTTGGTTTCTTTTAAACAATCGAACAATCGGTTCAATGACTACAAAAAAGCCAAAGTCAGCAGCCCCGATGAAATTTTCTCAGCAGATGCCGATGTTCTGGTGTTAGCTGCTCTAGATAACGCTGTGACGGTTGATAACGTCCATACGATAACCGCAGAAATTTTGCTAGAACTAGCAAATGGGCCCATAAACCAAGAGGCCGAAGCCTATTTGGATAATCATCATAAAGTAATAATCCCAGATATTATTGCTAATGCTGGTGGCGTAATAGTCAGCTATCTAGAATGGCAACAGAACCTCAAGGGCGAACATTGGCCCGAGGAGAGAGTCAACGCAAAGTTAAAAGAATATATGGAATCAGCGATGCAGTCAGTCCAGTCTATATCAAAACAAAAAGACCTAAGTCTAAAAGAAGCAGCGATTGCACACGCTCTGCAAAAGCTTGCCTAGGTCGGTTATAATTAAAAACATATAAAACAAGGGGGATATGTCATGGAAGTGCTCTTAGATAATATTAGTAACCTAAATTGGATCGCAGTAGCCGTGGCCACACTGGCGTCTTTTGCAGTAGGTGCAGTTTGGTATACACCTGGGTTATTTGGCAAACCGTGGATGAAAGCGATTGGATTAACAGAGAAAGATACGAAAAATGCCGACATGGTTCGCCCAATAGTTTTGACACTAGTGGGTACTTTTATCTCAGCAGTCGCGATTGGTGTGCTTGTTCAGGTTCTTGCTCTGACCTCTGTATGGCAAGGTTCGTCGTTCGGGGTTATGGTAGCAGTATCGTTATTGGCAACAAATAAAATTATGCAAGCACAGTTTGAACTAAGGCCTCTCAGCTATAACGTCATAACAACAGGTGCTGATGTGGTTGCTCTAGGGATTATGGGTGCAATTTTAGCGGTGTGGAGTTAGGCAAAATTAATGGCAGCAGATACCAAATCTAAAAAACAACGCAAACTTTCAAAAGCTAAAGCCAAAACAAAACAAGAATTCGGCGGCTTTTTAGAGTTTATCAGGACGCAAGGGGTGGTCGGTCTGGCGATTGGGTTTGTTATCGGTACTCAGGCTAAAGTCTTGGTCGACCAATTCACTCGCAGTTTTATTAGCCCTTTCCTGATTTTTATTGGCAGTGGCGATGAACTCAACGTCAAACAATTTTCCCTGACTATAAACGGCAAGACAGCGAACTTTGCTTGGGGGTCTTTTCTGTTTATATTCATCAATTTTGTGATCACCGCCGGATTAATATATTTGGCGTATAGATGGCTTAGACTAGACAAGCTAGAGAAAAAGAAGGACTAGCAACTACCACATTGAGAGGTTGGAGTTTGTGAAAGATAGAGATTTTAAAGCTAAACTAACCGCGCAACAGTACTCTGTAATGAGACAGAAGGCCACAGAAGCTCCATACTCCGGCGCGTTGCTAAAGAATAAACATTCGGGTGAATATAAATGTGCTGCCTGTGGAAATGAGCTTTTTACTGACAAACACAAATTCGAGCTACCCGAGTACGACCCCAATGCTGGCTGGCCAAGTTTTTCAGGAGTAACAAATAATAAAAACATTAAACTAATTGATGACAATTCGTATGGTATGCATCGAATAGAGGTAACTTGTGCAAAATGCGGTAGCCACCTAGGGCATTTATTTGACGATGGCCCCAGCGACACAAAAGAGCATTACTGCATAAACTCTTGTGCCCTTGATTTCAATCCAACCGAAAATACAAAATGAACAACCATAATACGGGCTCGAATAAATACGTTTGGATAGTGCCGTTATTTCTATTGATCATTATATTTATTACAATTGGATTTTTGTTTAATAAAAGAATACGTGTTTCGACTAATCAGCAACTACCAGAAAAACGAAACCTAGCCCAATCTGTGCAAGGAAAGTATTTATTCAATGGAACAATTTTTTGGGGCAGGGCAATTGAGAAATGGTCATTAAAACCGAATGGTGAATACGATTACGCCCACCCATTTAGTGGCCTAAAAACCTTCGATAGGCAGAAATACGACGCCTGGGTAGCCGATCTCGAATGCCCTGTGCTTGATCAGGTCATTCCGTATGTTGTCCAGGTAAACCAACTGGTATTTAATTGCAGGCCAGAGTATTTAAAAGAAGCTGCAAAATATTTTAATATCATGGACCTTGCCAACAACCATAGTGGTGACCAAGGTCAAGATGGTTTTGAGTCAACTAGAAATGCAGTTACTGGGTCTGGGGTACAAGTTTACGGCAATTATGATTCTGCGGATGCGGACGATACTTGCGAGATAATTGCCCTGCCAATCCGAGTAATGACCAGCGACAAAAAAACCAAAAAATCTCAAATGCCGGTTGCTTTTTGTGCTTGGCATTATTTCAATAAAGTGCCTGGGGCAGGAGAGATAGAGCGCATGAAACAATACGCCAAAATTATGCCAGTTTTTGCTTTCGTCCATATGGGCACTGAATACAATACAACTGCTCAGTTAGGACAAATTGATATCGCTCATAGAGTTATTGATGCGGGGGCAGACTTTGTAATAGCCAATAACCCGCACTGGATACAAAATTCAGAGGTCTATAAAAGCAAACTAATTTTTTATTCAACTGGCAACTTTATATTTGACCAGATAGATGCAGAAGGAATGAGAAGTGCTAGTGTCGAGCTAGATATGTCGCTGAAATACGACCAGAATGTCCAAAAATGGTTAGATTTGGCCCCAAAATGTTTGGGTATTCACGACGATTGTCTGCGATTGGCAAACGAGCTTAAAAAACCTGAGTATTCGTTAAAATTCGACGTTATTGCAGGCGATAATTCCGGTAGACTTACAAAAAAAGGCAGTCCTAGTCTCCAAAAATCTATAGAAGAGCGCACCAATTGGTTAAAAACTATAAACCAACTACACCAATAATAACCCCAGTGAAATATAATTGACCATCTGATAAAAAACTTGTACAATACCTCTTTTAACGGAGTAGTAGTTTTTTGAGTGATTTAGATATGAATAGTGCAAATAGATTAGATATTCAGCCTGGGCCAGGTCCACACTCGGCACTAGATATTCAGGGTGTAGTCGACGAATTTGCAGTCCAGACACTAGTGACACAGCTCTCTTGGTATTACGGTGAAGGAGTGCAACCAAGGCATGTTCACCCTAATCTAGAGAAAATGTATGTTTCGCTTCTTGACGATATGGGTTTTAGCATGGTTGGAAAACGTGCGCTTAACCCAATGCTAGATTTTCCGAGCTGGGATGAAATTACAGCACCTTATAAAGATAAACCAGTCATAGGAGACGCTTTTATTGTAGGCCCACCAGGCGCAGAAGGTGCAGTTAATCCTGCAGAAGTTGTTATATATGTCAGGGCAGAAAGTTACTGGAAAGCTCGTGACGTTTGGCACATTGATACTGAAAAAGGCTACACATTGGACACAATTCCAGACCAAGTCCCGCCGGAGGAAAAAATGGCGCTCGTAAAGCACCTAATCGGTAAAGGGTATGTCCCGAAAAGAAGAATAGTCGGAGTCGAGAGTGAGGCTGACTACGTTAGAGACCCAAAAACCGTTGATGATCTCGCAAGAGTTGGCGGCGCCCACCCTAGAGAGGTTCTAGAACTTTTAGGACATATTAGAGAAGATGATTTTGTGGTTGGCCCAATACCAAAATTTGATCCAGAAACTGACAGCTACATTGGCTTGGAGGAAGGCCCAGCAGTGGCTTTTTGGGGACCAGCTGATATGACAGAGGCAGTTCAAACTAAATACACCGTAAGTCCTGAAGTTCGGGAAACAAGAAGCTTGCCATCAATAGACGCTATTAGATGGGCGCGTCTTAAGGGTGCCTTAGACGATGGAACCATCCAAGCTTGAGATAGTGCGCTATAATCTATATAGATGAAGAATAAAAACGAAAAACCGACCAAGATTCTGTGGATGGACTTAGAGATGACAGGGCTAGACCCTAAAAAAGACGTAATTTTAGAAGTCGCCGTTGAGATTACTGATTTTGATTTCAAAACCCTTGCTACTTACGAAACGTGCATAAAACAGCCCAAAGAACTGGTAGTAAAACGCATGCAAGCTAACAATTGGTGGCAGAGTTACCCCGATAACAGAGATCACTTTGTAAATAATCTGGATAGTGGCAAGACACTTATGCAGGCTGAACAAGATTTGATTGCATTAATCGAAAAGCATTTTGGTAAGGAAGCTGCAGTACTAGGGGGAAATTCCATACATAGCGACCGGCTATTCATAAAGCAGTGGATGCCATCTCTAGATATAAAGCTCCACTATCGAATGCTAGATGTCACATCGTGGAAGATATTTATGCAGGGCAAACACGATATAGATTTCAAAAAACCAGAGGCGCACCGTGCATTCGAAGATATTCAAGGCTCAATAGCAGAACTACAGTACTACCTAGACTGGTTCAAAAAACATCACGATGACGCATAAAGAAGTCGAAGAATACATTTTAAGCATGCCGAATGCAAGGCTGGGCTACCCATTTGGCGAGGGAGTAGCAGTCTATAAAGTAAACGATAAAATGTTTGCATTAATACCAGAAGGCAAAGATCCAGTCAGTCTGAGCTTAAAATGTGATCCAGGGCTAGCAAAGTTACTTCGCGAAAAATATGAATCTATAATGGAGGGTTACCATCTGAATAAAAAACACTGGAACACAATGCTATTAACAGGGCAGTTGGGTGATGAACGCGTAAAAGATCTAATCCGCCATTCCTATAACCTTGTCACAAACAACCACATACAAGCACCTGATTTTCCTTAACTATTTTGTATCTAGTAATAGACCCGCATTTTCATAGTCTTTAGCTAGTAGTAGCTTGGCTGATTTACTGGCTACGCTAGAGTTTGCTGTTTGCAAGTCACGTTGATATTCAGCCAACTGTTGTTTGAGAATGTTTGAAAAAACTTCGTCAAATCGGCCATTTCGTTCTGCTGTTTCGAGTTCCGATGTAATTTTGCTACTGGGCGTAGATTTATACTCTTTGCCTTTAACTTTTCCGCCATTTTTTGTCAGCTGATTTATTAGAGCCCACTGGTCAGTGGTAATAGTCAATTGTGTGCTCAGTGCCAGGGATTTCGCTTGATTACTCCCTGCTTTCTCTGTTCCTGAATTAGCTATAGAAATTATCTGGCTTTGTTTTCTCGCGACAGTTAATAGTGTTTCACGATTACTGTCACCACCGAATAACAGACTAACAGCCACTGTTATTAAAACTAACACACCCAAAACAATCAAAATTAATTTTATCAGTCCAGAACGGTTGTTTTTACTTAGTAGCGGAGGTTTTTTGGCTGTTTTCGCGGGGTTGGTAATAAAGTCATACTGACTGGGATGACCTGGGTCTATGTTTGGTGCAGGGAACAGATGGTCCGTTTGCACCTGTTGTTGTGGCTGCGCTGGCTGTTGTGGTGGTTGTGGTCCGGGCATTCCACCGGGCTGATTTGGATCCATAGCCTCTATTTAACCATATGCGGCTTACTACTGCTAGAAAATAAGGACATACTTATTGACAAATTAACAAGCTTATGCTAGTATTTAATCATTAACAGTTAACACGAACATAAAGGATAAATATGACTAACGAAGCTACACAAGACCCAGCACCAGGATCATTAGAAAAACCAATTAAAATAACTGGCGAAGACGTAGAGCGACTAAGAGCCGGCGAACAGGTAGGTGCCTTGGCATTGCCTGGTACTGCCGAACGGGTCTATGTTACCACAGAACAGCCACTAGCAGTTGTTGACGGTGACGGATCTCCTACTGGCGAAACATACGACACGTGGGGCGTGACAACAGATCCCAATGATTATGGCACAAGAGTTGATGTTATGGGAAGATATGCTCATGACGAGAGTGGCGCCTTGAACCCCGTTGGAGCACAGATGGCTCCAGAGACAACTCAAGCTCCACCGTCAGTACAATAAGATATACAAATTGCAAAAAGGCCATACGGACTGGTCTTTTTGCTTTTTATCCTAATGCTTGCCAAGTCACCCCTGTTTGCAGGATACTAAGGGGGTATGGATGCGGTAGAGGATATCAAGGGCAAGCTGAGCATCGAAGATGTGGCGGCTGACTATATGGAGTTAAAACGTTCAGGGCGCAACCTAAAAGGGTTGAGCCCCTTTAGCAATGAAAAAACACCCAGTCTAATGGTTAGCCCAGAAAAACAGATATGGCACGATTTTTCGTCCGGCAAAGGTGGCGACATGTTTACACTGGTTATGGAGCTAGAAGGGCTTGATTTCAAGGGCGCGCTAGAACTTTTAGCCCGCAAAGCTGGGGTAGACCTAGCCCAGTATCGCACGAGTGGCGGTCAGGACAATTCTGGCCAAAAAAACAAAATATATGATTGTCTAGAGGCAGCTGCCAAATTTTATCAAGTGCAGTTTTCTAAGAATAAAATTGCTCTGGAATATATTCTAAAAAAGCGTGCATATACCAAAGAAACAGCCTTGCAGTTTCGTATAGGGTACTCGCCAAATAATGGACGAGCTCTGCTAGACTTTTTATCCAAAAAAGGATTCTCGGAGGATTTGATTAAAAAATCAGGGCTAGCGACAGTTCGCTACGCTGGTACTAGCGATATGTTTCGCGGGCGAATAATGATTCCTTTGCAGGATTCCAGTGGTCGGGTTATCGGATTTACTGCAAGAGCACTTGACCCAGAGGATACTGGCCCAAAGTACATCAATACACCGCAAACTATGGTGTATGACAAAGGACGACATGCCTATGGCCTACACTTGGCAAAAGATTCTATTCGTAAAAAAGGCTACGTAGTTATAGTTGAGGGCAACCTGGACGTGATTGCCAGCCATCAAGCTGGGGTCGAAAACGTTGTTGCCACCGCTGGTACAGCCATGACCGAGATGCACCTGAAAGAACTGGCCAGGTTTACGCGTGATTTGCGATTGGCATTTGACCAAGACCAAGCAGGGTTGAATGCTATGGAGCGCATTATTCCGATAGCTAGTAGTGTGGACGTGGCCCTCAGCATAATATCCGTACCAGAAGGCAAAGACCCTGACGAACTCATTCAAAAAGACCCTGGGTTATGGGTTGAAGCCGTAAATACGTACGAGTACGCAATAGATTGGCTGATTCGTCGACAGCAAGAAAACCTAGACATAACCAGTGGTTCAGGTAAAAAAGCGCTGACTGATGCGATATTGCCAGTTGTCGCAAAATTATCAGATAGTGTAGAAAAAGATCATTACCTGGATAAGCTGGCCGAACTACTAGGCATCGAGAAAGACGCACTAATTCAAAAGCTGAAGGACAAAAAGACTGTCGGCTATGCCAAGCGCTTGAAAAAGGTTGATCCGCCAAAAACTACAAAAGCCGATGCTGACACAATAAAAACCCAAAAAAACTTGCTGTCGCTTTGCTTCACCCATACAGAACTACGCAACAGCCTTAAACATCTAGAAAAAGACATGTTTTCTGATGAAAAAGCGGTGTTAGCATTCGTAAAACTAAAAAACTCTGACCAAGAGGGCAAGGAATTGTTTGAGGGGGACAATTATGGTAAAATATTGTCAGTATTATATGAGGAACTGTACCAAAATCTCGACTATATAGAACTTCCGCACGAAGCGAATAGATTACAGATTGCGCTCATAAGAAATTACGCAGAAAAACAGAAGGCAGAGCTGAGACTATTGATGCAAAATGCTAGTGAGGTTGAAAAAACAGAGCTACAAGCCAAGGATAAAGAATTGAACGAGTTACTAAAAAAAGCGAAGGAAGAATAGACACATATGGCAACTGACAAGAAGAAACTAACGGAAAAAGACATTGAAAGTATCAAGAAAAAGCTGGTGATTTCTGCCAAGAAAAAGGGCAAGATTGACCAACGTGATATTTTCAAAGCCATTCCAGATACCCCAGAAAACCTAGATATTCTGGAGGCTTTTTATAAAGAGCTAGAGGAAGAGGATGTCGTTGTTATTGAGGCCACCGAACCTAAGGCGGATGATTTCACTGCCGAGTGGGTCCCTGAGGACGAGGAAGAAGAAGTTAAGCTCAGTGAACAAGTATATTTGGATGATGTGGCTGATGATTCTGTGCGTTTATACTTGCGGGAAATCGGAAAGATACCATTGCTAAAACCTGATGAGGAGCTAAAACTGGCCTACGAAGTTATTGCTGGCAAACGCCACGCAAAAGATAAGATGGCCGAGGCCAATATGCGTCTAGTGGTGTCTATTGCAAAGCGCTACGTTGGAAGAGGGCTAGATTTGCTTGATCTTATTCAAGAAGGAAATACCGGCCTACTGCGTGCAGTAGAAAAGTTCGACCCGGACAAGGGATTCAAGTTTTCTACCTATGCAACGTGGTGGATTCGCCAGGCCATTACTAGGGCTATTGCTGACCAGGCACGAACAATCCGTATACCCGTCCACATGGTTGAAACAATAAATAAATTGCTCAGAACTCAACGACGACTTACCCAGGAACTAAACCGCGAGCCAACAAATGAAGAAATTGCCAAAGAAATGGAAATTGACGTCGAAAAAGTAGAGCACATCATGAAGATTAAACAAGATATTTCAAGCTTGGATGCATCAGTTCGTGAGGACGAAGAAGACAGTGTGCTAGGTGACTTTATCGAGGACGAAGACACGGTTACTCCAGAAGAATCTGCTACTGGGTCGCTATTAAAAGAACACGTCAAAGACATGCTAGGTGCTCTGTCAGAGCGCGAGCAAAAAATCTTACGCCTACGGTTTGGCCTGGAAGATGGACGCAGCCACACACTGGAAGAAGTAGGGCAAGAATTTAACGTTACACGCGAACGCATTAGACAAATCGAGGCTAAGGCATTAGCGAAACTGCGCAAACACAAAGATAGTAAAAAACTCCACGACTATATTAGTTAGCGGCTTCGCATTATGAGAGGAGCTCCTCTCGTCTCGCCGACAAAATGAAATACATTTTAGTCGGGCTGCTCTCCCCTAAATCCAAGAAAGGAAGTATCATAAGTCTATGAAAATAATTGGTGTTTCTGGTACGAACGGAAGTGGCAAAGACACTATCGGGCATATGTTGAGTGAGCGCCACAATTGGCTATTCATATCAATGACAGATATGCTGCGTGACGAGTTAGAACAACGTGGATTGCCACCAGCGAGAGAACACATGAGAGAGCTTAGTGCGCAGTGGCGTAGGGAAAGTGGACTAGGCATACTAATAGATAAGTCTGTTGCTCTTTTCGAAAAACAATCAGGAAAATATGAAGGTCTAGTTGTTGCAAGCCTGAGGAACCCGGGCGAAGCAGACAGAATTCACGAACTGGGTGGTCAAGTTGTGTGGGTCGATGCTGACCCAATTGTCCGTTATAATCGCCTGCAAACCAACGCTGGCTCTAGGGGCCATAGGAGAGAAGTTGATGACAATAAAACATACGAACAATTTTTGAAAGAACAAGAAGCTGAGATGAAGCATTCTGGTGATGTAGCCACACTAAGCATAGGTGATGTAAAAAAACGAGCTGATATTTTTCTTGAAAATAATGGTAATGACATTGAAGTTTTCATGGATGAAGCAGAAAAAGCGCTCAACCGATTAACCTGAAGTATAATTATTGCTATGCCTACAAGAACATTGGAGAAACCCGACATAGAGTTTTTTGCCCAGGAAATGGAACACAACAAAAATCTTTTAGACACGGCTATATCTAGCTATTCTCAGCAAATCAAGAAGAGCACTTTACAATCATACGGCGCTCAATCTAGGGTTGCGGCAGATGCATTTTTACAAATTCTTGGTCGTGGGGGCAAAAGAATTCGTGGTTCTCTAGCGATTGTTGGTTATAAAATGTGTGGCGGTCAAGATCTAGATATGATTGTCAGGGCTGGTATGGCGCTAGAAATGATCCATGCCTATATATTAATTATGGATGATATCCAGGACCGTAGCCTTGTTCGCCGTGGCGGGGCATCTGCACATGCGGGACTGGCACAATATCACAAGACGCACCACCTAGCTGGCGACTCTGACCACTTTGGGGTATCTATCGCCATGAATGCCATGGGGATTGGGAACCATGCAGCACAAGTTATTGTTGCTAATCTGGATGCTGCCGAAGATTTACGGCTGAAAGCTTTGAGCATACTCAATCAAACGGTAATTGTTACAGCTCACGGACAAACAAACGACATTATGAACGAAGTTAGTGGGGATGTGTCGATGCGGGATGTTGATAATGTTTTGCAGTGGAAAACGGCACATTATACATTCTTAAATCCATTAACATTTGGTATGGTTTTGGCTGGTGCGGATTGTAGCTCTACGGATGCGATACGAGATTATTGTTTGCAAGCAGGTAGAGCATTCCAAATAACTGATGATATTTTGGGGACATTTGGTGACGAGTTCGAAAGTGGGAAAAGCCCGTTGGACGATATTCGAGAAGGGAAACGAACAGTTCTTACTACGTATGCACTAGAAAAAAGTGATAAAGCTGATCAAAATTTTTTGACACAGATGTTGGGCAATCACGATTTGACATCACTTGAATTGAATCGTTGCAAAGAGATTCTTATTGATTGTGGCGCTTTGCAATATGCTCAGGAACAGGCAAACCAATCTATCGAAATAGCCCGGAAATCTCTCAACAAAGAAAAATCTAGGTGGACAGCGGATGGGGTTAGTTTTTTAAACGGACTGGCTGAATTTTTACTAACCAGGCGAGCATAAGTGAGACTAGAAACTCGAATTTTTAAAAACGGTAGTACGACTTATTATTTTAGTAGTAAGTTTTTCCCCAGAAAGATGCGCGAAGATGTCGCAGCCCTGTATAGTTTTGTTCGCACCGCCGACGACTATGTAGATAACAAACCAGCGCAAACAGAAAAACTGCTAAAATTAGAACAATATTACCTAGAGTCGATAAAGGTTAAATCTTTTGATTTTAGAGTTAAAAAAAATGATAGCGTAGACCAACGAGTAGTAAAAAATGTAATTCGAGTATCAAGAAAATACGATTTTAAAAATGTATGGGTAGAATCTTTTATTGCTTCAATGAAGCAAGACATTAGCCCCAAAACTTATGAGACGCTCAGTGATTCGCTGGATTATGTTTACGGGTCCGCAGATGTAATAGGACTAATGATGGCCAAGATTATGGGCTTGCCGAACGAAGCCTCGAAATATGCCCAAACGCAGGGCAGGGCCATGCAGTGGATTAATTTTGTGCGGGATATTAAAGAAGACAATAGCTTGGGGCGTTGTTATTTCCCCGTTACTGACCTAACAAAGTTTGGCCTAGATAGCCTTGACGAGCTAGAAGCGCACAAAAACCCAGAACAATTTAAAAAATTTATACGATTCCAAATCAAGCGCTACTATAACTGGCAAACAGTAGCAAATAACGGCTTTAGATATATCCCAAGAAGGCTACGGATTCCTTTGCAGACGGCGGTTGATATGTATGCTTGGACCGCCGAGCAGATAGAAAAAGATCCACTTATTATTTTTGACCACAAGATTAAACCTCGTAAGCGTGATATCTTGCGTCGTGGTGCATACTTACGACGGAATCAATAAACCATATCTTTGTAAAAGGGAGTCTAGAAAGCCAAGGTTTATTGTTGGCTGAGGTATTTTATTATTTCTGTTGAGTGTATAGGGTAGCCTATGATGCTGCGAATGACTTTTACCGTAGTGCGCACTTCTGTTCTGAATTCTGATGGTTCTTCTACTAAATCTTCAGCGAGAATAACATGAAATCCTTTGCCATTCGCGCCAAATGCTGTGCCTAAAACGCATCTAGACTCATAGCCACCAGTTAATATAACAGTTTTAATACCTTTAGATTTTAGAATATCGAACAACTTGGTATTAGCGAAAGCATCATAATAATATTTGGTTATTACAGTATCTTTTTCTGCTGGTCGTAACGTTGCATGGAAATCGAACGAGGACTGTTTTGAATGAGTAAGGTTGGGGTTAACCAGACCATCTAACTCCATTACAGTAGCAATATTTTCTGGTGACTCCTCAATATTTTCAATCATCTGGGTCCAGACAATTGGCAAACCGAGTTCTCGGCAGGTGTCAGTAAAAGTTTTCAGTTGGGGCAAGAATTGCTTTATTTTTTCTGTGTCCTTGTTAGAGCGTTCTAGGTAACCATGCTGCATATCTATAACAAGCACGGCTGTATGATTTGGGTTTAGGACATTTTGTAGGGTAGCGATAACTAGTTTCCTATGCTGTTAAAATCCACTGGATAACCATGGCTTTAATTTTACGGTACTCTGCTTCTTCGAACTGCATATTAGCAATACAAAATCGTTTACTGCGCATGTGCGAGCAGAACATGCATTCGAACATATCGTAGCAATCCTGAATAAAGAAACTGTTTGAGATTTTCCCAGACCAAATGATATTGAATGAATTTGAACATTCCTGGCTGTCTTCTATGCGTAGAGAGTAGGTATTGCTGTGTGAGCGTTGGCTAGCAGCTACGAACTCACATTTTTTTACTCCATCACAAAACGCTACATTTTTTGAAAAGTGGACATCCTGAGAACGATAAACGTTTTCAGAATTATAAACCATGTCACTCTCAACAGCGTTTATTGCTTCTATTTGTCTTTCCGTCGCCATTAGGTTTGTCTGTTGCCAAGCAGCCAGTATATCTTCCATAGTGTTGATAGGACGTTTTGGAATGAGCCATTCTGATTTTGCGTCTTCTGCGAAAGCATTTTTCATGGTAATAAATTTTTGAGGAGCGAGTGACTGAGCCCAAGTGACTTCTCCAGTGGTCGAATCATTTGTTTGTTTTGGCAAGCGAACGTCAAAGGCAAACTTCTGAATAAACTGGTCAATTGTGTATGGGTTTTTGAACCCAAAAACAGTTCCCGTGATTTTGTCTAGTATTGGCAATAGCTCTTTTTCCATTATTATCCTCTCTTTAATCTTTCTTGTTCGCATTAGCTGATTGTGATGCCAGCAGCTCGCTCAAGCTCATTGACGAGTACGAGTTGCCGTTTCCTGCGCCTGGCATTGGTGTATTCACCGAAGGTGACGAAATCATCGGCATAGCAGCTGCTGGGGGCGAAACAACTGTTTGCCCAGAGTCGTTTTTGACTGCTTGGCGAATGGCTGGATCAATTTCTGGATTGTTTTCGGGGGCTAAATCAGGCGTTGCTTCAAAGTTGAAAGCCGGCTCTTTTTCAAAATCACTTGGTCCACCACCAGGACTGGGCGTCATTGGTATTTGTGGCCCAGGAGGTTGAAGGCCTAGATTGGGAGTATCAATTTTGGGTGCGTCGGACTGAGAAATTATTTTCGTGTTTGTACCTGTACCTGGGAAATCTTGAATACCTGCATCTGCAGCAACAGCATCCGCTTCAACAAACTTCTTTGGTCTGGCATCTTTAACTTTTGGTGCTTTATATTCCTTTAAGTCACTCTCATTAATTTTTGGTTGGTGTGCTGACATCGTGCCAATATCCATGGTTCGACCCTTAAAACATGGCAAAACTTTTCCTTCTGAAGATAAACGACATAGACATTCACGAGGGTGAAGCTCGGTCATGTATTTTATTTTTAGGGCCTCTTCTTTGACGCCTTTTGCTTTTTCGGCTGTTAAAATTTCTTTAGGTATTTCCATCTGTAAGTTACCAGCCAGGGCACGGGCATCTTCTTCTGAGACCCGAAAAGCATAATAATTGTATACATTAGCGAATATTGCGTTTCGCAGGTCTTCTTCGACCTGGCCAAAGTATTGCTGTGTTAGCATAACCGTCAGGTTGAACTTCCTGGCTTCTGACAATATTGATGCGAGGGCAGGGTTTTGGACAACCGATACCTCGTCGATTATCAGAATAACTCGCTCATTAAAGGCTTTTGCCTGGGCTAGTAAGAATATTTGCTGCACAAGCAACCCGGCAACGGTTTTTACGACTTTTTCGCCCATACTGACTTTGTTCAAGGAGAAAACAGTTAAAAAGTTAGCCTGGATAAGCCTGGCTAGCGATTGTTCGCTCTCGTTTACTAGCGAAGGTTGCAACTGCATCTCATCAACCAGCGAGACAATTGGCAGGATGGCTTCGTTATAGTGTGTTGTGCGCATTTCATTAAAGTCAGTTCCAAAAAACTGTCGAATGTTGGGGGGTATGTGCTCGCCTGTATGAGAAATTATTTGGTTTCTCAGGTCTAGTTCTGTCAAAAACCGCTTCAACATACCTAGTGACATTGCCTGACTAACGAACAATACGTATAGGCTAAACCGCAATACTCGCTCTAGCCGTGCATTAAACTGGTCCGCTAGTAATGACTTCATCAGAGATACGGTCAACTCCGTTGCGGCAGATACATCTGTTTGTGTTTCGCCGCCGAACAATTCTGCTGCTTCATTAGCGAAGTTTACAATGTAGCTGTCCTCGACCTTTACCAGATCTTCGCGCAGACTGTCGTGAGGGTCGATAACTATTACTCGGTAGTTAGATTTTTGTGTAGTTTGTGCCAGACGATCGACATATAACTGAATAAACCTAGATTTACCACTGCCACTGGCACCGATTATGAAAGAGTGTTTATCAAATTCGTAGTTGTTTAGCGGTAAATAGTAGTCTTTTTGCGAAAAAGGGAAACCGTTAATTGAAAACAACGCATTTGTATCCATAGGCTCAAACATCTGAACAGTTTTTTCTATGTTCAGGTATTTCGGTGGGGTTTTTCGTAGATATCCAGTGTTAACTTTGAAGTCTATTGCTAACAGGTGTGAAGGGAAGTTGAATATCTTTTTGGTGGCAACTGTATATTTTCCACTAGCGCCCTTAAAGTATAGATTCAAAGAGGTTATCGCCGAGCTAGAGTTGACTGCACGAATATTGAAAACGGCGAACTGCATGTGTTTCCCGCGTTTGATTCCAGTTTTTTCCTTGAGATCTAAGATGTTTCCGCCAGTGATGAATTTGACGAAACCTTCGCGCGAGGCTTTCTCGGGTATTTTGAGCTCATCAGGGTTAAATGGACGCAACACACCAAAGTCAATGTTGTTAGATAGTTGTCCCAGGTCGCGCTTACTGGCCACAAAATATCGAATGACGTTTTCTTCGAAACCGATGATTATTTGATACTTTGGTAGTACACCGAGTTGTTCACAGATTATTGAGTGTAGCTGTCGCCAACGTTCTTGGGTTATTTCGTCAGTGGTTATGTATATTTCAAAAATATGTTCCATAGAACAGCAATCCTTAAACTCTAGTTTAACACCGCTATTGTTTTTACGGTAGGTTATAGCCGCCCCTATACAAAATTATCATTTTTGACTATTCCAGATAATCCAAAAACTACTTTTTTGTTTGCAGCGTATCCCAAGATACACTTTAGCCAAAGAGAGATAGTTTTTAGCTTCATCATCCGTTACTCAAAATTTGATAATTTTGTATAAGGGTGGTTATAGCAGCTAGCCTCAATAAATTTTGTCAAAAAATTTCTGTCAACCATATACAAAACGCTAATGCTTGCGTACGTGAAACAAAAATATACAATTAAACCAAATCAGCTAATTAAGCGAGGGAACTATGGCCGTAGATGCAACAACCATAACATCAGCTCAGGAACAGGCGGCAATGCAAATAGCGGTACAAATATATGGCGCTGAGGCAAAACAAAATGCAGCGGGCTTAATTAATGAGTTGGGTGTACCAGATGAAGTTGGACAAATCGTTCTGGATGCTTTAGGAGCACGTATTGACGCGATTGCCGGATTTGGCGAAAGGCAAAAGGTGGCGGAGCTGTTGGCTGGTGCCGCCGATGTTTTAGGTAGGGCGGTTTCATCCGGCGCTAATATACAAACAGTTAATCTTCCTGTCGATATGACAGTACCGACAGACGATTCGTCAGGGTATGCCCTTGACGACACTCCTCCATCAGTTGTCGACTCAGGCGACAGAGAACCGGACATCGCTGGCATTGATACCGACAAAACCCTATTATGTAACCGGAAACCTAGCAAAGAAGATCCAAAAGAGGGCATTGAACCAGCTCCTGGAATACCCCAGGGGGATCAGGTGTTGACTGAAGCCCCAGCCCCCCTGTTGCCCTACGGACTAGAGCCAGCAGACGTACCCGCTGTCGCAACGCTAGACCCATTATTAAATCTGCCTGAAGGACAAAAACGGGAGCGTGTATGGAGGCAAAACGAATTTTTAGTACATATCTTTGGCCCAAGCTGGGAGGATGCAATAGCCGGATTGACGTTGCCTCAAAGAATAGCGATTGGGGATGCTTTAGGTCGTATATACGAGGGCTTTGAGATACCAAGGCTCAAAGCACCAGGGGCAAAAGAAGAACGGGCGGAACAGATGAGATTGTTCCTCAGAGGGCATACTCTAGATGAGATTTCAGGCAATTACGAAGGCATTTCACCAGGCGCAATTAAACAAAGATTGACGCCAGGAATGCATCACAGCATAACCAGTCGTGTAGAACCGGAGATACTCGAAGCAATTATCGTAGACGTTACATCTACTGGGGTAGCTGCCAACGGTGTTAGTGATTCAGAGAATCTTGGTGTTGATGATCCCCGGGCTGGGGCTACCGAGACAGAGAAAGGTGACCAGCTTGGAGAACTCACGGGGCTATTGGATGTGGACGCCGCTAATATGCTTGTTGACGACGCCATAGAATCTGCGGCAGAACATATGCACATGAGTATTGATGCCGAAATAAAGACATTTAAAGCTTTGTTTAGCTTGTTCACTACTAAGAGGATTCGTACTGCAGATTTTGACGAAACTCGCGATGACATTAGATTAGCTCTTGAACTCGTTCGTGAAGGGACTGGTCTGATAGCAAAACAGCAACTATCCGTGATTGAGGTCGCAACAATTATTGGTGTCATCGGCGAGAGCAACGAGGATGCGCAGATTTGGCAAGCAGTAAGACATCATTTGTATAATGATATGCCGGTGTTTGCTGAGGAAGTTGACAGACTTGGCGGGTTAGATGGGGGCGGCGCCGAAAAAGTACTTGCGAAAGCTTTAACAAAACTTGGTCTAGCAAGAAGCTCGCAGATGGGGGCGTAGGTGCTAGTTACTGGTAGCAGCGAAGCAGAAAATATAATTAGCATTTTCCCCGAAGATTTTTTAACTTTGGCCAACCAAGCACAAACCAGGATCGATGCACTTGCTCCGTTTATTCCCTTGGTTTTAGATGTTGATAGTCCGGGGCGCCACGACGTCCCTAGTGCCGAGGAACCAATAGATTACGGAGGGACAAGCTGGATAGCGAGTGCGTATTGTTCAGATAAACCAACAAATTTATTTTTCCCTTCCGACGGAGTTGGTGTTGAAATTGCGAGGAAAGTTTGCGCAGACTGCGTAGTCAAGATGCCTTGTTTGGAGTATGCATTGCGAGAGAGAATTGACCACGGCGTTTGGGGTGGAACCTCAGAGCGAGAAAGAAAAAGAATATTAAAACGACGCCAACAAGAGGCGCAACGTTAGCGTATACTGTTAGGGATGGTTGAGGAATCCAAAACAGACCGAAAACGACTGGTGGTGATAGACGGTAAGAGTGTTTTTTACCGTGGGTATTATGCCATGCCCAATTTGAGCACAAAAGATGGTACGCCTACTGGTGGCGTGCTGGGCTTTGCGACAATGGCCCTAGAGGTAATTCGAAAATTAAAGCCGGATTATGTATGTGTTGCCTGGGACAAATCCGGTACAAATATACGAAAACGCCTGGAGCTATACCCAGCCTACAAAGCTGGTCGTAAACCTGCTCCACCAGATTTCAAAGAGCAAATACCAGTACTACACGATTTACTAGAAACTTTTGGCTGGCCACTTTACGAACTGGACGATTACGAAGCCGACGACATTATGGGCACACTGGCCGTTCAGGCCAAGGAGCAGGGTATTGATACAGCATTAGTCACCAGTGATTTAGATTTGTTACAGGTTATAAATGGCAACGTGCACGTCTATGCACTGAAAAAAGGGTTGTCTAATATCGACTTATTCCACCCCGAGAGTTTCAAAGAAAAATATGGCATTGATGTGCACCAGTTTTTGGACCTAAAGAGTATCAAGGGCGATAGTTCTGATAATATTCCGGGGGTGCCTGGCATCGGAGAGAAAGGCGCAGTTACACTACTGCAAAAATATAAAACCCTGGACGGAGTTTACGAGAACTTATGGGAGATAAAAGATAGTTTGCGCAACAAACTAGAAGCCGGTAAAGAATCAGCATATCTCAGCAAAAAACTAGCAGCCATTTGGACTGATGCACCTATAAAATTAGACTTAAAAGAAGTTAATGGCAGCAAGTGTGACCCGGTGGCACTTCGTGCAAAATTAGAAGAGTTAGAGTTTCGTAATCTTGCCAGACAACTACCAGAAATAATGCAGGTACCAGAAGAAGTAGAACAAAAAAAGTCTGAAAAACTGACTGTCGGCACTAGTATCCACATCGCGAATAATAAAGATTTGGACAAGCTGACTTTGCCGAAAACTAATAAACTAGTTATCCATAGCATTAGCGACAAGCCACATGGACAACAGCCGTTATCGCTAGCAATTTCGCCCGATCCCAAAACTACGATCATCTTTGACCTAGCCGCACTTGACCGCAAGGCAGTAACCAAAAAACTAAAAAACTACATCGAACAGGCCAGTCTTGTTGGATATGATCTAAAATCTACTTTTCAGGTGTTGTACAGTTTGGGTATCCATGAATCGAATGTCGAACACGATGTTTTGATAGGTAGCTTCTTGGTAAATAGTCTGCGCCGCGACAAAACCCTAAGCGAAATGGCGGCAAATGACCTTAACATCCACGTCGAGGAAACTACTAATGGCAAAGACGGGGTGGGTAGCGAAGCAGAAATCATTGCAATTATCCGTGGGCTTCATGCGCAACAAACGAAGCAATTAGCAGGGCTACCAAAGGTAGAAAAAATCGCAAAAAATATTGAGTGGCCACTAACGCCAGTATTGGCGCGGATGGAATACGCCGGCATAAAGCTAGATATTAGCCAGCTGGAAACCATGGCAGGCGAGATTGAGGACACAATTTCTGACCTTGAGCAAAAAATATATGGTTTTGCAGACCAGGAGTTTAACATCGCTAGCCCTAGCCAGTTAGCAGAAATTTTGTTCAATAAAATGCAGTTGCCAACGGCAGGTGTGAAAAAGGGGAAGACTGGTTATTCAACCGCAGCGGCCGAACTAGAAAAACTAAAAGGCGAGCATCCAATTATTGATTTAATTAGCCAATACCGCGAGGTTACCAAGCTAAAGAATACTTACGTTGATACGCTACCGAATCAAGTTGATGCTAACTCGCGCGTGCACACAACTTTTGCTTTAACAGTGGCACAAACGGGACGGTTGAGCTCTAACGACCCAAACTTGCAAAATATACCTGTGCGCACAGAACTAGGCAAACGAATCCGCGAAGCTTTTATACCAGAAAAGGGTAATTTATTTGTTAGTGCCGACTATTCACAGTTCGAGCTTCGACTAGCGGCACATTTATCTGGCGACAAAGAAATGATTGATGCGTTTAACCACGATATTGATATCCATGTTGCAACTGCAGCGCAGATTTACGATTGCAAACCAGAAGAAGTTACAAAAAACATGCGCCGTGATGCAAAAGTGGTGAATTTTGGCGTTATGTATGGGCTTAGTACTCATGGGCTGGTGGCGGCAACTGGAATGTCTTACGACAAAGCGAAGGAATTTATTGATAAATATTTTGGAGTTCGGCCAAAGCTATTGGCGTATATAGAATCAGTTAAAGAACAGGCTAAAAAAGACGGTTATGTGGAGAATTTGCTAGGGCGCCGTCGACCATCACCAGATGTGCATTCATCTAACTTTATGGTCAGGGAAGGGGCTTACCGTGCTGCCGTTAACATGCCATTTCAAGGTACAGCCGCTGACATTATAAAGTTAGCAATGGTAGAGGTAGATAAAAAACTGGATGATGACTGCTTGCAGCTGTTACAAATCCATGACTCTATTTTGGTAGAATGTCCTAAAGCCAAGAGTGAGCAAGTCGCGAAGATATTGAAAGAAACCATGGAAAACATCTATAAATTATCCGTAAACCTAACAGTGGACACCTCAATAGGCAAAAACTGGGGCGAATTATGAGCAGTAAAGATAAAGATTTATACTACGTTGCCGTCAAGTTATTACTTCGAGACAAAGACCGTTTGCTTATTACACATGACATTTTTGGCGATTGGGATATTCCCGGCGGCCGTATTCGCAAAGAAGAGTTTGATAAACCACTTGAAACAGTTATCGAAAGAAAAATAAAAGAAGAACTAGGTGCTGATGTTCGATATTTGCTGGGCCAGCCATCTGTTTTTTTCAGAGTTGAAAGAAGAGAGGCTGGTTTAAACGGCAAGCTGGTTCGAATTTTTGCTATCGGTTATGAAGCCGTATATATTGACGGTGAAGTAAAGCTAGGCGATCATCATGATAGGTTAGATTGGGTCGATATAAATACTTTCAAGCCAGAGGAATATTTCAAAGGCGGCTGGGAGAATGGCATCCAAGACTATCTTAGTAAAAATATCTATTCTAAAAAACTAAACCACAAACCAACAAAAGCGTAATTATAAATGGCGGATCATAAACTCTCAAAACTACTTGAAACACAGATAAGTCTGACGGAATGGTTGGCAAAAATTAACCACGCTGATGCCAAACCGCTTCGTGAAGAGGACAACATAAAACGGCAGCGTCTGGGCCAGATAAACGAAATTATCGGGTTGCCTTATGACAAGCCAACTTCATTCGCCGCCGAAGATATAAAAAAACGTACTCCAGAGTTCCAGAGTTTTTTGGATGAACATGGTGATGAGCTTTGCGCCTTGAGATTAATGCCTAAAAAAGGCGTTCATGCAGAGAAGCTCCGCAACAGAGGTAAATCAATCAGGGACGTACTAGGCTGGTTTGATAATCTGAACATAAATGCATCAGACTACATGGCTGATTTTGTACCACACATCAACGATTACTCGTGGGCGACAATATTCGTAGTAAATGAAAAAGGAATAGTCGGCGAAATCTATAAGGGTGGACACCACGTTTTAACCCAAGGGCTTTACGTGGGCAAATCGCCAGTTGTTTTTGGCTATGATTTTGCCTCTAAGCAATGGCAGATTAGCCCAGCAAACGAAGAAGCTTTGAAATACTTGAAGGAAATGACTCAGCTTTTGAAAGTAGCCGATAAATCTACCCAGAGAAAACTAAATGAAACAGTCGGCGCTGAATTTTCTAGCGACTACATTAAAGGTTATTTTGAGACGACACATTCATACGCGCAAGGGACATGGTTCATAGACTACAATCGGTTACTAGGCGATCGCTACGAAAACTATATACTCCAACAACCAAGTAAAACTGTAGAGGGACAAATAAAAGGGAGAACTGCTTGTTAGGGCAAAGTATCGGGGCGTATAAAAATCGTAAATAACCCACAAAAAGGCGAGATAGATAAGGGTGATATTTTGGTATGTGAAATGACGACTCCCGATTATATTCCACTAATGATCAAGGCGAGCGGTATAATCACCGACAAGGGCGGGATTTTGTGCCATGCCGCGATTGTGGCCCGCGAATTAAACAAACCCTGCATTGTCGGTACCGAAAATGCTACAGCAGTTCTTAAAACGGGCGACGAAGTAATGATGAATGCAACAGAAGGCCGGGCTAGTTTGTCTAGAAAATGATTAGGGTGGCAATCGTGAAATAGATAGTTAGGCTAATCACGTCTTGAAATACGGATACGATAGGGTCGACGCCGCTGGCAGGGTCTATGTTCGCCTTATTCATTAGCGAGGTTGTTAAAAGTGAAAATACAGTTGCGGTTGCAATACTAGCCCACATAGCTAGACCGATAGTCAGTGCTACGGCATTAGAGTGAAGCCAATAACTAGTCACAAGTGCCGTAAAGCCACCAAAGACTGCCCCTAACCCTAGCCCGACCATCAATTCTTTGAATAAATACACCTTGAACCTAGCCTGATGCAGCGTTAAATTACGAATATAAATAGTAGCCGTCTGTGTCCCGACAGAATCGCTCATATAGATAATAAGTGGGATAAAGAAGACCAGGCGAGGGTCGGAAGATAAAATTGTCTCGAATTTAGACACCAATACTGCGGTGCAAAGGCTAAGAACCACACCAATAAATAGCCAGGGTAAACGCAATTTTATCAGTTCCCATACAGTTTCCGTAGCATCGTTCGCGTAAACTCGCCTTTTTTTAACCATAACCTCTATATTTTACTCTATAAATCCAGAGTGGTAAGCTTGATATATTTGCACAAGCGTGTTATTATATGGTTGTTATGGATGTACGGAGACTGATTGCAATTTTTGTTACCATTATTGTGGTTATTTTCGGTACTATCATGATTTTCTCCATTGACTGGGGTGGTTCGAAAAAAGAAAAAGAACAAGAAAAAACAGCGATAGTCTTAACTGATTACGCCCAATCTAATGCAACAGTCAGCATGTATATGCGAGGTAATGTTAACAGCGACAAAGAGCACCAAGATCTACGTATTACAGTGGGTAGAGATGAAGCAAAAGCAGAACTAATCAATGGCTACCAGAACAACGTTATAAAAACAGAATCAACAGCCAATAATCCAAATTCTTATCGTACTTTTCTTTCCGCACTATCTAACTCTGGTATTACGAAGACTCAGCAAGCACCGAAAGGCATTGACGCTGAAGGTGCTTGCCCAACAGGCGATTTGTATCGTTTCAGTTTCGCTGACTTTCCTGACCCTAGCCCTAGTGATACGTGGGCCACGTCTTGTGGTAAAAGGATAGGGACATTTGCGGGCAACCTCGCATCAGTGAAGTCCTTATTTATTGATCAAATACCAGAAGACCAATACGATAGTCTGACTGAAAATACAGATTTTTAATATAACCTGCCCTAGGCTACAGTAAAGATATGATTAAAGCTATTATCTTTGATTGCTTTGGGGTTATTTACACTGATACTTTGGCAATTGTAGAGCGTAAATTCATCAAGCAAAATTCTGAAGATATGGTCGCTATAAGAGACTTACGCCGCCAAAATGACCTAGGAATGCTGACTCGTGATGAATTTTGGAACCAAGCAGCGTCAATACTAGGTATCTCACGAGCAGAGCTAGACAAGCAAATATCTGGCACTACAGGAGCAGACTGGGAGCTTCTAGAATATATAAAACAGCTAAAGGGAAATTACAAAACAGCAATACTTTCGAACGTAGGGCAAGGTTTTCTAGAGCGAATCTTTGATGATGACCATCCCCAGAACAGCTATTTTGATACACTAATTGCTAGTGGTGATCATGGAATCACAAAACCAGACAAAGAGATATACCTAATTGCCGCAGATCGGCTTGGGGTTGACGCACGAGACTGCGTATTTATCGATGACCTAGAGAAGCACACTGTGGGCGCCAGAGAAGTGGGCATGCAAACGATTATTTATAAAGATTTTGAGGATATGAAACAGCAACTAGAACAAATGTTAAAAAGCTAATCACTTTTTATCACTAGTTGTGTTTTGTCGGGGAGTAATGTTTTTAACTCTTCCATATGAAAACGCAGAGTACCGGCCAGTGCAGAGCCGGGAACAGATATGATTATCGTACGGCCAACTATCTGCAATTTGGGGGTCTCATCAAATTTTTCTTGAATAAACTTGCGGATAACATCAAATTCCACGGGCTCTGGCACAGCTCGCTTATTCAAAATTTCGCTTATATCACTTCCCATGTTTTTATTATTGCACACGATAAAAAACATTTAACAACATAAGTGATATTCCTCACAATACGTTGGATAGCCTTGACCCAAGGGTTTATAATTATTGACGAAGCATAAGCTTTAATAAAAATCACTTTATAAAGCAAAAAGTACCTTAAATAATAGTAAAAACTAACACAAAAAAGGAGGTTTGCATGCAAGCATTTAGAGACACCGACGATGGGCCAAGAATTGAGCTACAATATGGCTTCGAAGTAGGAGAACTAATGGTTGTTGTTGATGCAGTTGAGCCCAAGGGAGTTCGGGGACGTGTTGGTAAGTTAGTCGCGCGTAGATCTTTAAGCAAAGTTGATACAAGTCCAGATACTTGGTCTGGTCATAGCCCCAAGATCATACAAGGAATGGCAGCAGAGGTTATAACTGGTGCGTTAGTTGATGCGAAACGGGGTGATGGAGCCAGTCATGTGGTTGCCGCATCGCTAATGGGTGGTACTGCCCTGGAAGCTGATCTTTATGGCCTTGTAGAAATAGTTGCCATGGCTGACGTTGCTGCTTAGAATAACCCCCCGGCAACCAAATAATCAGTTACAATTAATGCATGCCAGAGTTGCCAGAGGTTGAAACTATTAGAATTGGGCTTAGTAAGCTGTTGCCAGGGAAGACTGTAAAGGCAGTCGATTTTGATTGGCAAAAAAGTTTTCCAAATGCAAAGCATGATGTTGAGAATTTTCTAATTGGTTCAAAAATAACAGATGTAAAACGACGGGCAAAAGTACTTATAATCGATCTAGATTCAGGCTATTCACTTATTATTCACTTGAAAATGACA
Organism: uncultured Candidatus Saccharibacteria bacterium; assembly: GCA_964491925.1. GTDB lineage: Bacteria > Patescibacteriota > Saccharimonadia > Saccharimonadales > JAGQNJ01 > CAYRSA01. Next base: position 275,061 of record CAZBGZ010000001.1, read on the forward strand.
GGCCAATTGGTCTTCCGCAGCAATGACGACAAAGAGCGTTTTGGGGCAGGACACCCAACTAGCAGCCTAATAGATAATCTACCGGATAAATCTACTCACGTAACTCTAGATTTAGGCGATAGTAAGTTGTTCTTTAATGATCAGCGTAAGTTTGGCTGGGTTCGGCTAGTGCCCACGCTAGAAATTCTGCAGATCGATTTCTTCAAAAAAGTTGGTCCAGAACCCCTGGCAGACGACTTTAAACCCAAGGATTTTATTGATCGGCTTTACCGTCGTAAAAAGTCTAAAATCAAACCCGTGCTACTGGATCAGGCAGTTATTGCAGGGGTAGGCAACATTTATGCCGACGAATCGCTATTTGCAGCTGGGATCCATCCAGAATCGGTAATCAAGGACATTAAAAAATCAAAACTGGAAATACTATTCAAAGAGCTACAATCAGTTTTACGGCTCAGTATCGAAAAAGGTGGTTCTACAGATAAGAATTACGTTGACGCCGAAGGTAAAAAAGGCAGTTATTTGACTTTTGCGAAGGTTTTTCGACGAGAGGGCAGCCCTTGTCAGGCCTGTGGAACAACTATCGAGAAGATTAGAGTAGCTGGCCGCGGTACTCATATCTGTCCAAGTTGTCAGAAAAGGGTGAAATCATGACCATTACTTTAGTCGGCGAGAATACATATCTACTGAGAAAAGAACTGAGTAAAATTATTTCTGACTTCGAACAAGAATATGGGGATTTATCCATAGAACGGTTTGCGGGCGAGGTTGCGATCTTTGAACAAATTTTTAGTGCAATAACCAATCCTCCATTCCTAACATCTAGGAAGCTAGTAGTAGTTGAATCGATTTCTTTGGTCAAAGATATTAATACTAGGTTTGAGGAATTGCTAAGAGAGCCACAAGATCAGATTGATGTTGTGCTAGTCGACGATAAACTAGATAAGCGCTCAGGGCTGTACAAGCATCTGAAAAAACGCACTGACTATAAAGAGTTCGCAAATATGCCTGCTAATAACATTTCGGGTTGGGTTAAAGCAGAAGTAATAGCTAGGGGTGGCAGTATCGATGACCCAAGCGCCCGCCTATTGGTAGAATACATAGGTACAAATCAACAAAAGCTAAGCAATGAAATCGATAAGCTACTGCAATACAATTCAAATATTTCAGTCGACACTATTAATCTGCTCAGCGTAAAACAGCCTAGTACTACAATGTTTCAATTGCTGGATGCGCTATTCGCAAAAGACACAAAGCTCATGATGAGTCTTTACGATGATCAAAGGAAACAACAAGTCGAACCACTAACGATTTTGTCCATGGTGCTTTGGCAGCTGCATATTTTAGCGGTCGTAAAGACAGCTCCGAAGGGCAAAAGCAGTGAACAAATAGCCAAAGACGCTGGAATCCATAGCTTTGTCGTCCAGAAATCAGTAAATATAGCCAGAAAAATGAGCCTGTCACAGTTGAAGAAATTTATAAGTGATGTAGTTGATCTAGAAGTGAAGTTAAAAACCCAAACCGTTGATGCAGATGACGCGGTTAAGCATCTGTTGTTAAACGCAACAATGTAACTTTTTTATGAATGGTGCTACTTTTTAGCAGCTGGTTTCTTGGCTGGGGATTTTTTGACGGCAGGCTTCTTTGTGACTATGGACTTCTTTGGGGTAGCGCTGGATTTTGTGATTTTAACACCGGCGGCTTTCGCTTGGCGGGCTAGTTGAGCCTTTTTGCGAGCAGCCTTATTCTTGTGCATAACATTCTTCTTTAATGCTTTATCTATCGCACTTTGGGCTTGTGATTGTGCATCTGAAGCTTTTTTGCTGTCTTTCTTTGACAGAGTTGCTTGGAATGATTTAACGGCACTTTTTATAGCACGCTTGGCTTTGTTATTGCGCGCAGCAGCTTTTTCAGCGATTTTAACTCGTTTTTTAGCAGATTTTATGATTGGCATGTATTCTAACTATTCCTTTTCCTAATCGATTAATATTGTTATTAATTAGACCTTTAACTATACAAAGAAACGGCTTATTTGTAAACACCCTTGTGGGTAAGACCATTTTCGCTATGGACAAAACATTATGCTTATGGTACATTGTTACCGATACTAAAAAACAAACAAAAATCTAAAAAAATATGGACCAAACAGCTAAACAAAGCACAGTTGACCGCATACAGCAGGCAACAAACGTCCTGGTGACGGTCAGTAATGACCCATCAGTCGACCAACTATCAGCGTGTATTGGTTTAACGCTGTTTTTGAACAAGCTTGGCAAGCACGCAACGGCTGTATTTAGTGGCAAAGTTCCATCTACACTAGAGTTTTTACAACCAGATAAAACTATAGAAAAAGACACTGATAGTTTGAGAGATTTCATTATTTCATTAGACAAATCCAAGGCCGACAAACTTCGATACAAGGTCGAAGACAAGGTGGTGAAGATATTTATAACCCCATATAGGACCTCGCTGTCGGATAAAGATTTAGACTTTAGCCAAGGTGATTTCAACGTTGACGTGGTTATCGCATTAGGTGTGCATGGAAAAGAAGAGTTAGACAGGGCAATAGTGGCTCATGGCAGAATTCTGCATGATGCAACAGTGATTTCTATTAACAACGAAACAGCTAGCACAATAGGCACAATTAACTGGCAAGACCCTCAAGCGAGTTCGTTGTGCGAGATGTTAGTTGAAATGGCTGATGTAATGCAGCCGGATAGTTTTGATGGACAAATGGCAACTTCATTTTTGACCGGTATTGTTGCAGAGACGAAGCGTTTTAGCAACGAAAAAACAACCTCTAGGACCATGACTCTAAGTGCTCAGTTGATGGCGTCTGGGGCAAATCAGCAACTGGTAGCTACACAACTACAATCAATCGGCGGCACCAAATCTTCTAGAAATGATGAAACTAGTGAAGTTGATGATGATGGGACCCTTGATATAGACCATGATTCATCGGAAGAAGATCAACCAGATGTACCCTTACCGGAACCATCTACATCAAATGATCAAAACAGCCCGATTAACAACGTGAAAAGTGAAGATTATTCTCAAGATGGAAGTAGCTTGCGGACAGCATCTACAATTTCAGGTCACTCTGATGGACCAGAAAGGAGTGGCTCGCTTACGGCAAACACCAGGCCTGAAGAGTCGACAGCGACAGCCGATCCTTTGATAGGGGGCGATAATGGTGGACTAATAAAGAAAGATGACGATTGGGTTATGGGCAGGACAGCCCCCAACGATCTAGGGGACAAGAAGCTATCCACAATTGAAGATGCGGTCATAGACCAAGACAAGACTATATCGGATATTGAAAAAACAGTTGGTAGCTCTCACATCGGCACGCCTAGCTCAACTGCTGCACCAGCTATCTCTGCACTGGAAGAAACTGCAAAGAATCTAGCAGAAGAGATGCCCAACCAACCAACCGCTAGGGTTGGTTCAACCCCGCTTGATATGAATGTTCAGGGGCAGCAACCCAGACCAGCTGACTATTTTGTAAATACTAACGTACCGGAAAGACAAAATACCAATAGCCAGTCTCTGAGTTTACCCTCAGACCCAGGCATCCCCCCCGAACAAACAGCAGCAGCTAACGATAGTCCGTCAGCACCACCTCCGGTACCACCCCCAATGATGCCGCCAGCATCTAGTTAATACTTGCCTAAGTTTAGATTTTGCCTGCATACTGTTTTGGTATATGAATGGTATTTTATTGATAGACAAGCCTAAGGGTTGGACCAGTTTTGACGTTGTGGCCAAGGTTAGAGGCATGGTCAAGCAATCGACAGGCCAAAAACGTCCAAAAGTCGGTCATGCCGGTACTTTGGACCCGCTAGCTACCGGATTACTCATTATTTTGGTTGGAAATTACTGCAAAAAGGCTCAGGAGTACTCAAAACTAGACAAAACCTATGAGGTCCAGCTAAAACTCGGTGAAACCAGTACGACAGATGACGCAGAGGGCGAAATCACCAAATCTAGCAACAAGATCCCGTCAAAAGACGAAGTTTTAAAATCGATTAACAGTTTTGTGGGTGAAATACAGCAAGCCCCGCCAATATATAGTGCTATAAAAATTGATGGCAAACGGGCTTATAAATTAGCGAGGGAAGGCAAGCAGCCCGAAATGAAACCCAGACTAGTCACTATATACTCGATTACAAATATTGATTACGAATATCCATTCATTAACTTCACAACAGAGGTCAGCAGTGGCACTTATATTCGTTCACTCGTTCGAGACACAGGCGAAAAACTAGGAATAGGCGCCTACATGACAGGCCTTCGAAGGACATCCATAGGAAAATATAAAATTGAAGATGCAAGAGAGACCGATAATCTGAACCTTGACGAAAATAGGTAATTTTATCCTTAGCAAAAGTCTACGAGAAAGAGCTCTGACACTAGAATATTTGATATAATCTTGTAAGTGTGAGCATATATTATATATGCATAGTGTTATTGCGCGTCATGAAACTGTTCCCGCAAGTGATGGTACAGAAATTTACAATCCTGACTTAGTGTACCAAGGAGGGGCTGTAAGTAGTGATGTTATAACTTTACGTCTAGCAAAAGATGCGGCCCACAACAAACTTGGTAGCGACATTGTAGTCCCTGAGCTAGCTGTTCAAGCAACAGGTTCTGTTTTTGAAAGTACTGCTCAGGTTGAAGTAGATGGTCTAAAAGTTAACGTGACCATTGATACCGGGAAGATGAAGTGGGAATATCCTGAGGGTGTTATAAGAGATGACTTTTTGGATTATGAAGGTACTAGACGCCAATCTGCACTTTTTACTTACGGTGGCGAACTTTTGCTTAGGGGTCACGACTCTCCGTTAACAATTGCTCGGCAATCTATGGTGACACCAGACGACAAACCAGTTTTTGCTTGGTTTGCTGAGATGCCCGCAAGTATAGAGTATGTAGCGACGCGGTATGGCTTAATCGAACTAGCGAGTTTTTGTATACAGCTCTATCAAAAGGCTAAAGCTGATACTCCTCTAGAGTATTTTGACAAAATCAGTGTGCCCGCCGTGGAGACTGACTTTACGGATAGTCTCGATGAAATTGAAAAGGCTAACCCTATATTAGAAAGCGCTGTTCAGCGAGTGCAATTAGCGCTTGACTATACTGGAGCTAGAGCTATGGCAACAACTGAAATGGTTCTACGAGGGGCCCCGCCCCCAACTCGACGTTACGAATTTGGAAAACATGGGGATGTAAGCTACTGGTTTACAGGAGTAGATGATAAGGAAACTACACCGTTCGCTGTTACTCACACAAAACCCGAATCATGGTTAACACCATCAGAGAATGCCAATTTTGACTTCTAGTATAAAGTTCAACCCGATAAATTTAACCTTGACAAATATATAATAACTGATACAATATAGAATATGAGTATAAGGAAACGAGTTGGCGAGTTTTTGCATGGTAGCCAACCGTACACAACAGAGCAACAAGAAGCGTTAGGCGATAGAAACAGATTAGCTAAATACGCAGCTACGCTGGGCGGTGGTGCGCTTTTATTCGCTGGGGCTGCTGTAATCGGAGTCCAGAATGGTCACGAGCTCCTCGAATCTACAACGGTGACATTAGATGTTGTATCAGGTGGACTTGCATTTGGCGCAGGCTGGATGACAAGAGCGGCTGTTCAGGCGCAAGCAGAAGTAGTAAGAGTAAGCACTCCACAAACCGAACTGTAGAAAAACAACGACTCGTGTTTATATATTAGTCTGGTTGTTAACGTTGTGATAATGGTTGAACACATAAATAATTCTTACCTCTTGATAAGCGATGGTAATGGTGTTAGAATGGATGCGAATGATAGTAAAAGAGAAGAAGCAAGCAATAATTACTGACTTGCAAAAAGGGAAGAATGACAACGGCAGTAGCGCTGTACAAGTTGGTGTTTTGACTGCGCGTATCGCAGAGATTACCGAACACTTACAGACGAACAAGCACGACCACATGGCACGCCGTGGATTGTTGCAAATGGTCGGAAAGCGTAAACGACATCTGGCATATATTGCGAAACAAGACAGCAAAGAGTATTTAGCATTAATCAAAAAACTCGGGCTTCGAAGGTAAATTTGCATAGACTTTCTAGGGCTAGTTAGCCTTACAGCTTGTGCACATTAACAGCTAACGGTATCGTGCCGTAGCAACAGATATATGACCGTTCGAATAAGCACAGGGGCGGAACCAGTATATTTGAACTATGGCCCGAACGTTTGCAAGATAGAAAGGAATCCATGGGAACAATAAATCCATTTGGAAAAGACATTATAAAAGTAGAAACAGATTTTTGTGGTAAAAAGCTGTCATTAGAAGTAGGGCGAGTTGGTTTTCGTGCCACCGCCTCAGTATTAGTACGTTACGGAGATACAGTAGTGCTCGGCACGGCAATGGTTAGTAATAAAAGTGCTCAGGGCTTTGACTATTTCCCACTTAGCATAGATTATGAAGAAAAAATGTACGCTGCAGGAAAAATCAGTGGCTCTCGATTTATAAAAAGAGAAGGCCGTCCCAGTGACGACGCAATTTTAATAGGTCGTCTAATAGACCGTCCAATTCGTCCATTGTGGCCGAAGGGCTACCGCAACGAAGTTCAGGGTGTAGCATCCGTTATGAGTATGGACCCAGACTTTCGCCCTGACGCGGTTGCCATGATTGCCCTATCTAGTGCATTCATGCTGAGCGGAGCGCCATTCGACGGTCCGGTTGCCGGAGTTCGCATCGGGATGGTTGATGGCAAGCCGAAAGCTTTTGCAAAACCAGAGGAGCTAAGAGATGGCAAATTAGACCTAGTTGTGGCCGGTACAGAGAACGGCGTAATGATGGTAGAGGCTGGCGCATCAGAAGTGAGTGAAGATGAAATGGCTGAAGCTATTGAATATGGGTATAAAATGATTCAACCAGCTATAAAATTGCAACAAGAATTAACCAAGAAAATTGGTGTCACAAATCAGGATTACGAGTTAATACTACCAGACAGCGACATTCAGGATCGTGTTGACAGTTGGTTAGCCGGGAAACTAGGCGCGGGATTACGCATGCCATACCCAGAGCGTAACGATTTAGTAAATAAACTGCGTGATTCAATGCACGAGCATTTTACAGAAGAGTTCGGTGATGATTTTTCCGAACTAAAGAGTGATTATAACGATGCATTCACTATGGCGCTTCACAAAGATGTTAGAAAGGGCATCGTTGACGACAACGCACGCCCAGATGGCCGCGCCCTGACAGAAGTCAGACAACTGTCTAGCGAAATAGGCATATTGCCAAGAGCCCACGGGTCTAGTCTATTTACTCGCGGCCTAACCCAGGCTTTCAATATCGTGACACTAGCACCTCTCAGTTACGCGCAGATGGTAGACACTATGGAAGGCAGTGGCGAACGACGTTATTTGCACCACTACAACGCACCAGGATGGACAGTTGGTGAAGTAAAACGACTTGGTTCTCCTGGCCGACGTGAAATCGGTCATGGATATCTAGCAGAACGGGCTGTAACAGCTGTTTTACCATCCGAGGCAGAATTTCCTTACACTATACGTTCAGTAACCGAAATCATGAGCCAGAATGGTTCTACATCAATGGCAGCAACTTGCTCTAGCGTGTTGGCGCTAATGGATGCAGGTGTGCCACTAAAACGACCAGTTAGTGGAATCGCTATGGGTTTGATGGTAGATGGCAATAAGACTTATATACTAAGCGACATTGCTGATGCAGAGGACTTTGCTGGTGATATGGACTTTAAAGTTACGGGTACTGAAAAAGGAATAACGGCTTTGCAGATGGATATGAAAGTCCATGGTCTTCCGGTGGCAACACTAAACGAAGCGTTAATGCAGGGTAAGGACGGTCGCGCACACATCCTAAAGCATATGATAGAAACAATTGCACAGCCAAAGAAGGAAATGAGCCCATATGCGCCAAGAATCGATACTATAACTATAAATCCTGAAAAAATAAGAGATGTTATAGGCAAGGGCGGAGAGATGATCAACAAAATTATTGCCGAAACAGGTGCTGAGATTGACATCAAGGACGACGGCACAGTTATGATTGCTAGTAACGACCAGCTTTCTAGAGACAAGGCAGTGCAGTGGGTAAAAATGCTGACAGCCGAGCCTGAAGTCGGGATGATATACGAGAACTGTCGGGTGGTAAGCGTGTTGGATTTTGGAGCTTTTGTAGAAATTATGCCTGGCAAAGAAGGTCTAGTGCATGTTTCTGAGCTATCCGAAGAGCGTGTCAGTAAACCAAGTGACGTTATATCTGTTGACGACCGCGTTACTGTCAAACTTCAGGCGATTGACGAAAAAGGTCGACTAAACCTTAGCATGAAAGCCGCCAAGAAAAAGCAGTGATAAACAAGGAATCTTAGAATGGTTCAGAGAAAGAAGCTACAGAAACAATCCGTACACCCAGCTCAAACACCAGGTGGTTACATTATCACTGGTCTGATAATGTGGGCTATTGGTTATTTGCTTTCGATTCTCGCAGTTGATAGCGGCAGTTTATTGCAGTGGGCAGGGACCGCGATGGCGTTTATATGGGGCTCGGTGCGTGTAATTCAGGGTGTCGTTCGGGCCCTATCAGATAAAAAATAGTATGAGCACGAAACAAGATCAATTAAACAAGCTAAAGAAGCAAATTATTGATAATAATGTCTGCCCGGATTTATCCAAAACAGCAACCCAGCTAGTTTTTGGGGATGGAAACTCTAATGCGGAACTGGTTTTTGTCGGCGAAGCACCTGGGAAAAATGAAGACCTTCAGGGCTTACCATTTGTTGGTGCTGCCGGCAAATTTTTGAACGAAATGCTCGAAACAATCGGGTTGAAACGCGCAGATGTATACATTACTAATATCGTAAAGTACCGCCCCCCGAATAACCGTGATCCACTACCAGAGGAAAAAATCGCATTTTTACCATATTTGCGCAAGCAGATAGAGATAATAAAACCAAAGCTTATTGTCACGCTTGGTAGGCATTCAATGGAATGTTTTCTACCAAGCCTGAAAATTAGCCAGGCGCACGGTCAGCCGAAACGTTTGCAGGGACAAGTTTACCTGCCACTGTTTCATCCGGCTGCCGCACTGTATAACGGAGGACTGAGAAAAACTTTATTAGATGATTTTTCCAGGATTCCCATCATATTAAACGAAATTAAATAAAACATTTTTAAAAAGGAGATATTCAAAATAATGAATACAAATAATAATAAACCCGGGACTAATAAACCGCCCCGGAACCAAAATAATAATCGGCCAAATGGCCGAACCAATACCCCAAAAAATGGGGGGCTAGCCTCGTCTAGAGGCGCAGCTATTCGTGCTCAAAAGCGTAGCCTGGACGATGCTCGGAAGATGGTGGACCAATATAGGGCCGCCAAACCAACAGAAGGCAAATCGCGACGTGCGAACGTAATTACTGAAGATTTTGACAAGCTCAAGATTACTTTTCTGGGTGGGCAAGAAGCTATCGGTGAGAAAAACATGCAAGTTATCGAGTGGCAAAATGACGCCATTATACTCGACTGCGGGAACAGTTTAGGAATTGAACTGCCAGGTATCAACTACAGTATTGCCGACACGACTTACTTGGACGGCATAAAACACAAAATTCGTGCCTATATCATCAGCCATGGGCACCTTGACCACCTTGGCGGCCTCAAACACATCGTGCCAAAATACCCAGCTCCCATTTACGCTTCTCGTTTCACTATGGGTGTAATTGAGAAATCATTTGAAGATGTGCCGCAAGGGGCAGAACACTACACGCCAAAAACAGTTGTTATGAACATGGATAATCACGAAAGACTAAAAGTTGGAGTATTCATGGTGGAACTAGTCCGCATCACGCATTCGGTTCCAGAGTCTAGCGCAATTGTCGTAGATACGCCTATTGGGCGGGTAATTAACACTGGCGACTGGCGCCTAGACCCAGAGCCACTCGACGAAAAGCCTACTGATGTTGTCCGTCTGAAACAGCTTGGACAAGAAGGGGTTTTGTTGCTGATGAGCGACAGTACTGGGACGGATAAAGAGGGACGAACACCGACGGAATCAACCCTGCAACAGAGTTTCCACGATGTTATAGGTCAAGCGCAAGGTCGAGTGTTTGTGGCTATGTTCTCTAGTAATATGAACCGAACACAAATGGTAATTAACGCCGCTGTCGCCGCTGGTAGAAAAGTTGCTCTCGACGGACGAGGCATGTTGGCATATTCTGAAATTGCTGTGCGCCAAGGGCTTTTAAAAGTTCCAAAAGGTACGCTTATGGCTATGCGGGATATTGCAAAGATCGCAGACGATAAAATATTGGTTATGTGTACTGGTGGTCAGGGAGAGCCAAACGCCGCCCTAACCCGAATGAGTGATGGCACCCACAGCCATATAAAACTACATCCTGGCGATACTGTGGTAGTTAGCTCTACTCCAATACCAGGTAACGAAATTCGCTATCAGTTGATAGGTGACCAGCTAACAGAGCTGGGCGTACATATATTTAGTCATCCAACCCATGATATTGATGGCTGCGGTCCTCTGCACGTTTCGGGGCATGCACGAAGAGACGAATACAGAGAATTGCTTCATATCGTTAAACCAACTTACTTTTTGCCAATTTATGCAGGCGCAAGACACAGAAAGCGATACATTGAAATGGCTGTCGAAGAGGGGTGGAAACGAGATAGTACAATTCTAGCCAAGAATGGTGAAAGCATACTTCTAAGTTCTGATAAGTGGGAGCGCGGTCCCGAGGCACCTTACGGCACAATATTAGTCGACCAGACTGGTGCAGTTGTGAGCAACGTTGTCGTAAAAGACAGAGTTATATTAGCCGAAGAGGGCATGGTTGCTGTTGTGCTTACTATTGACCGCAAGAGTGGCCAACTATTAACTAGCCCTGATATTCTGACCAGAGGATTCATCTATATCCGTGATTCTGAAGAGCTAATGACTGGGCTCCGAACAGAGCTACGCCGGGCAGTCTCACAGCGTTATAAACGAATTGATTTGGACCGTTTCAAGGCCGAGCTGAAAGACCACGTCACGCATTACTTGTACGACCAGACACAGCGTTCACCTATAGTAATACCTGTCGTAAACGTAATCAACGGCAGCAAAGTCAACGACAAGCCGACTAGCCAAAGAGCCAATAAAGATGGCCGTCCTGAGAAACCTCAAGAAGAAGTAAAATCTCCTGAAGATATGGCCGAAGAACAAAAACATCGATTTGAAGAAATGCGAGCTCGTTTGTTAAACCCAGATTCTCGCCCAGAGTAAGAGGCATACTAGTTTGACAAATGTTGTATATTTTGCTATAATAAGTATATGTTGAAACTAGTAGTAACAGATGACTAACCTGGTATAATCTAAAACAGTTATGGCTAAGAAAAAGAGAAAACAAACAAAGAAAAACTTAAAGAACCAACCACCCAAGGAGGATTCGAACTTTTGGCCTTTAGCCGGGGCCATCATAATGATGCTTTTGGCCATCTTCTTGATGCTTGGAGGGTTTGGCACGGGTGGGCCATTACCTGAAAGCCTTTTCCACGGAGCATATTGGGCACTAGGATGGGCAGCATACCTGACTATCCCGGCACTAATATTCTTGGGGGTTCAAAAATTTACTAGCGAAGATAAGCAAATTCCACTGGAGAAATCTGTAAGCGTACTGGCATTTTTAACATTTGTCGCCTGTTTGTTGCACACAATGTTTGTATCACAAGACGCATCCGGTGCCTATACTGGTAACGGCGGTGCTATGGGGAAAACAATTGGCGGGGCAACACTTGGTGCTATTAACCAGATACCTGCGAGTATTATGTTTTTGGTTCTATCGTTGTTAGCATTTTTCCTAGCAAGCGGTGTATCACCAAAGGTATTGTTAAAAATTGGTGACTTATTCAAGAAAAGTGATAAGAAACCAGAGCTAGCTGATCTAAAGGACAAAGCCGAACATCCTGGTTTCCAACTTAACGAGGGTGTGCCGGTCGAACATAACTCTGGACCTCGGCTATCTACATTGAAGAACACTGCACAAAAGTTAAGCCCAAATGAAAATCACGAAGCTCTGACAGTAGCCAGCGACCCACTTTGGAAATTCCCAAGTCTCGATCTGCTGAATCAAAAACAAGACAAGGCTGACGCAGGCGATGTAGAGGGTAATGCCGAGATGATCAAGGAAAGTCTAGCTAATTTCAATATAGATGTTGAAATGGAAGGCGCTAATATTGGGCCCAGAGTAACTCAGTTTACTCTCAGGCCTCCAGCCGGCATCAAGTTAACCAGGATTAAGGCCCTGGAGGATAACTTGGCACTCGATCTTGCCGCTCAGACTATACGAATCGAAGCACCAATTCCAGGGAAGCGAGCAGTGGGCATCGAAGTCCCCAACGTCAAACCGGCACATGTACGGATTAGCAGTATCTTGCAAACACCAGAATGGAAAAGTATGGACAGTCACCTGGGGATTGTTATCGGTAAAGATATTTCGGGTACACCAATTGTTCGTTCGCTAGACAAGATGCCACATATGCTAGTAGCTGGGCAAACCGGTTCTGGTAAATCTGTCATGATAAATACGATTTTAACTTCTCTGTTATATAAAAACAGTCCGTCAGATCTGAAGCTGATTTTAGTAGATCCCAAACAGGTTGAGCTGAAGCCCTATGACGGCATTCCGCATTTGCTCGCACCTGTTATTACAGAACCAGAAAAATGCATTAGCGCGCTAAAATGGACAGTTGCTGAGATGGAACGGCGGTATAAAGCACTCGCCGAGGTAAATAAGCGCAATATTGTCGAATACAACACACTCAAAAAAGAAGAGGGCATGCCGTACATAGTTATTGTAATTGACGAGTTGGCTGACCTAATGATGATGGCTGCTCGTGATGTGGAATCGCTGATAGTCCGAATAGCTCAGAAAGCCCGGGCTGTCGGTATTCACTTGATACTGGCTACCCAAAGACCAAGCGTTGATGTAATCACAGGGCTTATTAAAGCCAACATTCCAGCTAGAATCGCCTTCACCGTTGCTAGCCAGATTGACTCGAGGACAATTATTGACCAAATGGGTGCCGAAAAACTACTGGGGCAGGGTGATATGTTGCTATTGACAGCAGAAATGCCAAAACCAAAACGTGTTCAAGGTGGGCTGATCACGGATGAGGAAACAGCAAAAATCACGGAATTTATCAGGGAACAACGAGCACCAAATTATGACGAAGAAGTCGTTAGCCAGCCGGTTCAGATAGGCAATGGTCGCGGAGGCACAGTCTCTGACTATGGCGCAGCGGATGCCGATGACGATATGTGGAAGGATGCAATAAAAGTGGTTGTTGATAGCAGAAAAGCTAGCACTAGTTTGTTGCAGAGACGTCTAAGGGTTGGGTATGCCAGAGCAGCAAGGCTGGTTGAGGCTATGGAAGAACAAGGGATAATTGGGCCGGCTGATGGATCTCGCCCGCGTGATGTTCTCGTCAATTCTGTTGATGAGGTTTTTGGAGCTGCAGAAACCCCACAACCAGAAGTAGCAATCGCACAGTCTGAAGATAAGATAGAAGAAGAGGTGTAATGCTTAGCCTTTTTGCGGGTTTTGTATGTGAAACATCGTACTATCCACAGATTTTGCTGAGTAGAATGATTTTCTGGTCGAGTGTTGTGGGTGCTGGTATCCTCATCTTCGTTAGTTTTAAAAAAATAAAAACCTGGTGGTTAAAGATTTTATCCACAGCCGGTATTCTGTTAGCGCTCGTGACGGTGCTTTTTATAACTACAGTTTTTGTCATTCCTTGGGGATGTAGCGTAAACCCACTCGACTTCTCGAAGCCGATTAATCCGAATTACGATCCTCGAAACTTTGGACCTCCCTCGTCAGATGAAATACATCTCAATGCTGCACCCGATGCGTCCAATGGTGGGGTAGAGATATATAACGTTAATCCTCAATAGAGCATTGACAATTTCTATCTGTTAGAGTAGAATAAGTCTACTAATAAACCTCAGTTCGTTATCACTCAGGAGAACGGGCCGAAAGACCAAAGTAAGGAGTTTTATGCAGCAATATGAATTAGCGGTCGTATACGATCCGGGCCTAGAAGTAGACTTGTCTAAGGCTGAAGACAGAGTCAAAAAAATAGTTAGCGATAACAAGGGCAAAATCGTTAGTGACGATAATTGGGGCAAGCGAAAGTTAGCTTACCCGATCAACAAGCACGAACACGGCGTGTATGTTTTTTATATAGTAGAACTCGTGCCAACGAGCCTAGCAAAAGTTGAAAGCTCATTGAATATTACTAACGAAGTAATTCGCTATCTTATTGTCAGGCAGGACGAAAAAGAACTAGCCAAAGTAGCCGCTGCCAAGGCTGCCAAAGCCGAACGCGAAGCCAAGCAAGAAGCTAAAGAAAACGAACCAAAAGAGTCTAAGGGGGAATAGGCATATGGCAAAAAGTATTAACATGGTAACGCTGATGGGGAACCTGACTAGGGACCCAGAACTACGACAAACACCGAATGGCCAAAGTGTATGTAGCTTTAGTCTAGCGTTAAATCGTAGCTATAAAGATGCTAGCGGTGAATGGAAAGAGCTGACAGATTACGTAAATATTATCGCTTGGGCGGCTCTTGGCGAAAGGGTTTCGCAGTACCTAGCAAAAGGTCGCCGATGTTTAGTTGTTGGCCGTTTACAGAGCAGTAGCTGGGAACAAGACGGTCAAAAGCGAAGCAAAATCGAGGTTGTAGCCAATGATGTAACTTTTCTAGATGGTCGTGGTGGCGATGGTTCGTATGAGGCGAGCGATAAGAGCTCAACATCATCTAGCCCGCAATCTACAACCAGTAAAAAACAAGATGATGTCGTAATTGAAGACATAGATGATAGTGCACCTATAAACTTAGACGACATCCCATTTTAAGGAGAAATAATAATGGCGAAGATTTTTAGAAGAAAAGAAGAAGTAGCGTATTTTGACTACAAGGATTTCAAGTCCTTGCAGCGATATTTGAATGTATATGGTCAGATTGAGCCACGTAAAAAGACTGGCCTAACAGAGAGCCAACAACGACATTTATCTCGAGCAATCAAACGCGCTCGACACCTAGCACTCTTACAATTCGTATCTAACGGTTAGGGCGGCACCAATGGCTTTTGGTATAACTGATCTTAAAAAAGGTACTATTTTTCAACTAGACGGTACGCCGTACCGTGTTGTGCAATATGGCCAAAAAGTTATGGGGCGCGGCGGAAGCATTGTTAATGTAAAGATCAAAAGTCTAATAGATGGTCGGGTTCTGGACAAAACATTCAAGGGCAATGAAAACGTTGAACCGGCTGATGTAACCAACCAAAAAGTTCAATATCTTTACAACAATGAATCCAATTTTTTCTTTATGAATCAAGATACCTACGAACAATTCGAGGTTCGTAAAGATATTATTGGCGACCAGTCGGGCTATTTGAAGGAAAGCGATAATGTCACGATCCAACTGTTTGACGGCCAGGTCATAAATGTAGAATTACCTAAGAATGTCTACCTAAAAGTTACTTATTGCGAGGATGTAGTAAAAGGCGACACTACCAGCTCGATCACGAAAGATGCTGAACTTGAGACTGGCATAACAGTAAAAGTTCCAGCTTTTATCAAAACAGGTGACGTAATATCTGTTGATACCGAGAGTGGCGCCTACCGTGAACGCAAGAAAGACTAAAGGAAACGACGAACTATGGCTAAACAAAGACTAGACCAGGCTCTGGTCAGTAAAAAGCTAGTTCAGTCTCGCTCTCAAGCAGAAAACTACATAAAATTGGGCATTGTTAGTGTTGGTGGCATCATTGTCAAAAAACCAGGGTATTTTGTTGGTGACGATACCCGCATCGTGTTGGACACAGATGAAAGATACGTGTCACGTGCCGCTTTAAAGTTGGCGTCGGTGGCAGAACAGTTCAAGTTAGATTTTAAAAATAAAGTAATACTAGATGTCGGATCATCAACTGGTGGTTTCACAGATTTTGCATTGCAACACGGCGCCGCCAAAGCTATTGATGTAGAAGTTGGCAGTGATCAATTACACCCTAACCTGATAGGCGATAAAAGAATCGAGCTTCTCGAGCAGACGGATATAAGGTCGGTCCAAAAATTGTCATCACCTGCAGACATAGTCCTAATTGATGTTTCTTTCATATCCCTAAGAGAAATTTTGCCTCATGTTGCCTCGCTAGTAAATAAATATGCGATAGTTGTCGCTATGGTAAAGCCACAATTTGAAGCTCCCAGCGAAGTTAAACATAAAGGCGTGATTAAAAACGAGAGAATAAGGCGAAATATTCTGAAAGATTTTGAGGCTTGGGTTAGGAAGTATTTTGCGACCATAGATAAAGCCGATAGTAAGGTTAGTGGCAATAAAGGCAATATCGAACGGTTTTATTTACTCAAGAAGATTTAACCAATAAGCCTAATTTCGGATAGTAATTTCAAAGAAAGCTTCGTAACTTGGCTTCGTCTTTTATTGTGATATGAGACTGTACATTACTAATGAGCCCTTTTCTTATCAGCTGGGAAAGTTCACGACCAGTGGTCTCTCTAGTGGCATTAATTGAACTAGCTATATCTTGCTGTTTTAGCGGCGCTTCGATAAAAATTCCGTCTTTTGTACTTTCTCCGAAACGTTGACTCATGATTAACAAAAACGAAATCAATCTTTCGCGGACCGATCTGTATTCTAGATTAATAATTCTTTCGGAATGAATTCGATACATCTCTAATATCACATCTAATAGTGGGGGCAAAAGATCCGGGTTTTGTTTTAGTAAATTCAAATATTTCTTCTGGTCTAGCCGCAGCACCTTAACGGGCGATAAAGCTTCGTATATAACATGACGACCTTCACCAGTAATGGACCATATAAGAGGGAAAATCTCGTTAGCTTTTCTAATAATAAGTAAGTTTTCTTCGCCATATTTAGTAATGTCGTATGCTTTAACTAATCCCTCTACTATATAAAAAACGCCCTGGGGGTTCTCCCCAGGGCGAATAATAAATTCACCTTTTTTGTAAGTCAGTGGCGTGCCTTTCTGGAAGGCTTCCACTAAAGATGTGTGCTGATTTTTTGAAGCAAACATACCTATATTATGTCACAAAAATATTAGTATTTGTAATTATATCGTTTCCTATTAATTTTTTTTTCGTAAGGGTTAGTGTGAGATATCTCGCACTCTTCGAGCGACTAGGTTAACAGACATTGACCTTTATGTAGACATATACTGATATTGTAGCAACAAATGAGGAGGTGCTCAGATGGTTAGCTCAAAGGAAATAGAGGAACAATTAAAAAGATTGAATGTCCACTTTTCGTTTTTCGGTAACGCGGAACTTCGCGAGCTACAAAATATAATTGTCGAGAATGAACAGATCCAGTATTGCACCAATGGTCGTTACTCCGGGGGGTTTGCTGTTTTATGTGTCACAAACATGCGAGTTTTGCTTATTGATAAAAAACCATTTTTCCTGATGCTAGAAGACCATAGTTACGAAATGATAACCGGGGTGGACTATTCGTATAGGTTGCTAGATGCTACGGTAAAAATCCGCACAGCTAATAAAACGCTCAAATTTACTGGGTTTAACAAACAAGCATTGAGGAACGCCACGAGCCAAATACAACAGCAGGTAATACATTTTCGCCAATTGCATATCATGAGAGCAGAGACGGAACAATCAGGTATTGCTCAGGTTATTGATAACACCTCTTTGCATGAGTGGCCACGGCCAACGAATTTTTCTCCAGCAATATTGTCGGGCACTAGTGATGAAGCCGGATTGGTAGAAGTCGGGCTGCCAGATGTTGGAATCTCCAACTCGGCCAATCACTATATTAAGTCACCACTACTGACCCGAAGACGCCTGCCCAGATACTAAAATCTTATATGTTAAAACGAAATTCAACTATATCATCCGGTTGCATGATATAGTTTTTGCCCTCGAGGCGGACTTTTCCATTAGCCTTTGCACCAGCAACTGAGCCTGCCGATACTAGGTCATCAAAACTAACTACTTCTGCAGCAATAAATCCTTTTTCGAAATCGCCGTGTATGACCCCTGCGGCTTTAGGAGCATTTGCCCCCTTTTTTACCGTCCAAGCCCGAACTTCTTTTTCGCCGGCAGTTAGATAACTCTGCAGACCCAGAGCATCATAAGCAGCATGGATTAGCTGGGTAAGGCCAGGTTCTTGCTGCCCATAACTTTCCATGAGCTCTCTTGCATCATTGCTATTAAGATCCTTTAGTTCGTTCTCTAATTTGGCACAAACAAATATGGCTTTGGCTGGGGCAACCATTTCACTAAGTTGTTGCTTTTTATAGCTATCGGAAAGACCTTTTTCGTCCATGTTAAATAAGTAAATAGCAGGCTTAACTGTAATTAGATGAGTGCCCTTGATAAGATCAAAATCTAGGTCATCAACAGAGTGAAGTAGCTTTCCCTCATTGAGTAATTTTTGTGTTCGTTCTAGTGTATCAACAATAGGTTTTAGCTTGGGATTGCTCTTGGCTTCTTTAGCAATTTTTGGGAGCTGTTTTTCGATGGTTTGCAGATCCGCCAGCATGAGTTCTGTATTAATTACTTCAATGTCTTTCTCGGGATCGACTTTTTCATCAACGTGTACAACGTTAGAGTCGTTAAAGGCCCTGACGACGTGGCATAAAGCATCGGTGGAGCGAATATGGCCCAGAAACTGGTTACCCAGACCTTCACCCTTGGATGCCCCGGAAACTAAGCCAGCAATATCAATAAAATTCACCGTTGCCGGGACGACAGGTGCGTTGTTATATATTTTTGCTAGAGCCGGCAATCGGTGATCCGGGATTGCTACTATGCCCGTGTTAGGCTCGATTGTTGCAAAAGGATAGTTTGCGGCTAGTATGTCGTTGCTCGTTAAGCTGTTAAAAAGTGTAGACTTACCAACATTCGGTAACCCAACTATTCCGATTGATAGCACGCAATCCTACCTTTCCACCTTCATTGGGTATGTTTGAGTTCCAATAATCGCTATCTTTAGCATTTAATCTTTCCTTTCCAAAAGAAGCAGGTTCCATAGCGGGTATAAACCCCCAGATTGTAACTTCTTCTTTCGTTGCTATTACTTTATCAACTATCTTGCGAACAGTAAAAAGCTTACCCTCGAAAGGTAGCTTCGTCATAAATTCATTAAAACCTTTTGCTAGGTGATCTAAGTCTATATTTTGGAATTGACTTAGTTTGTCTTCTGAAGGCTGTGACTGTAGCTTTAACAGTTCCTCACGGCGTTTACGGACACTTTTTATTTGTTCTTGATAAACCTCCTCGCTCATTAGTGCTTGACCATACATTTTTGCGTATCGACGTTCTTCCTCTTCTAGTAGTTTAAGATTTTGTTTAACGTCGTTGACTTTGGCGTTATCTCGAGCCATATCAATTTTCTTGTCGGCGTATCGCTGTACTTGCTGCTTAATAAGATCAGGGTTGGTTAAGAGATCACAAATTTTCTCCCAGCCTGTGGCATCAAGTACGGTTACATTAACGCCAGCCTCTTTGCAAACAGTAGGCAAGGGGAAGTTGTGAAGCCTGTCTGTGCAGCGATAATACTTTTTACCATCAGGACCATCGCCAACACGCTTAGCACCACAAGGACACCATACAAGCCCGCCAAAGAGGTATTTGTGTCGCTTGTTGCGTTGAGCAAATCTTGCATTCAACTTAATCTGTTTTTGAACTTTATCAAATAAAGCCTCATCAACGATGACAGGTACTTTCACCATAAGCCATTCTTCTTTATTTCTAACTTTACGGCTGGTTTTGTTTGTGTGTCGGTGTTTATATTTCTGAGTCGATTTTGCTTGGGGGTTTTGTGGAAGTACAGCTTCTAATTTGTAGTAGTAATGTCGTCCAACATAGGTTTCGTTAGTTAGCAGTCTGCTTACCGGTCCTTTAGTCCAAGACGCTCGTTTACCTTTCTTTGGTGGAATTTCTAACTCATATAAGCGTCGAATAACCTCACGCAGTGATATGCCCTCTATCCCAACCCATTCAAACATCATTCGAACTACTCTTGCTTCTTGCTCGTTAATCTCAAAGTAGCCATTTTTCTTATTTAACCCCTTACCTTTAACGGGTATGTAGTTGTAGCCATAGGGAGGGTTATAACCAAGAAGATTTCCGCCACGTACCTTATTCAATTTACCAAGCCGAAAACGTTCAGCAATTTTAACACGCTCGTACTCGTGAAAGACGCCCATAACACTGCCCATAAGTTGCTCTTCAGGAGTCGTGCCATTTACATCGTGCAGGCTTTTGAACCCAACTCCCGAGTGTCCTAGTTCTTCTATGACAATTTCTTGGTACACAAACTTTCTGGAAAGCCGACCGCGATCAAAAACGTATACAATATCAAACTTATTTAGCTTGGCATCTTGCCGTAGTTGATCTAGTGCAGGGCGTTCAAGGAATGCACCGGACCAGCCTTCATCTTTATAAATACAATCCTCAATAAGTATGCAGCCGTCTGCTTTGATAGCCTCACGAATTTCGTGAAGTTGGGTTTCAATCGTTTGCTCATCCTTTTGGTTATCTGTGCTAACCCTGGCATAGAGTGCAGCTCGTTTCATCTAATCTTTCCTTTTTGTTGTCCGCTTTTTAACGAACTCCTCAATAGCTTGTTCACTTATTCGATATCCACGACCAAGTTTTACTGCCTCTAATTCGCCATTTTTTATATAGGTGAGAACGCTTTGCCAATGGACCTGTAAACGCTCAGCAACCTCTGTAACTGTTAGATACTTTTCCATAATTCATCCTTTCGTTACTATAAATAATTATAAACCATTATAAATAATAATACTACGGTTATGTTTGTTGCGCAAAGAACATATCAAACAAATAATCAAATACCTCATCAACTGCATCCGCAGAGGCGTCTGGGCTAAGCCGATACTTAATCACTGGTTTAACAACTTTGCGCGGCATAACTTACAGCTGTTCCTTCTTAAAAATTTGTTCCTCGACCATACCCTTATAGCGGCTTGATCGGTACCTGAGACCGTGACAATGCCTACAGGCTATTAGTGACACCTGTATATAAAGTTTTGCCACGCGGGTCTTACAGGCAGGGCAAACAAACCAATACCGTTGTCCGCCGTGTCCAGTAGACGTTGTTACTAAGTTAACTTGCATATCACCGATGTAAACTGGCTCCTGGATGAGACTTTCTTCAAACTGTGTGCGAAGCGACTTTACAACCTCATCAACGCTAATTGAGTTGACGGCGTCACTTACTGGAGAGTTTCCGTAATCATTGCCCGACATTGTTTTGCCCCTCGGACTTATCTTGAGTCGTTGAGTTGATTTGTTGGTTCTGGGCAACGAAGGCGTTGTTAGCTTTAAAAGACACCTTTAGTGCCGGCTGCTTAAAGTGTTTAAGGGTATTTATAGCTGATAGATATTGCCTAGCACATCGGTCCACTTCTTTACTCAGAACAGAGTAATAACCGTTCTTCTCACTACTTAGAAAGTCTATCCGGGTGATTGAATTGAGTTTGTAGCCATACTCGATCATCCGGCAATACGCCCAACCGGCTGTTTGTGCCAACATCTTTTCTGAAGCGGTCTTACATTCATATTCAGCTATGAGCTGATCGGTAACTTCGATTAAGAAGGTTCTGTATTTTTTGGTATCAAGTGTCTCAGCTAAAAGGTAGTGGTTTTCCAATGCGACTATAGCTGAAGCTTGCTCTAGCTTCTTGTTAAGATCATCAACCAATGCCTTTTTCTTAGCTGGGCTGCTTGCTTCGTACTCATTCCACATATCAGCTGATTTTTTCAGCAGGGCAGCGGGGTCAATCTCAACTTCAACATTCTTCAGCATCCGCTTAACTTCATCGGGAGTGAACTCTTTAGTTAATTTCTTTCCATTCTTTTTACTAGGTTTGTTATTGCTCATATTTCACCTCAATCCCGTAGTCATCATTCAGGTCGATGCCACTTAATGATCGTGGTCCAATGCGAAGCGTGATATGAACAAGCTTTCTATCCCTTAGCATCTGTAGTAGATCCGGTGTGACCATATGGCGTGCATAGTCTAAGAACTGTTGCTGCATTTCCTCGGCATCATCGTACATAATGCAGCTTGAAGTATCCGTACAGCAGCTAGGTGCTTCTACATCTATGTGAACCCAAGAGAAGTGTTGTGGCTGATCCATCTCATCGTCATAGTGTTTCCCGTGCTGTTGACCTTGGTTTTTATCTGAAGCTTCGCTGTTCTTCTCTAAAACATCTATAGCTTGATCTATTGCATCGTGACTCATAACTTAATCCCTTCGAATTTTGACGCGAACGGCAACTTCGTCGTAGACAGGCTTTTTATTCGGACAGCTGTCATAGCACGTTTTACAAACAGTTTTCTTGTTATAACGTTTCTTGGGGCAGAATACGCATTTGTCACCGAAAACTGCTTTGTGTAGTCCTTTACAAAAATCACCGTAAGTATCTATTCTTTTACACTTAGTATTCATAATCATTTCTCCTCATTTAATCTATATAGCTTGTTTAGGGGTTGGCTTGTTAGGTCATAGCGTCCTCCTTCCACAGTGTCAGATTTTCTTTATTGGTTATTGACGCATCTGCATTGCGGATCGCCTTACATTCGTCACTCAGAAACCAATCAAAGCTACTGTCCAATTTCATAATCTTTTCAGGTTCGCCAACTCGTCCTTGGCTCTCTTGGCTGATAGTGCAAAGACCAAGTATTTTGAGCGACTCCATTTCTTTTAATGCAGTCGGCTTAGAACAGTTAAGAATCGCCTCAACTTCCGCAGTGCAGATTTCACCATCTAGTTCGAGTAATGCGCGGAAAAGACGAGTTCTGACCGTGGGAGCGCTATCTATGGCTAGCTCAATTGCTAGGCGCACATCATCCTTCGTCAGCTGTGTTCTTCCGTTAACCAAAGCGTGTCCTCGGCATAGGTTGTAAAAAAGTTGGTTAATACGGTCCGGCTTTTCAACAGTCGGGGTAGTATAGCTGTACTCTGTGCCGTCTTCGCCTCGATCTCTCCAAAGATTAATTACACCCCGTAGACAAGCTAGGAGACGGGCGCAACGCGCAATAATAAGCTTAAGGTCGCGCTCATCTTGGGCGTTATCCCAATCAAGCCCCTCAGGGTATTTAGACCAGAGCGTTTCAAGTAGATGTTTGGTTACGGTTTTACAGGCTTTTTCTTTGGTCTTATAGGCTGTAGAGCCAAGCTGTTCGGCAAGTTCGTCCTCAGACTTGTCTTTGGAGTTCATATTTAGGAAGAACAGCCTTGACCCAAGGTTGCCCATCATTTTCCATACCCGAGGTGGAATCGGTGTAGAAGCCGCCAGTACCATAAAAAGGTACTCGCCAACGTACTGACGTTGTCCGTGGATGCCGCTATCGGTGTTGAAGCCTTCGCCGTCAAGTACGCGAGTTAAAATTCCTAGGCACTCATTTAAGTCGTCATCACGCTTTGAAAACAAGGTTGCTAAGTCTCTGATCAGGAACAGTTTGTATTGTAGCCGCGGTAGTAAATCCACTTCCCTGAGCTTTTCTTTTTTGACATTGGCGGCATTTGAAACAAACGAAGCTGGCGTAAACTTATCTGTTGCGTATGTAAGCCCCTCGATCTCAGAGAAAAAGTTGATAGTGATGGTTTTACCTGCTGAAGGGACATCAACTAACACCAGAGCAAAGGGATTTGTAACATCTTTGATGAGGATTTGTGCAATAATCGACAAGCCAATTTCAGCAGCAAACAGTAGGTCGGGGAAGTTGTCATTTATAACGCCTCGCCATTCACTGAATGAGATAGTTTCATCTGGTGTTGGGACCGCTAAAATACGGGGTGCGCTATCAAGGCTAACTGTTTCTACAGTATTTTGTTGTTCTTCATTTTCATTATCATTTTGCTTCATTGTCATAGTCGTTACCTTGAATAAATCCTGTTCTTCATTAACTTGATGTTGTTAAAGTAGCTGAGTGGCTCAACGGATAATTCCTTCTGCCAGTAAGCTCGTACGGTATCCTCTAACTTGTCTTCTCTGCGAAAGACAAACTTCACTCTGCTAGGGTTATTTCTGTCTAGGGAGTGAAGGCGAAAACCGAGTGTTACAATGGTGGTACACAGCCCAAGGTCCGTTGTCTCAAAGTATTGATCGTCATCGTTCATTTAATTTCTCCATAGTGTTCTCACTTGTAATAAGCCAAAGAAGCCCAGGACATTGGAATTAACGGGGGTAACTTAAAAAGCCCGGTGTTCCGGGCTTATGGGGTAATAAAAAAGTTAACTACGCGAAGCGTTGTCTCAGTTCAACAGTTCTCGGACTATTATTTTGTTCCAGGATGGTAGGGATGGTCTTTACTTGCTCAGTAGTATAATAACGGATTGTTTTTATGCGCCGAGGTACTAAAATGCCTCTCGCATCCCATCGCTTAAGTGTTTTGGTGCTAATCCCTATAACATTAGCAACTTGGGATACGGTATAAAGATCATCTCTCTGATGGCGTTGTGCCATCTGTTTCTCAGCTTTTATTTTATTCAATTCAGTAACTATTCCTTCTCGGTATGGAACAAGAAATGCCGTTGCTTTTGAGCTGCGTAGTTTCGAGTAGAACGAAGTTTTAATGGCTTCCAATTCACCGGACCTAATCCAGTTTCGCAGTGTCTGGTCAGATATGCCAACTTGCCGAGCAATAGTACCCAGGAACAGATATTCTTTATTGTTCTTCTCGTCGATATAGACGTTAAATTCAACCCATTCGGATGCAGCTTTATTGTCGTAAATGAGGATGTACTGTGCCATTAAGTGATGCACCAGACTATAAAAGACCGTCTGAGCTGCTTTTAATCCCCAACCCATACTTTTGTGTTCATTTTCCCTTAAGATCTCTAGGCAAGTAGTTTGGATAATATGCTCGAACTCATCCTCGGTTGGCTCACGACCCTGTAATCGTTCAAGCCTATAATATTCACGTCCAAGCTTCCACCACATCTTAGCTAATTGATATGACGCTATGGAGTCGCCTTCAGACGCTTTTACGACTAGATAGAAGTTGCTTTTTGATAGTAGCTTAAAAAAGTCTGCAAGAGGCTGGAATATTTTGCCGAAGTCAATATGACCAAAAACTGTACGTGTGAATTTGCTGATCTGCTCGACGCATTGTTTTAGGAAGTTGGTGATTGGCGGCGGTTTAAAATTGGCAAACTTTGATATGAATGTCTGTACTAATGGAGCGATACGGCTGGTTATCCCTGACCCAATTTTTTTGAAGATGCTAGAGAAGGAGGGAAGAGAATGTCTCAATGCCTCGAACATTTTTTGGATCTTCTCACCAAGCTGACGTATTGTTTCAAGCATCGGCTCCATTGTTCGAGCGATGCTCTTGTGAGCCTCTGCCATTTGTCGAGCAAGTTGAAGAGCGGGTTGTGTAGCTTGAAATGCCACGCCAACGCTCTTAAAGACTCGATTGATATTACTTTGAAAGCCAAGCGCCTTTGCTAGGTTACCCTGAACCGAACTAGTTGCAAAAGCTCCGCTCGTTCTCAGGCGTTCACTCAGAATTTCCTGGACATCTTTTTGCTGTTTTGTTGCTTGTTCACGCGCACGTTTAACAATAGTTAGCTCAACAGTTTTAGGCTCTACTTCAGTTTTCTTTTCTGTAGGGGCATCTAAATCAAGATCATATTTTGTCTGACCTTGATTTACATTCTCATTTTTCCCCTCGTTTGACACTGTTAAGCCTCATTTTCATATAATCTTTGTACCTACTTATAATTATATCAAAACTAGTACGTCTACTGATTACCTCATCGATAAATCAACACTAACGCAATATATTACTAGGCAAAAAATGCTTGGTCATTTTGCTCCCGAAAAAATTCGGCATTGATACAGCGGAGTCTTATTTCTGAAGATTAACAGGGGTAGCCCCCCGCTATGACTTTTCAAATCTGTATAAAACGAGTTTTAAAGACCCTTAAAAAGGTCGCTTATATTCACTTTTAGTGTTTTTGCGATTTTGCTAAGTGTACTAAGTCGCGCCCATCTTTTACCGGTTTCTATATAGGCGATTGCAACTACGCTCATATTGATGCGTTCTGCGAGTTCTTGTTGCGTAACTCCGCGACTCTTGCGAACCTCAGCAACCCTTCTGCCAAAGGCTTTCATTAACTTCTGCTCACGTGTACCTGTCATACACTAAGCGTAGAAATAATAAACAGATAGTTACATAAACTAACTGTTTATTTTGTTGATAATATATGATAAATTCTTATAGAGATAACTTAAACAAGGAGTTTATAAGTGAATTGGTTCAAAAAACACAAGATAATAACGGTAATTCTAGCGTTGGTAGTAGTTGGGGGCATTATAGGTGCAGCGGGTGGCGGTTCTAGCACCACCTCAAACCAGAGCAACAGTGGAAATAATAATGCGTCTGAGAAGACCGAAGAAAAAGCAACAACGGCTAAAATTGGTGAACCAGCACGCGACGGTAAGTTTGAATTTACAGTAACCAGCATTAAATGTGGTGAGAAATCAGTAGGAGACCAATACTTAAACGAAAAGGCGCAAGGTGAGTTTTGCCGTCTTAGTCTTAGCATTAAGAACATAGGTAATGAGGCTCAAAGCCTCTTATCAAGCGACCAAAAGCTATTAAACGCCGAGGGTCAACAGTTTGCTGCCGATGATACAGCTACCATCTACGCATCCTCAGGCAATTCAGGTAGCACTTGGTTTGACCAAATAAATCCTGGTAACAGCGTAAAAGGTGATATTTTGTTTGACGTACCTGCCGGTGCAAAGATTACCACTGCTGAACTGCACGATAGTTCTTTCTCAGGTGGCGTAAAAGTAAACCTCCAGTAGTTAGAAGCCCGCGATTAAATTGTTTTTACAAGTTTAGATTATCAGCTCGCCCAACAGAGAGCGAGAGATTGACACGCACCTTAAAATATGATAGTATGTAGCTAGTTAGATAACAAAAATAAAAACCTAACGCTACAATAAGAAATTACTATGCAAAGTCCAGGAAGCTCATTTCTACACGATCGTAACCCACAGATGCACGCATCTGATGAAGTTGAGGCTGTAGTGGGCTATTTACGTCAGGGTGGCGAGTCTATTCCTAACGAGCCTGCTGATAAAATCTCGGCTCACCTGGGATTTTTGGCTAACCGTGAGTACGTAAACGACGGCATATTAACCGGAGATCAGGGCAGCATAGATCGACAGATTGATGCCCACGTTATTAGTGCATCTGATGTGCCGGAGGGATACTTTGAACTACAACGCCGAATTGCAAGGGAGCAAGGACATGGTGACATTCAAATAACCTCTGAAATGCGTCATCAAATGGTTGAGGCGGTGCAGGCTGATCAACGTGCTGGACTTGGTAAATGGGTTGAATATCTCGGCGGTGACGACGGTGGATACCCTGATTGGTTTAAGAGTTACACTTGGACATCAGTTACTAAGCTCGGGACATTCGATAAAGAAAAAAACGAGTTTCAGAAGCGTAGTCGTGGCACGACAGCGCCTTACCCCGAGCTGAACCGTGAAGCGTTAGCTTACGTTTATGATGTGTTAAACAAATCACGGATACAGGGTGAGCAGGTCAATGGCAGGGCTAACGATGCCGAACTTCAGAAGCTCCTTAAAAGTGGTAATTTTGGTAAACTCTACGCTCACGCTGTATTGGAAGTCACACCTGATAGTCCAGAGTTAAGAAAAGACACAAGAGGTTCGTGGACTAAGTTCAATCAGACTGACGATCCACGTACAGCCCGTAGGCTTTCCGGTTCACTGCAAGGACACGGTACAGGTTGGTGTACGGCTGGTGAAAGCACAGCAACTATGCAATTAAGGGGTGGCGACTTTTTTGTGTACTACACACGCGATGAAGACAGCAAAGACACCGTTCCACGGGTGGCTATACGAATGGAGCAGGGCGAGGTTGCCGAGGTTCGTGGTGTAAATGCTGCTCAAGAACTTGAACCAGAAATGGCAGATATCACGGCTGAACGGCTTAAAGACTTACCTGGTGGTGAAGAGTACATACGCAAGGCAGAGGATATGAAGCGCTTAACTGCTATTGAAAAAAGAATTACAGCTAATCCTGACGCCAATCTAAGCACTGAGGAACTA
Organism: uncultured Candidatus Saccharibacteria bacterium; assembly: GCA_964491925.1. GTDB lineage: Bacteria > Patescibacteriota > Saccharimonadia > Saccharimonadales > JAGQNJ01 > CAYRSA01. Next base: position 303,281 of record CAZBGZ010000001.1, read on the forward strand.
CGCTTTCTGTATGAGCTAGACCACGAAATACAAGGCTTTGGCTATGAAGACGACCCACGCATAGGCGAGATTAGACAATTACGCGGTGATAGAGATAAGCCCGAACTTGCTCGTATATTGCCTGAAAGTATACGTGAGCAGTTAAGTAGTGCGTTTGCGGCGTACAAGACAGTGGCAGAGCAATTAGGTGGCAAGCAACGCCTATTTCGTAAGGGCGAAACAGCACTAACTCCAAGTGAGCTTGAAAAACTGTTTGCTTCAAAAGACAGAGAATGGCAAGTAAACGGTACGTACGACTACCTAGTAGAGCAACTGATAGAAAACGGTGCTCGTTTTAACCTGGTGGCTACGCCTAACATTGAGGCTAGCGAAGCCCAAATCGTTGCGTTAGCAGAAAACTTTGGTAAAGATCAGCCATACGCAACCTACGTATATGATGAACTATATCGCAAGGGTCATTACAGTGGGCGAGAGTGGTCAGGCAATAATGGAGATGCGCCTGTTCGCTTGAGCCTCATACCAAGCCGTTATGACAGTGGGATTAGTAATAAGCCGGTAGAAACACAAGTACGCTTACTGCGTGAACGTCAAGCTCAGCGACCAGAACTAGCAGCACGAGTACCAAGTCTGCTTGATGCGGTAACTTACTGGTACACATTGCGTGCGCAAGGGGATAAACTCGACGACAGTAGTGCTTTTGATAAAACCTACATTAGGCACTTTGATTTAGAGCCGCAAACGGTCGACAGGTGGCTGGTCGTGCCGTACTCCTACGTGAACGACGATGGTAAGCCGTACCTGAACTACTCGGATGCCGAGAATGAGAATGATGCTCGGCTCGCGGTGGGGTAAAACCTTTAATTTTAGCCCTTTCTTTTCTTCTTTCTCTTTTATCTAACTACCTACGAACAATAGGTTCGGGGTAAGTAGTCCAAAGGCTAAAGTACCTATCGGTGCCCCGAGTGGATTGTTGCTTACATCTAGCGTGAAAAGACTTTCCGAGCGAAAGCGGATCTTTTTATAGCAGTAAGCACATCAAGAACCTTTTACACCCCACGGATCTCCAACGATAGCGTCGTAAATGATGCTGAAAAGAAGAGAGGTCCTTATTTTCTGCGGATTATAAGGAACGAGACGTCTTGGAGAATTAACGGTCGACAGGTGGCTGAACGTGCCGAACTCCTACGTGAACAACGATGGTAAGCCGAACCTGAACAACTCGAATGCCGAGAATGAGAATGATGCTCGGCTCGCGGTGTGGTGTATCAGTGTTAGTCTAATGCACGCTTTTGAGCCAGCCGCCAATCATTCGGCGTGCTTCGCTCAGGCGTGCTTGGACTTTTAGTACACTCGTTTCGTTGGCGAGCTTTAGTTCAAGAATGGCTCTAAGATGCAATGAGGTCATTTCGGCAAGAGCGTTTGCCCTAAGGAGGTAACTTGCTTTCATCGGTTTTGGAGCGTGTTTTGCTAATAGTAGCTGTTCTAGGGTATCTGACCAGCACTTTGCTGCTTGTTCACCGAGTGAATAACGGTATTTCTTATCCAACTTAGTATTTAATTCCAGTAATTTTTTGTAAATCTCAAAGGCAATGGTGATGACAGGTAACTCTTCCATAGATATCAGTTTAGCAAACGTATGGCGTTCGTTTGTAGCTTTTCGTAAGGGCAAAAAACCAAGCCGTGTTATTACAGAATTTGAATACGAATTACTTGATAACATCCTCAAATTGACTACTGAACTCCAAACTGGCACTTACAGGCACGGTCCATATTCTCATATGATCGTTAATGACAACAAGCGACGAGACATTGCTGTGGCGTCTGTTCGCGATAGAGTTGTGCATCGATTGCTTTACGATTATTTAGTTACAATCTGGGATAAAACGTTCATTTACGATGCCTGGTCGTGCAGGCAGAACAAAGGTTTGCATAGTGCAATAGATAGAGCGCAAAAATTTATGCGGCAACATAAAGATGGTTGGCTTTGGCGCGGGGACGTAACAAAGTTATTTGACTCAGTTGACAAGAATACGCTGTTACGATTACTGAGACGACGGGTAAGTGACCCGACAGCCTTGTGGCTACTGAGTGAGACGATAGAAAGTTATCATAGCTTTGATAATAACAGAGGTATCCCAATCGGCAATCTCACTAGTCAAATCCTAGCAAACATCTACCTAAACGAATTTGATCGTTATATCACGCACAGAATAAAGCCGAATGCGTACCTTCGTTATGGCGACGATTGGTTATGCTTTATGGACGATAAGGCAAAACTAGAAAACGCACGTAAAAAGGCAGAAGACTTTCTGGGGTGCGAACTTAACCTGGATGTTAATCCTAATGTAAACCTCATAAATCCTGTGCGTAAAGGGGTGTCGTATCTGGGTGTTGATCTTTGGTCGTCAGGACGAAGACTTGATAAGGACGCACAAAATAAAATGAAACGAAACTTAAATGTGCGTAACGCAGCAAGTTATAAGGCACTGATGGTTCATAACCAATCGATAAAGCAAATTCGACGCTTTGATTGGATCATTCAAAGTATTAACGAGCCATAATCTACTCACCATACCGGTTTTCGACTTAGGTAAGTAGCCGCATTCGTACTACCTAAAACTAAATTGCTTTAGCTTACTTTACAATGAACTTTGACTAATTGCAAACACCTATGGTATCTTAGGACGAGTATATTTTGTCTTTTCGCGGAGAAAACGGCAAAGGTGGGAGAAAGATGATTATTAAATGCTTCACAAGTACGGTTACACCTTTATTGAAATTCCAGTCAATAAAATTCAAAGAGATGTAAATCAGCCACGTCGTGATTTCGGCACAGAAGGTGACACCAATAGGTTATTACTGTCTATTAAGCAGTACGGTATAGAAAACCCCATCTCAGTTAGTGAGCTAGAAGATGGTCGTTACATTATTATTGATGGTCACAGGCGTTATATTTGCGCTCAGAAGCTTGGTTATGAGCAAGTTCCTTGTCGGGTGTATCCCAAATTATCAAATGCTGAACTAGAAACACGTAGGTATGAAATCCAAAACAATCGTCGTTCCTGGAAGCCAATGGAGCGATCCGAAGCCTTAGAAAGAATTAAGGCTGAAAAGGGCTTTTCAAGCAACCGTCAGCTCGCAGATCACTTAGGTATAACAGAAGCTGTGGTTGCTAATTCGCTCCAACTTCGTAAGCAAAAAATGGATTACATTGAGTTAATGGAGCGTTACGATTTAAGTGAAAGTTACCGTATCGAATTTGTAAGACTTAAACCGAAACTACGCAAAATCCGTAGTGTGGAAGTGGACGACATAATCATTAATCTTTTTAATCGTATCCAACACAAGGTTATTAAAAATGCCAAGGAACTACGCAAGCTCGGCAGTATATTCTTGCGGGCAACGGCGAATGAAGAGGAGCTGGCTCGATACTTAGCAGATCCCGATATGACGGTCCACGAGCTTGAACAGAGAACCCTACAGTCAGGTTTCTCCTTGCACATTGAGCAACTCATCAAAGGCATTAGCCAGAAGAGAGCCGAAGGCGTTGCGTTTAGTTCGCAAGAGAAGGCTTTTCTTGATCAACTTAAAAAACTACTAAACGAGGCGCTATAGGTAAAAAATGTTTGGCACGGAGGGTATAAAGAAAAAAGCGGTGGCATATTATCGCCACTCAGCAGAAGATAAACAAGAAAACTCTGTCCCTATACAGCGAGACCAGGCTAATGAGTTTGCGGCAAAGTATGGCATTGAGATAATCCACGAAGAGGCTGATGAAGGTAAAAGTGGTTTATCAGCTGCACGTCCAGGTTTTGAACGACTGTTTGAAGATTGGGTTTTAAACCCAGATGCTCAGGAGTTTGATTATATACTCGTGTTAGATGTTACGAGGTGGGGGCGTTTTCAGGACCCTGACGAAGCTGCTTATTGGGAGATGCAGTGTAAGAAAAGAAACAAAAAGGTGATATACATTTCCAGAGGTTTCCCAAAGGAAGAGGAAAAATTGCTGTCTAGCCTTGAAACATCAATCGGTCGGTATATGGCTGCTGAATATAGCAGGCAGTTAAGCGATAAGGTGTGGCACGGGAGTATGAAAATTTCTGAGCAGGGATTTTCAGCTGGTGGTACAGCGCCCTATGGGTATGTGCGCGTGCTATTTGATGAGAACAAGGAGAGGGTCGGCATACTAAAAAAGGGCGAACACAAGGTTATAGCAAATCAACGGGTTACTTTTGAGCCTGCGAATGATGGCTCGGAGCAAGTAGTAAAGGATATATTCGCAATGTTTGTAAAGCGGGGCATTCCGCCCGAAGACATCGCTAATCAATTAAACGAAAATGCCGTTGTGTCAGCCACGGGTAAGGTGTGGGATGCGTCTAAGGTTGTTCGCGTCCTGGGTAATGAAACCTACACGGGGACTAAGTTGTATAACAAAACCTGGAGTCGACTAAAGCAAAGACAACGCAAAAATCCCGTAGAAGAGTGGGTCAGGTGCGAGGATGCTTTTGAAGCGTTGGTTAGCCGTAAAGATTTTGAATTTGCCCAGGAGCAACTTTACTGGTCTATGCCGTCTCGTTGGAGGCACGGCATACACAAGGTCAACAGAACGCGCCGCTCAATCGAGGATTATGTAGATAAGCTAGTAGAAAGCTACGAAGATGACAGGCGCTATCAAGTTCGTAAGCGTCTGCCGGTAACGTTCGGGCTAACGTACTATCAAGATGGGGTAGCTAAAAGGTGTTTCAAGATCACCGAAGAAATGCGTAAACACAGCGAAATTATAGGAGTTAGTGTCAATATGTTTGCAAAAAACAAAATAGATGCAGTGTTTTCGTTGCCAACGCATAATTTCGGGATCGGTAATTACTGGGTAGTCAATGATGCAGATAAAAATACACCTGACTACAAGATAGAAGGTGAGGACATCAATACCAAAGTCCTCAATCTATGCAACAGCATAACCCTCTAGCTCCTGGGTTTGTTAAGAACTACGCTTTTTTAGGGATATAGCTAGTATGGCATTGGTAAGATGATGGATGTTTATAGGGTTTTGCCACATTACTTTTGTGATTGTAACGTGATGTTCGCGTGGGTATCTATAAGTGTTCTGTTGAATGATTACCTCATCATTAACAGCTAACTTATCAAACAGAGCCTTACAAAAATGGCGTCGGATGGCTGGATCTGCATTGATATAAGCCTTGGAAAAATTTAATTCTTTGACCATTTTTAAAGCACGAGCCTGACGTCCATCAATAATCTTTAATCGTCTGGTTGCCTCCGTAATTACTCCTTGAGCTTGGCGTGTTTCTTCATTAATACGTTTCTGCTCACTCTTGAATAGGTCCGCAGAGATAACTTTGTCATAGTACGTTTGGAGTAAATTTTCCTTCTCTGCCTGAAGCCGCACTACCCGCTGAGTTTGAGCTTTGGTATCAGTTTCAGCGTAGGCTCTTTCACTGCCAAGCTCGTTTTCAATTTGCTCAGATAACTTTTGGCGATCTGAAGCAGATAGGTTTAGGATTTTAAGCTGGTTGATAACTTCTTGTTCTATCTTCTGAGCCGGTATGTATGGTTGGTTGCACTGTTGATTTTTACGGTTTAAACACGAATAGTATTCATACTTATGTTTACTGACCATATAACATAAGTGCCTATTACACCGACTGCACAGCAACAACCTGGATAGGTAATGGTTGTGGCTGCGATTTTTTCGGCTCAAACAATATCGACTTTCACGGATAGCTTGACCGGCGGCAAATACAGCAGGTGTTACTAGCGGTTGATGATTACCATTGTACTCAGTACCGCAATACGTTACATAGCCAAGGTAGTAGCGGTTTTGTAGAAGTTTATTAAGACCACCGTGGCTTATCGGCTCTACCTTTGACCGAGAACGAAGCCTGGTACGCAAACCACGTTTAGATAGTTGGTCTAATAACTCTAACTCACTGTAATCACCCGTTGCGTAGCACTCGAAAGCCCAGCGTATAAGTGGCGCTCGTGATTGATCTAGGGCAACCGTATGAACCTCGCGCCTGTTAACACGCTCCGTCACATTTACGTATCCGATTGGTGCTTGGAAGGGTGTACCTCCTCGCTTGGCTTTTTCAGTTGCTCCTTTCAATGCCTCAGCTGCTAAGTTTCTGCTATAGAATTCAGCAATAGTTGCCATTATGCCGTGCAGCAACCTACCGGATGGTGTTTCGTCTATATTCTCTGTTACGGAGACAAGCGTCGCCCCAGCTTTTTTAATCGCTAAACCGATCATTACATCGTCGTGAAGATTACGAGCCAACCGGTCTATTTTGTGGACGATAACGCTCTGGATATTTTGTTTCTTGTCACATAAGTCGTGTAGCAATCGTTGTAATTCCGGTCTGGATGCTGAACGAGCTGACTCGCCACGATCTGCATACTCCCTTATGCGAGTAGCACCCAGCTCTTTAGCTTTTCTTCTGCACGCTTCACGTTGTGCAGGTATAGAATAACCCTCTCGCTGATTATTTTTTGTTGCTTGGTCGAGTGTTGAAACTCGTAAATATATTGCTACCTTCATAGCTGTCCTCCTTTATTGTTTTGTCTTTTTATAATGACCCCTATATAGAGACGGAGCCGTTATTAAGCAGAAGGGGGTTGATCTACTTTAGGTTTGTGATATACTAAAAGTTAAAGTTTAAAGTAAAGGTATAAAGTATGATAACTTCAAACTTACAAGTAACACTTCAAAAGCTCACAGATAAGAAGGGCCAACTTCAAAAATTGCGTCCATTATCTGCTGATTATCTCAAAAACCTAGCCGAGTGGTTTAAGGTTGAGTTGACCTATAACTCAAACGCTATTGAGGGCAACACGCTTAATCGTCGTGAAACCGCACTCGTAATAGAAAAGGGCGTTACAGTTAAGGGCAAAACATTAACTGAACACCTAGAGGCTACCAACCACGCCGAAGCAATTGATTACGTTAAAGATTTAGCAGCTAATACTAAACAGCAAGATCTCACCAAGCAAGACGTAATGAACATTCACAAGCTCATTTTGCAAAAGATTGATGATGAAAACGCAGGAAAGTATCGCAACGTGCCGGTTGCAATAGCTGGTTCTGATGTTGAGCTACCTGATCCACTTAAAGTACCTGAGTTAATGGAAGAATTTTTTACTTGGCTAAAGAGTAAAAGCGACACACACCCAGTCATTGTAGCTGCCGATGCTCACTACAAACTAGTCCGAATACACCCTTTTGTAGATGGTAATGGACGAACTGCACGATTGCTTATGAACTTACTTCTTATGCAAGCCAACTATCCCATTACCGTTATTGGCAATGATAAGCGAGAAGATTATATCAATGCTCTAGAAAAAGCTCATATGACAGGCGACCTGAATGATTTCTATTCGTTGGTTACTAAAGCTGTAGACAGCTCACTTGATGTGTATCTTGGTAATAAGAAGCCTAGGGGAGTTAAAGAGGAGCGTCTACTTAAGATTGGCGAACTAGCTCGGGCCAGCGATGTGCCAACTAGTACAATACGTTTCTGGACCAATGAGGGTCTGTTAAAAGTAGCTAAAACTACTGAAGGTGGCTACAGATGGTTTAACGAGAGTAGCCTAAAGACAGTTGAAAAAATCAAAGAACTACAAGCTAAGCGGCTAACGCTTGATGAGATTAAATCTGAAATCAATAAAGCAAATCTGACGTCCTGATTGGCTTAGTAGACTTTCTTCGCTAGTTTTTCGGTGTATTTGTCTGAGTATCCACGCTTACCTCTATCGGTAGAGGGCATCTTGAAGGTTAGTTTAAAAGGTAGGGTAGCGTCCCAACAATACCAATTGATAATGACATAGCCTTAATTCTAACAGAGGTAGTGACGTTTTGCCACAATTTATCTTTTGAATAGGATTTTATTATTGTACCAATTATCCATCAGTGAATGTTGAAATTTTTTACCCCTTTAACCATAAGCACGGATAATGTATATTATAAAGTAACGAGAAAAATGAGACAATGAAAGACGATACCATTAATTCAGAAAGTGAATCAACCACCAAAAACTCTAACGATGGGTATATTGGAGGGGAGCCGGCTGAAATTAATACAACAATCATTAATAAAGCTTCAAAGAATAAAAAAAGAACGCTTTTCGTTGGGTTAGCTGTCTCGATTGTATTCGTCAGTTTGGGATTGAGTTTGTGGCTAATTTCGGGAGGACTTTTTAACCAAACAAATAATGGCAAATTACCAATTACTATTGGCGCCGTGACTATAACACAAAAAGATGTCGACAAATACGTTAGTGCTATTTCGGCTATTGAAAAACGTGGTAAAAATACCAAAGTTTATGGAAATCCGAAACAACTTGCGATTGACGACCTGATTATGAATGCGGCATTACGCAAAGAATCATTTGAGAATAATCAGGCGCTAACTGACCAGCAGATTAAAGAATTATATAAATTGCCCGACAATGTTAACCCATCCAATTTCTATAATAATAAATCATCTTACGATATCGATAGCATCCAGTTCTATGAATCGCTGAAAAAAGATATAAATTCTTCGATGCTTAGTCTAGACGGTAGAATTATTGATCAAAAAACTCTATTCGTTGTGTCGGTGCCTTTTGATACCAAGTTCTTTAATTCACAAACTAACCAAAAAACTCTTAAGCAAATACATACAAAAGCAAAAAACCAACTCAAAAATGAGATTTTACCACTTTTTATTAACGGAAAATCTAGAGAAGATATTATTAAAAAGGTAGACATAAATAGTGCACTCGATGTCGGTAAAAATAATATACTATATCAGCAAAAGCCAGTAACCGTAGCTACATCGATACAAAACTATAATAGTGTGGTTGGTTACAGCAAGGAATCAGGGGTAATTACGCCGACTAATTTTGATGATGTCGGTTTATTACCGCAAAAATTCTCTGATCAGGACAACGCTGATTACGGTATAAAGTTACAGAATTTAGAAGACACAAATAAAAAAACAGAATTGTTGGAGAATAAAGGTGATCATACAGCTGTTTTTACATCAAAAACAGGGGCATATATGATAATGCGGTTAGAGAACAAAACCGACAACAAGTACAACAATTGGAAAGATTTTTTAGAAATATATAAAAAAGATGTGGCAAAGATTGCCCACAACCAACAATTGTCTTCGCATATTGCTAACAACAAATCCAAGGCTATTGGGGGTGCGAAACGTGCGAAAGATTTATTGACAAAAATGCCGGTTGCACACGCGCAACAGGGTAACTACTCTTGTAATGTTGAAATTGGAGGCTTGCGTATTTCCGGGTCGGGTAATTCTGTTAAATCAGACGTTAGGGTTACTGGGAGCAATAGTAATTGCCATAGATACGCAACTCTCGCCATGTGGGACAGAAGGAACCAATCAGGCCTACCTTTGAGAAATCAAATTTTATTAGGGAGTGATACACAAGAACTAGACGCTGGGCATTCATATGTTCTAGAGGTTCCCATACCAACATGTGTTTACTGGCAGGCTGATTTGCTAGGTCAGCAGAGCCCAACATCGGTCACTAATGGTAATGCTAACTATGTTATTCCACCAGATATTTTAGTTGGTTATATGTTGGGGGGGCAGGGCAATACTGGTGCTGGTTGCCAGCAACCTACGGGACCAGAATGTACCCTAACTGTTACTCCAAGTACGCTTCCAGCAGGCGGGGGCACAGTGACCGTAAGATGGACGAGTAGCCATAATCAATCAGGATATATTGATAATGGCATAGGCGAACTCGGTAATGTGAATACTCCCACAGACCGATTTGGAGAGGATACAACAGTTAATGTGAGCCAATCAACCACCTTTACAGGCAGATGGACAGCAGATAATGGCGGGATCGCTACTTGTCAAGATTCAGTTACGGTAGGAGGGGTCATTGATGTTTGCCCGAATATTGATGGTATTCAGGATAGAATTCCAGATGGGCTACATTTTGATGCAAACGGTGACTGTGTTGGTCCTACTACTCGGCCGCCACCAACTTTTAAGCCATATCTAAGAGTCTATGGGAACGACGTTATTGTTGGTAGCGCATTTAGTGATACAGAAACCTGTGGGACAAACTCCTCTGCCAGAATACGGGCCTTTACACATAGCGCTATCGAGGGTGGCCGTCGTATATCTACTGGCTCTTCGGGGCAATACGGGGTTTTCGATTATGCAGGAGTACAAGATCCTGATAACAGTGGCCTGGCAAACGGGATAGAAAATTTCTTTAGTGATAATTTACGATCAAAAGCTTCTGTACAAACTGGTTATGGCTGGCTGACATATGGCGCTGCCAACGATTTAACCTTTGGTAATTATTATGTTGCTAGACCTATGCCTGATCCAAGGCATCCTGGCCAAGAAATTGTGTACGGTGGTCGGGTAGGTGGTTACGGTGGTCAAAGCGGTATATTGCATTGTATCCCTGATTACTACAAAAGGGTTACAGAAACAGGCAGAGCGGCAATCCCGGGTGGGACAATGAGCGCCGTTGCCCCTACGTTGGCCAGCCCAATTGATGATGGGCAGAGAGAGGTGGTTGTGGTCAACGGTAACTTATACATCGATAAGAATATTGAGTACAAAAACGCGGATACCGTAAATGGATGGTCAAGCATAGATAAGATACCTAGCGTGGTAGTTATAGTAAAAGGCAATATCAGTATTTCACCTGATGTGACACGTTTGGACGGGATATTCGTTGCTCAACCAGATGATAGTAACAACAAGGGTGAAATCTATACCTGTGGAGATAGCACTGGGCCGTTAGATCTTCAAAGGGGTGGTCGTGATGTAATTTCTGAAATATGCAGAAAAAAATTGACCATAAACGGTTCTTTCATTGCCAAAAAAGCTGTATTTTATCGAACTAACGGGTCTGTCTTATGCCCCGATAACCAAAATACTGTTTTCCCAGAATCCAGACGAGTCCCTTGTGAAGATGCTGCACCAAACGAACCTGCTGATTCAGATCGAATAGCTGAAGTATTCAACTTTAGCCCGGAGGCATATATGACGCCACTTAACGTCAGCCTGCAGTCGGCTGTACCATTCCAAAAGTACGATTCTATCACGAGCCTACCCCCAGTATTTTAATCAAAAAGAACAAAAATATACTTGCTTTCGACGGTTATGCTTATGGTATACTGGTCATAAGATGAGTTTATTGTCCGGAGTATCTGATTTTTTTGGACTTGATCTCGGCACCACAGCAGTTAGAGTTGTAGAGTTAAGAGGGGGTGGGCCGACCAAGCAGTTGTTTAAGTACGCCTCTGCGCCAATAAATAGCGCGATTGTTTCTAGTGACGCTGATAGTGACCAGCATAAAGTAGCCCAAGTTATTCATGATTTAATAACTACGTCCCAAATATCAACTAGAAATGTTGCCGTAGGCATTCCGTCGTATAAGGTATTCACAACAGTAGTGGATATAGATAGACTATCGCCTAATGATCTAGCTAAGACTATCCGACTTCAGGCTGATTCTCTCATACCAACACCGCTTTCAGAATCAAAAATAGATTGGGCAGTTATTGGAGATTCCCCCCAGGATAAATCCAAACAAGAAGTTTTGTTGACCAGTGTTACTAACGAGTATATAGAAAAACAATTGGATATTTTGGAGTCTATTGGCCTGAATGTTATAGCCTTTGAGCCGGACAACCTGGCTTTAGCCCGCGCACTGGTAGCTCCTGAATCGACAAATCCACAGGTTGTTTTGGATATAGGCCACAAGACTACGGATCTAGTGATAGTAATGAATGGTGCCCCCAGGCTCACCAGGTCTATACCGACTGGGTCTGAGGCTATTTTACGCTCAGCTGTACAGAACTTGAGCATAGAGCAGAAGCAAGCCGAACAATTTGTTTTCAAATTTGGTTTAAATAAGAACAAGCTAGAGGGACAAATCTACCAGTCTATTATCGGCACTGTCGACCTAATCGTGGCTGAAGTCGAAAAATCTATTAAATTTTTCCAAACACGTTACGTTGACACACCTATTGATAGAATTATAGTTACCGGTAACGCAGCTGGTCTGCCAGAGTTCCCACTTTACGTTGCCAATAAAACAGGCCTAAAAGTGGAAATAGGCAATGCCTGGAGAAATGTAGCATACCCCCAATCCCAGCAAAATGAACTACTATCGGTGTCTAACAATTTTGGAGTATCAATCGGTCTGGCGGAGAGAATAGAATGATCCAATTTAATCTATTACCATCTGTAAAGATTGAGTATATAAAAGCAGCTAGGACGAAGCGTTTAGTAATCACAGTTGCTATTTTAGCGGCCGGTTTTGCATTCCTTTTGTTCATGATCCTATTCATAAACGTTAATGTGATACAAACAAAGCATATCGAGAACGTTACAAAAGACATCAAAGATAATGTGTCTAAATTGGAAGCAGTTGAGGATATTGACAAAGTTCTTACGGTTCAAAACCAGCTGAAAGCACTACCGCCACTACACGAACAAAAACCTGCAGCTAATAGAGCGCTTAGTTATGTCCGAAAATTGACACCCAAAGCAGCGAGCGTATCGCAGGCATTAATTGACTTTGATGAGTCTACAATTAGCATTGATGGTACGGCGAACTCTCTTGTAACAGTCAATAAGTTCGTTGATACGTTGAAGTTTACAAAATATACTGTGGAAGGCGGTGATGATCAGAAAAATGCATTTTCAGAAGTGGTGCTAAATACATTCAGTATCAATGACGGCGGGGCCACATTCCAAATCAAATTAAAATTTGATCCAGTTATTTTTGACAATACTAAAGACGCGCAGCTAATTGTACCGAGCATTATATCTACCAGATCACAAACAGAAAAACCAACCGATCTGTTCAAGGCGCCACCAGTTACTAAGGATAGAGAAAACTAGTAAGGAAAATCATGGCAAAAAGACACGTATCACAAAAAGTAACCCAAATCGACAAGGCAAACACCACTATGGTTGTAGTCGTGGCCGTGTCCGCATTCATAGTTGTTTTTTCACTTGTAGCCAGTCACGCTCTTTGGTCCAAGATGTCTTACCAGAGCAAGATCATAGGAGCCAAAGAAAAGGCCAGGGACCAGTTGATAGCAAATATTAATACAGTTGGTAATCTGGTGGTCTCTTATAAAGCATTTGTAGAAACAGCCGATAATATACTAGGCGGCAGCCCATCTGGAAAAGGCGACAAAGCTGGGAACAACGCAAAGATTGTTCTAGATGCGTTGCCGAGCAAATACGATTTTCCGGGGCTGACAACAAGCATCGAAAAAATTCTAAAAAATAACAATAGTTCTATAAACAGTATTAGTGGGACTGATGACGAGCTTACCCAGGCGGGTAAAAATGATAGTAATCAGCCAATTGCAATGTCGTTCAAACTTTCTGCTACCGGGACATATGACTCTACACAGAAATTACTGGGATTACTGCAGAATTCAATAAGACCAATTCACATCAGGCAGCTCGGGTTGGCCAGTACTGAAAATGGGATAGAAGCAACTGTCACTGCAGACAGCTACTATCAGCCGGAAAAAACTCTAACTATTCAGAAAAAGGTGGTTAAGTAGCATGAAGCAAAAAGATGTTGTAGTCATAGCAGTAGCCATAGTTATTAGCGGTTTTATTTCGTATTTTGTATCTAATGCCTTGTTTTCATCCCCCAAACGTCTTAAGGCAGAGGTTGAAGTCGTAGAGCCGATAAGTGCTAACTTCAACCAGCCAGACAAACGCTATTTCAATAAGTCCTCTATCAACCCCACCCAAACAATTACTATAGGCGATAGCGAGAATCAACAACCATTTCAGCAGACGAGTAACTAAGGGAGACTAGACCTATGAGTGTCTTGTCCGAAGATATACAAAAACAAGTCGAACAGGCTTTAATTAGCAAAAATTTGCTCGATGTTGATTTGGCGAAACGACTGCGGCAAAAAGCTACTGATCAGAGTACGCCATTTTTACAATTGCTAGTAGTCGAGGGTGGTATATCAAATGAACTTCTGACAAAAACAATAGCTAACGTCACCAATGTCCCTTATGTAAATCTCAGCAACGCAAAAGTAGATGCCAGTGTGTTGGCATTGTTGCCTCAAGATATCGCTGAACTATATATGACTGTGCCATTGGGCGAGATGCAACATCGTCTGGTGGTTGCAATGCTGGATGCAGACAATATACAAGCCGTTGATTTCCTGTCAAATAAAATAGGTCGACCACTGAAGGTATACGCCGCCTCTGAAGAGGGCATCCGAAGGGTGCTGAGCCAGTACAAGTCTAAGATAGATCAAAATGTAGCCAACGCCTTCAAAAAGCCAGACGAAACAACTGAAACAGAGTCCTCGAAAGAGGCTGCAATAGCACAAAATAATATAGAGTCAGTTGTTGCTGATTCACCAATTAGCAAAGCGTTGTCTGCGATACTCGAATATGCCGCAAACAACCGAGCTAGCGATATACACATTGAACCATTGGCGGAAGAGATTAAAATACGAGCTCGAATAGATGGTGTACTTCGTGAAATAATGAGATTGCCAAAAAGCACAGAAGCTCCTCTAGTATCGAGAATAAAAATTTTGGCTAGTTTGAAGATTGACGAACACCGGATTCCGCAGGATGGACAATTTACCGTTCGTGTGGCCAGGCGTGATATAGACCTCCGAATTGCGATATCTCCAGTGGTATGGGGGGAGCAAGTTGTAATCAGGCTGCTAGACAAATCTGGTACCAGTCTAAAGCTAGAAGAAATGGGATATATGGGTCGCTCTCTTAAGCAAATTAGGGAAGCGCTGAAGTTTTCTAATGGCATGGTTCTTACATCTGGCCCAACAGGATCAGGAAAATCTACATCGATGTATGCCTTGATCCAGGAAATTAAGAGTGAAGAAATAAACATAGTCACGTTGGAAGATCCAGTTGAATACAAAATGCCAGGCGTAAACCAAATACAGGTTAATAACGAAGTAGGGCTGACTTTTGCTAGTGGTCTGAGATCTATACTGCGTCAAGACCCGAATGTTGTAATGGTGGGAGAAATTAGAGATAAAGAAACCGCTCAGTTATCGGTTCAGGCTGCATTAACGGGGCACCTTGTGTTTTCGACACTGCATACAAACTCCGCTGCTGGCATTTTGCCGCGGCTACTTGATATGGGCATAGAGCCATTTCTAATCGCCAGTACCGTTCGGGCAGTTATCGGCCAAAGACTAGTTAGGCGTATTGGCGATGATAAAGAAGAATACAAGTCCACTCCAACTGAAACAGAGGCTATTAGGGCGACCATTGGTCATTTATTGCCCGAAACTGAACAAGAGGCAGCTAAAGTTGCACTTGAATTAGGTTATAAAAGCTTGCCACTAAGGGGCCAAACCGCTTATACTTTGTACAAGGGCAAAGACAGCCCCGATGCGCCTGGTGGATATAAGGGACGAATGGGCTTGTATGAGGTATTTAATATCAACGAAGATATTCAAAATCTCATACTAAAGCATTCAACAAGTGCTGAAATCCAAAAAGCAGCACAAGCCCAAGGCATGATAAGCATGCGTCAAGACGGGTACTTGAAAGCTTTGGCCGGGTTAACAACACTTGCAGAGGTAAATAGGGTGGCGGGAACAGAAAGCGCCTAGTAAAAAGGGGAATTTAACATAATTATGGGCACGACAAATACAACCAGTACATCTCAGGGAGAGATAAGAATCGAACCATTACTGGATGAAGTAATAAAGAAAAAAGCTTCAGATCTTCATCTTCAGGTTGGCCTACCTCCTATTCTGAGAATTGATGGTAAGCTTGGGCCTGTTTCTGAAGCCAACTTGCTCACCGAAGAAAGTATCGAGACTTTAATTTTCTCAATTTTAGATGATGATCAAAAAAAGATTCTCCTAAAAGACAAAGAATTTGATTTTAGTTTTGCATACGGTGATTTAGGTAGATTCCGTGTTAATGCTTTCCATGAGCGTGGCAACATTGCCGCGGCATTACGGCTCATTCCCAACCAATTATTGACAGTAGAGCAACTAGGATTGCCACAAATTGTCAATAAATTTGCTGATTTCCCTAGGGGTTTGGTGCTGGTTACTGGTCCAACAGGGTCTGGTAAATCGACCACACTGGCTGCCCTAGTGGATAAGATAAATACTGAGCGATCCGACCATATAGTTACCATTGAAGACCCAGTAGAATTTACCCATAAATCCAAGAAATCTGTAGTTGTACAGCGTGAAGTTCATTATGATACCTATTCGTTTTCAGCCGCTCTTAGGAGTAGTCTGCGCCAGGATCCAGACGTAGTATTGATAGGTGAAATGCGTGACCTAGAGACGATTGCAGCGGCTATTACAATTGCCGAGACAGGACATCTAGTTTTTGCCACATTACACACTAATAGTGCGGCTCAATCAATCGATAGGATGATTGATGTTTTTCCTCCTCACCAACAACCACAAATTCGTTCTCAATTGGCAAATATACTAATGGCAATATGTTCTCAGCGATTAATTCCGTCAATTGGCGGAGGAAGGCGTGCAGCTGCGGAAATTTTGATTGCTACCCCAGCCGTAAGAAATATTATTCGCGAAGGAAAGAGCCACCAGCTAGAAGCAGTTATACAAACGGGATCAGAATTTGGCATGCAATCTATGGATAAAACACTAGTTGGGATGGTTCAAAAAGGTCTTATTACTTATGATGAGGCCCGAAACTACGCTGTTGATCTAGACGAGTTAGACCGAATGATGAGGGCCTGATAATAGACTATGCTTACATTCAAATACACCGCCAGAGACCCGATTAGTGGGAAAAAGGTATCTGATAAGATTTCAGCTGAATCTGAACAAGCTGCAACTAAAGCTATCCAGAACGAAGGGCTTGCCCCGATTACAATAACGCCTATGAACGATTCAAAAGGTGGGATTAATAGGTTTACCCATAGGATAAAAACAAAAGATAAGGTTTTATTTTCTCGACAATTATCTACCCTTATTAATGCGGGGCTACCCCTGGTGCAGAGCTTGAGGAATGTTTCAGGCCAAACCCAAAACAAAAAACTCCAAATAATAATCAACGATATTATCACTGACGTTGAATCGGGGCTAGCATTCTCGGCCGCTTTAGCAAAATTCCCAGAGGTTTTTGATAACGTTTTTATTAACCTGGTCGCAGCAGGTGAGGCCTCGGGAACACTGGACAAGGCTCTAGACAGAATCGCAAACCAGAAAGAAAAAGACGCTGAAATTATCAGTAAGGTTCGGGGAGCTATGGTCTATCCGATAATTGTTTTATGCGTTATGGCGGCGGTGGTCATATTTATGATAGTTGGCGTTTTGCCAACTATAGAGCAAGTTTACAAAGGTATCCCGGGTGCTGAACTGCCATTTGTAACCAAGGCATTGTTAGGAATCGCGCACTTTACTATAAAATTCTGGTGGCTAGAAATTATCCTGCTAATTGCAATTGTTTTCTCTACAAGTCGCTGGGCCCGTACGATCGGAGGGAAAAGAATTATAGATAAGTTAAAAATGCGAGCATGGCCGATAGGGCGGTTATTTATGAAACTCTACATGGCTAGATTTACAAGGGTAGGATCCACTCTGGTGGCAAGTGGTGTGCCACTAATCCAAATGCTCGAAATTACAGGCAAGTCCGTGAGTAATATTCACATAGAAGAGTCTATTGGCCGGGTGATTGAGAAAGTCAAAGGGGGCAAAGCTTTATCTGATTCTTTGAAGGGAGACCCCAATTTCTTAGAGTTGGTACCCGATATGCTGCATATTGGTGAGCAGTCTGGGTCGGTCGAGCAAATGCTATCCAAAACAGCGGATTATTACGAGAGGGAAGTCGACAATGAGATTAAGGCAATATCAACAATTATTGAACCAGCGTTAATGATCTTGATGGGTATAGTGGCTATAACTATCGTTACGGCGATTCTATTACCAGTTTACAGTTTGGTAGGGAAGGATATTATAAAGTAGCAAACCCGCGCAGTTAATCCGCTTGCATTTGTTTCCAGAGAGAGTTAATATTTAAAGCATAAGTATAATAATCTATGCACGTATAAGGGGGCATAAAACGGCATGAAAAAACTAAAAGAAATAAATCAACAAGGATTTACGATTATCGAGGTTATGATAGTGCTTGTAATAGCATCAGTCATTCTTCTGATTGTATTTTTGGCTGTTCCAGCACTACAAAGAAATTCTCGGAATAATCAACGAAAGAACGACGTTAGCCGTATATTAAGTGCGATTACGGAATGGTCAAACAATAACAATGGGAAACTACCTGCCACGGATGATGAAAAAGTTTCAGCACTTCTTAATGTTGGTCAAGGGAGCTATTATTCTGAGTCCCCGACTTGGCAATCAGGTACAGTAACAAATAGTATGGATGCCGAACACATAACAATTGTTACAAAAGCATCATGCAATGCTAATGGCGATGATTCCGTCACGACAGCTAGTGGTAGACGTTTCGCAGTATTATATGCCGTAGAAACAGGTGGTGGCACACCAGATAAAACTTGTACCGAATCTTGAGGATAACAATTTAAATTGATGAATAAAGCTTCTTTTTGGAGCTTTATTTTTCTGCTTGCAGTCAAAAAGTATTAGAATATGACCAAGATATGATAATTATTCTATTAATATTACTGGGACTATGTTTTGGCAGTTTTGTTAATGCAGCTGTTTGGCGCATTCACGAGCAGCAATCAACAAAATCGAAGCATAGTAATTTGTCTGTTGTGGCGGGAAGATCTATGTGCCCTAACTGCTCGCACGCGTTATCCGCCTTAGATTTAATCCCTGTTTTGAGTTGGGTTGGGCTAAGAGGAAAATGTCGTTATTGTCATAAAAAAATATCTTGGCAGTACCCAGTGGTTGAAGTCGCGACTAGTGTTTTGTTTGTTTTTTCTTACGCATCTTGGCCGTTTAATTTTGATTCATTAGGTATGCTTCAGTTTTCTTTATGGTTAGTTTTTCTAATTGGATTTATGGTAATTTTTGTTTATGACGCGAAATGGATGATAATCCCCAATAGAGTAATCTACCCACTAATCGTGCTCGGAATTGTTTATGTATTGCTGTCATCGATAGCAAACCGTTCTTTTGACCCAATTATCCAAGCTTTATACGGAGTTATTATTGCCAGCGGCCTTTTCTATGGTTTGTTTCAATTATCTGGCGGTAAATGGATAGGTGGTGGCGATGTAAAGCTTGGATTTGCAATTGGTCTAATAATTGGTGGGGCAACCCAAGCAGTTTTGGTGCTTTTCATAGCTTCTTTTCTGGGATGCTTTGTATCTATCCCACTTTTAATCTCTGGGCAAGGCAGAAAAAAGAAAGTTCCGTTTGGCCCATTTTTGATAATAGCCACTTTTGTAGTGATGTTGTTTGGCGCTAGTATCTCAACTTGGTATCAAAACAACATTCTACTACTGTAAAAAGGGTCTTTTAGACCTTATCGCTTATGCTATACTTAAGTCAATGAGTAAAGGGGTAAGAAATACCAAACGATCTCCTCATTGGAGGCGGAATGGCTATACAATTGTAGAGACCATGATATTTTTGGCAGTTTCAGGAGTTATACTTTCCACTTCTTTATTATTTTTCAGAGGCAGGCAAGAAAGAATACAATATACACAAGGTGTTCGAGAGGTTGAGTCACAGATAAAAACCATTATGAATGAGGTCTCTAGCGGGTATTTTCCAAATGATGGTAGTTTTTCGTGTGCGGGAGGCGGGGCAAGTGGGCCGATCTTGAATTTTGCAGTGACTGGTGGTCAGGGGACAAATGAAGATTGTGTATTTTTGGGTAAGGTAATTAGGTTCAGTGAAGGTTCAAGCTATTCTTCATATTCTGTGCTCGGGTTAAGAAAATCAAGCGATGAATTGTCGTCGAGTCTGGCAGGGGCTAAGCCCATAATAGACGAGAAAGTTAGCGAAACCTATGCATTACCCTGGGGGATAAAAGTGACAAAAGTTGCCAACGTAGATGGTACGCCACCGAATATCAGTTCCATAGGTTTGATTTTATCGTTAGGAGCGTCGTCAGGCGCCCCTGGCCCAGCAGGTATTTCATCAGGCTCCAGGTCTGCAGATTTATTGCCAATCATCAACACCAACGGATTAAGCGATGACTTTTCTAGAGTTTCGTCAGGTGTTAATGGAATGTTAGATAGCCAAAGACGCCCGAAAAAAATAATAATTTGCTTGATTTCGGGCGGTGGAGATAGAAAATCTGCGATCGTTTTGGGCGGTGAGGGCAAACAGTTGAGTACCGAAACATTTATAGATTCAACTTTTCCGGAGTGCAATTAAGCTATGATTAGGTTTTATAAAAATCAGATGGGCGATACGATAGTAGAAGTTTTGATTGCTGTTGCAATTATAGGTTTATCCATCAGCCTTGCATACGGAATTTCAAATCGCAGCCTGAAGTCTGCTCGTCAGTCACAAGAAAGACTGGAAGCGCTCAAACTGGTTGAGGGGCAAGTTGAGCAACTAAAAGCATTATCGTATTCAACGGATAACGAAGGAATTTTTTCCGAAAATTCAGCTTTTTGTATCAATACTGGCGATAAAGTCGTTTCGACTGATTTAATTCTAGCTGACCTAGACTCAGACCCGCTGACTAAATATAATTTGGACTGTATAGAAGGCTTATATCACATAGCCGTAAAGCGTAATAGTAACGAATTTACTATTGTTGCTAGGTGGTTTGGTATTAATGGCCTGAATGTGGAAGAAGTTAAATCAAGGTATAGGTTATTTGATCAATGATGAACACAATTAAGCGACTATACAAAAATCAATCTGATGGTTTCACTATCATAGAACTGATGATTGCGATTACGATTTTCTCAGTGGTTCTATTGGCTGCAGGAGCAACGTTAACCCAAATAAGCAGACTTTATTATAAAGGCGTAATAACCAACAAAACTCAAAATATTTCCAGAGGTTTAATTGACGAAATATCTCAAAACCTACAATTCAGTAGTGGAGTCGTGAATTCGGCTACTAATGGTCAGACGCAGAGTGTGTGTGTTGGCTCAACTCGATATACGTTTATTCTTAATAAACAGATCAAACAGGGCGATACGCGGACTTTGCACGCTTTGTGGCGAGACAAGATATCCGGGGCAGGTAGTTGCGGTGACAGTCAGCCAAACCTATCGGACGAAAATCCAATTGGTGACGAGGGCCAAGAGCTGTTAGAGACTGGCATGAGATTAAAGTCTTTGTCAGTTACAGATACTGGCCGAAATGAAATATATTCCATAACTGTTGGTGTAATCTACGGAGATGACGATCTTATTAACTTCACAAGCTCGGGGGACCCAAAAGACTGTAAGGGAGATATTACTGGTTCACAGTGGTGCGCATTGTCCGAATTAACTACTCAAATATATTCTAGGGTTCGTGTACACTAATAATATTATGAAAAGCGTTAGAACAATAAGTATATTGGCCAAAGATGAAAAAGGGATAGCCTCAATTATGGTGGCAGGTATATTCATCGTAATCATATCACTAGTCGCTACGGGTTTCGCTACATTAATGCGCCGTGAACAGCGACAAGCGTTAGACAAACAGTTGAGCACACAAGCATATTACGCTGCCGAATCAGGGGTAAATGATGCAATAAAATATTTAGCTAGCCATCCTTCGGCAAAGTCATCGGATTGCAACAAAACAGCCGATGTAACTGGCAATACTTCGTTCGGCACAAATAACGACACCATCTCCTATACGTGTGTTTTGGTAGATGCAACTCCTGATTCATTAAATTACAACCCGATATCTACAGATAAATCAACGGTCTTAAAGCTAACGGCACCAGGTGTAAAGTCTATTAAAATTAGCTGGCAGCCAAATTCCGGCGCAAACTACGTTACAGACCCAACCGGGCATCCATTGCCCCAACAGGCTTCAAATTCGGCCATTTCGAGCCAGGTCCGTGATAGCGGTATTCTGAGGTTTTCACTTTTTCCGGTTCAACCCCCGATAACACGTGAAAAATTAATCAGGCAAGAGCAAACTCTATTCTTGTATCCCAGCAAGGATGCATCCGCTGGCAATTTCGGTACCCATAGCTACACAGAAGGTAAAAATGGGCAGGGGCTGTTTATCGATGGCAAGTGTAACACTGGGAACACCTCGCCCAATAACTGCAATGTAATAATTGACAATCTCCCAAGCACTGACGAGTACTATATTCGTCTAAAATCAATTTATGCCCAGCAAAATGTTCAAATAACTGCGTATGATGACCATAATGCAGAGGGCGGCAGAATAGAGTTTGGCGGCGTTCAGGCAGTTATAGATGCGACAGGCAAGGCCAACGATGTTTTAAGAAGAATTCAGGTCAGGGTGCCGATAAAGGCCGACTATATTTATCCAGAATTTGCTATAGAAACAACCGACACACTTTGCAAGAAATTGGTCTGGACCTTGGAAAATTCTGACTGGCCCAATGGTACGGCCCGTGATGAATGCCTAGTCCCATAGATCTTGTTAGAAATCCAAATCTTTATGAAACTGTTCGTGCACTTTTTTCAGGTGTGGGTCGGTCACGTGGGTGTAAATTTGGGTGGTTGCGACGTTGCTGTGACCTAACATGGCCTGGACGCTACGCAAATCTGCTCCATTCATTAATAAATCGGTAGCGAATGAGTGCCTAAGAGTGTGAGGGGACACATGTTTGGTTATGCCCGCTAACTTTGCGTATCGTTCAACTAACCTCTGGATGCTCCTTGCGGTTAGCCGTTTGTAGTCCCCGGTCATATCAGATTTAGAATTTCCGCTATAACTGATAAATAATGCCGGCAAACTGTCACGACGCATGTCTAGATATTTCTGGACCCAAGTTGCAGCTGACTCGCTAATGAACACAGGCCTGTCTTTTTGCCCTTTACCTCTGACCATAAACTCACGTCTGGTCATATTCACATGGTCTCGGTTCAGATTGACAAGTTCTGATACGCGCAGACCACTGGAGAAAAGTAGCTCCAGTATAGCTCTGTCTCTCAGGCCAGATAATTCGGATATTTTAGGCTGCTCGAAAAGCCTTTGCAGGTCTTCTTTGCCCAAAAAAGTCACTTGTTTGCGTCTGGTTCTTGCGAGCTCTATTTTGTCGGCACTCATGGCTGGGATGCCACGTTTGGCGCAGAATTTTAGAAAACTCCTTAGAGCTATCAAGTGATAGTTTTGGGTTGATTTACCAAGCTCGTCTGCGGTATTTGTTCCTAAACGGTTTAGCCATAAGCGCCATTTCTGGATCATTTCAGGGTTTATATCTTTAACTGAAATGTCTCCAGCATAGTCTTCCAGCCTAGTTAAGTAGTGGTCATAATTCGCAATGGTTTTCTGGGACCGATTTTGTTCAATTTCTTGATATTCAAGGAAATCAGTTTTTGCTTTTGTGAATCGCATATTATTATTGTATATGACATTAGCACTTTATGTTTCACTTATGCTTTAACTGATTATTCCTATCTGTTATAATTAGGCATGACTTCTAAATGAAGCAAGTTGAACAAATCATTAGTGCAAAGGAGCATCAACCCAGTGGAAAGAACATTGATTATAGCTAAACCAGACGCCGTCCAGAGGGGACTTGTAGGCGAGATAGTGCGAAGGCTAGAACAAAAAGGCCTAAAGCTAATTGGCATGAAAATGATGAGTCTGGATGATGCGATACTAAAAGACCATTACATCGAGCACGTCGATAAGTCTTTTTATTCAGACCTAGAATCTTTCATGAAAAGCTCTCCTGTTGTGGTTATGGCTTGGGAAGGTTTTGAGTGTGTCAATTCTGTCCGTATTCTAGTTGGGGCTACTAACCCAAGAGTTGCTGATGCTGGAACAATCCGTGGCGATTTTGCAATAGGCGAGGGTCGGAACCTTGTGCATGCTTCCGATAGTGCCGAAACAGGTACTAAGGAAGTTGCTAGATTTTTTAGTGATACAGAGCTTTTCAGTTATGAAAAGTCAGAGTACGCCAACGTCTATCCTGACCACGAACGATCTTAGGTAGTAGTAAAATAGGGCCATTCGACAGTGCTCAGGGCCGAAAGTGAGCTAGGGTACTTCGACTCGCTATGATCGCTCAGTATCATTCGATACGGTATAAATTTAGGAATGTCACTATAATAATCTGCCGCTACCTGAATGGTTTACCATGAGTAAGCCAGCTTGTCTGCCGCATCGAATGGTGTCCCCATCACGATTCGAACGTGAATCTAGTCCTTAGGAGGGACTTGTTCTATCCATTGAACTATGGGGACGTGCTTCCGATTAACAACAAAATCATCATAACCCAAAAATGCTGTTGTAACCATCAAAACTTGGTATAATATATTCGTTCGATAAAAAACAAAAATGAAAAAACAAATTAATTTGGTTATAGTAGGTTCAATAATTGGTATATCGATAGCTTTGCTGATATTTGTAGTTTTCAATTATCGTTGGACTGGAACAAAAACTCCGGAAAATAATGTTGATAATCCAATAACCTTTGTTGAATCTATGTTTCGTGGTATTGATAGGACTCCTGAAATATCTAGTGCCATAAAAAAGGCTGAATTGGACCCACGAAAACCCTCCGACCAAACGCTCGTGACCGCCAATAACCAAAATGACTTGGCAAAATTTATAAAATCAAATAATTTGGATAAATCAGAAATTCATAAATCTAACTCTCTGCCCAATACATACATTGTTTATAAACCTAAGGATCAGTTGAGCGCAGATAGTGTTAGTCTGGCAGAGAGAAAAAAATATTCGTCACTCTACAATTTTGTGACCCAAGATGCTATTTACCCACAATGGTACACAAGCTCAATTAGGGCTGATGATTACTGGGGTGAGTCGACAGGTAGCAGTAGTACCACGGTTGCTGTAATAGACACAGGATTTGCTCTAAATCATGAAGACCTAGATGGCAGGTGGGCCACAGGCGGGCATGATTTTTATAATAATGACGATGACCCTTCAGCTGGGAGTACAAATCCCAATGGAGGGGCTGTGTCGCACGGAACAATGGTGGCGGGGTTGGTCGGCGCTACGGGCGATAACGGAGTCGGCGTTGCGAGTGTTAACTGGAAAACAAAAATTTTACCTATTCAGGTTCTCAGCGATAGTGGATCTGGCTGGACCGATGATGTAGCGGCGGCAATTGACTATGCTGTCGAGCAAGGCGCAGATGTAGTCAACATGAGCCTTGGCTCTAGCGGGGAGGACCCAATTCTAAAAACAGCTATCGATAGTGCCGTTGATGCGGGGGTTACTATTGTCGCAGCAGCAGGAAATTGTGGCGCTAGCAACTATGCCTATCAGGGCTGTTCGTACAAAGGCGAAATACTATATCCAGGCAAATACGACAACGTTATTTCAGTTGGGGCTACCGACAGCTCAAATAATCGGGCTGACTTCAGCAGTTACGGACCAGAAATCGACATTTCAGCGCCAGGATACGGTGCCATTAGAAGTAGCATGTGGACACCCGCGAATCGAACCTCAGCATACAACAGCGTGTTGGCTGGGACATCGTTTGCCTCGCCAATAGTCGCTGGCGTAGCAGCACTACAAATTGGTAATGACTCTAGGCTTACACCAGCCCAGATTAAGGCTCGTCTAGTCGCATCGGCAAAAAAAGTAGCCGGCATGGACGGTAATTTTTTTACGGATTATTATGGCTACGGCCTAGTTGACGTATATAAGGGTTTTCATCAGGCATCGTGCACCAATGATGTAAATGACATAGCCGGTAGCAGGCAACAAATATTATCTGAGAAACAAAACGCAAAGAAACAAACCTCTTTGTGGTATATTCAGCGGAACAATACTGACTCTTTTTGTGAAGAGCTAAAAGCTTGGAATACAAATTATAGTCAGTGGAGGCATAACGTAGTAACTAATGTGCCTACCCTAGAATCAGCGTCCGAGAAAATGCTGTTTGCTGATATGGATGGTAACGGTGCAACTGAACTGGTTAGAGTTAAGTATAGTGATGTAGGCGGTAAGGTTAAGCTATATTTTTGGGATAGTACCCTTCAAAATTGGGCCAATCAAGTGACCACAAATCTAGATAACTCGGATATGACGCACGGGGATGTGCAGGCCGCAGACACTAATGGTGATGGTAAAGATGAACTATTTTTTGTTAAATATAATGACACCAGCTCTGGGAAAGTTCAGTTTTACAGGTGGAACAGTACATATAGCGGATGGTCTAAGAAATATGTATCTCTGCTTAGTGCAAGAAGTCTATCCAACGGCACAATAATCTCTGCAGATACGAATGGTGATAAAAAAGACCAATTTTATTATGTTAAATATAATAAATCAAAAAAAGTAGAGATCTATGGTTTTTCAGATAACCTGAAGTCCTGGACCCTTAAAAAATCTACCAATCTTACTCCAATTACTACAACAACTGGTTTAGTTATTTCGTCTGATACAAATGGCGATCGGAAAGATGAGTTTTTGTTCGTCGACAAAGAAACACCTGGCAGTAATGTAAATATATATAAATGGAATTCAAACTTTACCAAATGGGCACAAAAAAATGGCACAAACTTACCGGAGTTCCAGTAATCAAATAACAGGCTTAATCAATTTATGGCTAATTATTGATACAATATGCTCATGCTAAAGAAAAATACAAAAACGCAAAAATCGGAAAAACTGTTCGCTGATCAATTTGACGATGAGGAAGTGCTGTTCGTGTTTCGCAAACACCCAGTGGTAATGCGCAAAGGGCTTGTTATCGCTAGCTTTGCAATTTTGCTTGGAACAGTGCCGGCCCTGGTAAAGCCGGAGATGTCGTATTTTTTTGGTGGCCTTGGTTTGGGGTTTATCTTGGCGTTTGTGGTGTTTTTCCCATATTGGATAGCCTGGTATTACAGTATCTTTATTGTGACTAACCAACGGCTAATTCAAATAACTAGAAAAGGGCTTTTCAATAAAACAGTTGTAGACATGAGCCTAAATCAAATCCAGTCTATGAATTACCAGGTTAACGGGTTGCAGGCAACACTGCTTAAATTTGGTACAATAGTAGTTCAAACGTATATGGGTGATTTAGTAATACATGAGGTTCACCACCCAGAACACGTACAGAAAACTATCGCAAATATACTTCGAGAACAGGGAATAACATCCATAAACATTGATCAAGGTGAACATATCGAAAGCGAAACTACTAGATGAAAGAGATATATAAAAAAGTTAGATCAAAACAACATGATTATGTTGAAGCAAAACGCCAAGAAAACGAACCGCCAAAAACTGTCCCGCGCATTACTAATACCACTGTCCCTGAGCACAGGGAAGAGGTGCTGTCTTCAGCAAGAAAATTTATCTACCCCTTGCAACACTCAAAGCATAAGATAGTCCTGATATCGATTTCAATTTTTATAATAACCATAATTAGTTTTCTGACATTCACCACGGTTTCGTTGTATAAATTACAATCAACATCAACATTCATGTATAAAGTGACCCAAATAGTTCCTTTCCCAATTGCCCGAGTGGGCGATAGTTTTGTTGCCTACGAAAACTATCTATTCGAACTTCGCAGGTATCAGCATTATTATGAAACGCAGCAAAAACTAGATTTTAACAGCGAGTCAGGCCAGCAACAGTTAAAAGAGTTCAAAAAACGAGCACTAGATAAGGTTGTAAATTTCGCTTATATAAAAGACATTGCTGCCGAAAAGAAAATAAAAGTGACCGATCAAGAAACAGAAGATCAGATAAAACTACTCCAAGAACAAAATAGGCTAGGCAACGGTGATAAAGTTTTCGAGGATGTACTACAAGATTATTTTGGTTGGTCCAGGGATGATTTCAAGCGCTATCTTGGCCAGGAGCTTCTAACTCAAAAAGTTGTTGGTAGCCTAGATTTAGAAACTCAGGCAAAGGCAAAGTCCGCTTATGCTGAACTGAAAAAAGGCAAAAACTTTAGTGCGGTTGCAAAAAAATATTCGGATGACCAAGCTAGCAAAAGTAACGGTGGAGAAATAGGTTTTTTGGTCACTAGAACCAATCGTGATTTGACTCCGATAGCGACTGACGCTCTGTTCCAATTAAAAGCTGGTCAAGTATCAAAAATCATCAATACTGGTTACAGCTTAGAGATTTTTAAGTTGCTAGAAAAAAAAGGCGATAAGGTTAAAGGCGCTCATATTTTACTTAACTTTAAAGACGTCAGTGAATATACCAATGATCTAAAAGAAAAAAACCCACCGCGATCATACATACCAGCTCCGTAACTTATACTTTACGGATATGCGTTTAAGTAGTACCATTATGTCTAACAGGTTTTTTACGAGTCATTATATTAGTGCGAGTAGAAGCGGTCGACCTGAGAATAAGATAAGAAAAGGTATTAAAATATAATGGCTAGTAAGTTATACGTCGGGGGATTACCCTACTCAACAGACGACGATGCACTCGCAGATCTTTTTAAGGAATACGGAACAGTTGTTTCGGCATCCGTAATTAAAGATCGTGATTCTGGGCAATCCAAAGGATTTGGATTTGTCGAGATGAGCAGCGACGAAGAAGCACAAGCTGCTATCAAAGGTCTTGATAATCAAGAAGTTGGTGGCCGCCGAGTTCGCGTCAGCGAGGCACGACCAAAAGAAGATCGCCCACAACGAAGTTTTAACTAATTTTCGTTAGTTCGTAATCTTAAACGAGACCCTGGGAACAAGGTCTCGTTTTCTTTTTTTGTTGATTAGCATTTATAAAAATGGCTCAGTCGCTACTTCCTCAGCCGATACATGGACAGAAATGTCGAGCACAGGGTCATAAAAATCCATTTATCTTGGGTAAAGACAGATTATTTTTCTACTCGCGTGTATCCAGCTTCTATGATTGCAACTACTTTAACATCGGATAGCGTAACTTGGCCAATACCAAAGTCCAGACTGTCGTATACGGTAGATTCTGGGTCGCCAGTTACTTCATATACTATATAACCCTCATCCTGTTCGAGTTGGCTGCAATGGGCATCTGCATCTACTTTTTCAGTATGCACAGCACGAAGCTCAGTTGCATGACCTCCGTTCATACCGCCATGATGGGCAAATACACCCCAGCCATCTTTGATTAAACCCATGGTAAGCTGTTCTGCTTCTGCAGCAGAAACACCGGCTTGCAATATTAAACTTTCGCCACCTTTATTTGGAACTGTCATAATAAACTCCTTAAAAAATACTATAGCTAATTATAATACACTTGACTTAAAACGTCAATACTTGACGAAGCCCGACCGACTAGACGCCCAGTTGTAGCCATGCTCGGAGTAAACTCCTGCGCGTGGCTTTACTGAACGAACCGGTGATTTACATCTTTGCCTATGGCAAATCTGTATCGCCTTGCTTCCAATTTAATTGAACCAGTGCCATATAAAAAACTCCATACAAAGATGGAGCGTTTTATATGGCGGGCTCGACCGGATTCGAACCGGCGATCTTCTCCGTGACAGGGAGACGTGATAGGCCAACTTCACTACGAGCCCGTATTTATTTATAAAAGAACAGATGTGATGATAGCATTTGGGGTACAAAAAAGCAACAAAACTCATCTGTTAATTTGCTATAATGTGCTGGTTATACAGAAGAATGCCACCGTAGCTCAGTTGGTAGAGCAACACATTCGTAACGTGTAGGTCAGCAGTTCGATTCTGCTCGGTGGCTCCACGCGGGTATCGTATAGTGGTTAATATGCGACCTTCCCAAGGTCGAGAGGAGAGTTCGATTCTCTCTATCCGCACCATAGACGAATACGAGATAACTTCGTATACTGGATACAAACCATGCAAATTCCAAAAAAATATTTCCACGATAGGTTAATCCTTTTTCTACTGAGCATTAATGGATTTCTTACTCTGTTAACTACTATATTAATTTTACTGCGCCTCGACAGTAACAATACTGATAGTTATCTGGTTCAATACCGATCTAATCTCGGAATAGGCGGCTATCAGTATCAGAGTAACGGGGCCACATTCTTCACAATTATTCTTTTTGCTGTCTCTATTTTCGCAATAAACACAGTTCTGAGTATGAGAATATACGATGAAAAAAGAAGTTTTGCCATCACAATACTTTCGCTCGGTACTTTACTGGCTGTATTGACGCTAATTGTTAGTAACGCCATGCTTGTGCTCTAATGACCAACCTCGAGATTCCACTAAAGGAAGAAAAAACACTACATTACAGGTTATTCGAGATATTACCAGGAGCCCTCAGCTGGAGTATTCTGATTGCACCATTCGCTCTAAGTCTAATAAGTCCAAGCATTACCGCTCTGTTAGTTATAGTTTTTTTCTTGATTTGGTTTGTTCGGGCAATCGGTCTGAATGTTCGAGTGCTCCAAGGCTGGAGGACGACTAGCCAACAGCAAAAATATTCCTGGGACAAAATGCTAGATGATTTGGACAAACTACAGGTCAACCATATGGGCAAAAACGTCCCAAAATGGCACGCCGAGACAGTCAATAGACTAATAAAGACACCTACCCCTGTAAAACCAAGTGAAATTGTTCACGCTATATTTATATTTGCTTATAACGAAGGGATAGAAGTCCTAGAGCCTACTGTTCAATCCGTTTTGGACTCTACCTATGACATGAGTAAAGCAATATTGGTGCTCGCTTACGAAGAACGTGACGGGGCTCAGGCGGAACCAGCAATGCTCACCATTGCCAATAAATATGGAGATAAATTCAAGCATACATTAACAACAAAACATCCTTTGACTCCCGGAGAAGTACGGGGAAAAGGCGGGAACTTTAACTATGCTGCCCGTCAGCTGCAAAAATATCTAGAGGAAAACGAAATTGATCCGTCCAAAGTCATGGTGACCATGCTGGATTCTGATAACCGACCCCATAAAATGTATTTTGCTGCTCTCAGTTATATCTATGCTGCTACGCCAGACCCAAAACACTCGTCGTATCAGCCGATTCCTATGTACACTAACAATATTTGGGATGCTCCAGCACCAATGCGAGTGATTGCAACGGGTAACTCTTTCTGGAATATGGTTCTTTCGATGCGTCCACATATGCTGCGCAATTTTTCATCCCACTCTCAGCCCATGGATGCGCTTATTGATACTGATTTCTTGAGCACCAGGACGATTGTAGAGGACGGGCACCAGTTTTGGCGCACATATTTCCGGTACGATGGAAACCATATTGTGTATCCGATATATGTACCGATTTATCAGGATGCAGTGTTGTCTAGCACTTACCGCAAAACAATAAAAGCGCAGTTTGCCCAAATACGACGATGGGCTTACGGCGCATCAGATATAGCATATGTTGCTGACAAGGCTTTTTTCACAAAAAATAAAATCTCTAAAACAGATAGACTTTTCAAATTTCTTAGGTTGCTAGAAGGACACGTATCATGGGCAACAGCACCTTTAATATTAGCTTTTGCTGCTTTTGTGCCTCTGTTGTTCAACTCGGAAAGCTATACAGCTATACAGCTACCGATTATTGCCAGTCGAATCCAGACAGTTGCATTAATTGGTATTTTTATTACTTTTTTCCTCAGTTTCAAGGCATTGCCCCCAAAGCCAGCACGTTACAGACGATCACGATCGGTGTTTATGGTTTTACAGTGGGTTCTTTTACCGGTAACAACCATTATGTTTAATGCTTTAGCGGCACTAAACTCCCAAACACGATTGATGTTTGGTAGGTACCTAGATAAGTTTGATGTTACCGATAAGTCAGTAAAGAGATAGTATCTAGCGAGCAGGGTGGAAGGCTTCGTATTGTACTGACGCCACCTTGTCGAATTGGCGTAGTGCTGCCAGTGCATTCTTGATGACTAGGTTTCGTTGAACCGTTGTTCCTGGTGACGAGGCGAATAGCCGATACATTATCGTGTCTGTGAGGTGTTTTGCGTCCTCTTCAGGGCTTTTTCTATGCTTACAGGCCTCATAGACGCTTATTAGCAATTTTGCCTCTGAAAAAGGCTCTATAGGGATTCCTGGACTCTTGTATATAAACAAAGATCCATAATTAACAGTTTCAACCGTGGTAAACAGAGCTTTACACTTGGGGCATCCCCGACGACGCCAAACCGAATTGGTCCGTTTCTGTGGACGGGAGTTAGTAACAGCAAGTTTTGACTTACAATATACACAAACCATAGCTATATATTGTCACATCGCTATTAAAAACGCTAGTGGATAATTTAATAAAAATAGTGGGTAAGTTTGTTAATTAAAAAATCCTCTCTCGAGTTATCGAAAGAGGATTTTTATAATTCTATCTGCTATTTGACGGCAGCCACTGTGCTACGAGGTCGTCGTATTCGGTTGCTCCGACGGATGCCGGTTACGAATTTTAACTCTTCGTAGAACAGCTGAAAGTCCTCTAATGAAGACTTGCGTCTGTTATTTGTACTCACACATGAGCCTCGTTTAACTGGTACATGCTATCAGTGGTAGCTGTTCATGTCAAGCATAAGTGGGTAGAATGCTATACTACTACGATGAGACGACCCACAACATCTACCCCTGTATTCGTTTATAAAAATATCACAGATGGTGTACGCGCCGGTATTTTGCAAACACGGGCTGGCATAGTGCATACTCCAACCTTCATGCCAGACGGCACTCGCGGGGCAGTCAAAAGCCTGAACCCCCAGCAGGTAACAGATACAGGTGTACAAGTTGTCTTGGCAAATACCTACCATTTGCATATTCAGCCTGGCGAAAAGACAATAAAGAAACTTGGTGGACTTCACGCCTTTGCCAACAGAAAAGGCCCAATGTTGACAGATTCTGGTGGTTTTCAGGTATTCTCACTGTCGCACATTAATAAAATCACGGAAGAGGGCGTAACATTCAAAAATCCCAGCAACGGTGACCAGATTTTTCTCTCGCCAGAAAAGTCTATACAGATCCAGATGGATCTAGGTGCTGATATTATGGTTGCCTTCGATGACGTTACCGCACTAGATGCCAAAGGGCGCAGCCGTACGCTAGAAGCTTTCCAACGTACACATAGGTGGTTAGAGCGCTCAATAACCGAGTTCCAGCGGCTTACGAAACACATAAAACCGTCTGAACGCCCACTGCTCTTCGGAGTAGTTCAGGGTGGTTTAGATAAAGAACTGCGCAAGAAAAGCCTAGAATTAGTGCAGCAGACAGGGTTAGATGGAATCGCCATAGGGGGTCTGTCGGTAGGCGAGAGTCGCCGAGAACTTTACGATATGCTCAGGTTTTTGGCCCCACTGTATGATCCAAATCAACCACATTTTTTGCTTGGTGTAGGTGATCCCAAAGATATGAGGGTAGGTATAGAAAATGGGATTGATATGTTTGACTGCGTAATGCCAACCCGCAACGCCCGTCACGGCTCTGCGTGGATAACAGGGGATAATAAGCTTCAATTAACCAACACTAAGTATACGACCGATACAAAGGTTATTGACTCTGGCTGCGACTGTTATACCTGCAGCGAAGGCTTTTCTCGTGGTTTTCTACGCCACCAGTTCAAAGTGGGTGAGCCTCTTGCTGGCTCTCTAGTATCAATTCATAACATACGTTATCTAGAGCGTCTCTGTGAAGAATACAGAAAATAAAAAATTCGGTGATTGGTTTAGTGGTGGGCGGTACAGGATTCGAACCTGTCACCTCTACAACGTCAATGTAGCGCTCTAGCCAAATGAGCTAACCGCCCTTATTCGCAATTAAGGATACCAAAAACAGGGTAGAATGAATAGTCCACAGGTTCTGTAAACAAAACAACAATAAAGTACTAGCATTATGATACTAGCCTATGTATACTCTTGTTACAGGTGAAGTTTCCAGAGGTGTTGAAACTTCCGAGAAGCCATAATGGAACCCGTGTCTATTTGCGAGAAGACAGGGGTTCTTTTATTATCCCAGTCTTATTGATACAATAGTTACAGGCGATGAGGCGGACTCACCAACCGCAGAGCCTCGTGGGCAATAACCGGAACACACGATAATGTGCCGATAAGAGTGAAAGATTTCGGTGGAACAGCCTGGTAACGGGCCCGAAACGCGTAACAGATTGAATGTATTTGCGAGAATATTGAATCTGGAACGCGTTTTTTAATTATCTAAGGAGAAAACAATGCCCAAACAAGACCAACTACAGACAATGCGACACAGCATGGCCCATGTTATGGCCACCGCGATTCAGCAAAAATGGCCAAAAACTAAGTTTGGGGTTGGCCCAGCAGTAGAAAATGGTTTTTATTATGACGTAGACCTAGGTGACGATAGTTTGTCTGAAGATGATCTAGCTGATATAGAAACAGAGATGAAAAAAATCATCAAGGCTGATCAGCCCTTTGTAAAATCAGAATTATCAATAGATGAAGCCCTTGCCTGGGCTAAAGACTCGGGGCAACCGTACAAAGAAGAATTACTAAATGATCTAAAACGCGCCGGTACGACTGTCGCCAAAGATCTAGATGCTGATGAGCTGGGCACTATAACAGATAAAGCAAGCAAAATTGACGAAGTAACTTTCTATAAAAATGGTCCATTTACTGATCTTTGCCGAGGCCCGCATGTAGAGAGCACCGGCAAAGTTGGAGCCTTTAAACTAATGCGAGTATCAGGGGCCTATTGGCGCGGCAAAGACACTAACCCACAGATGCAGCGTATTTATGGGCTAGCGTTCGAGACAGAAAAAGAACTACGCCAACACTTGAATATGCTTGAAGAAGCTAAAAAGAGGGATCATCGCAAAATTGGCCAGGAAATGGACCTGTTCTCCTTTTCTGACCTAATTGGAGCGGGCCTACCAGTATTTAGCCCACGCGGTACTGTATTGATAGAAGAGCTAAAAGGCGCGCTCAAACAGATAAGTAATCAATATGACATGTTGTTAGTTTCCACGCCACATCTTGCTAAAATCGAACTCTATAAAATATCTGGTCATGCTGATAAATTTGAGGAAGAGCTTTTTGTAGTAAAAAGCCACTACGACCAAGAGTTTGTGATGAAACCAGTTAGTTGTCCGCACCATATTCAAATTTATGATTCAAGACCCCGCAGTTACCGAGATCTGCCCCTTCGATACATAGAGCAAACTATGCAGTATCGGGACGAAAAACCAGGGCAGATTGGCGGTTTGCAACGCACACGGGGCTTTACAGTAGACGATGGGCATACATTTTGTCGAGTTGACCAGATAGAAACAGAAGCAAAAGTCATTGCTCAGATAATTCAGGAATTTTACAAAAATCTAGGATTTTGGGGAAAACACTGGGTGTCTTTATCGGTTAGGGATTCTTCTTCACCAGAGAAGTATATCGGAGAGTCTAAAGATTGGGATGAAGCAGAAGCTATGCTAAAAAAAGTTGCTGACGATCTAGGGCTGGGAGCAAAGCGCATGGAGGGGGAAGCGGCGATTTATGGTCCTAAGATTGACTTTATGTTTGAGGACGCACTGGGGCGTGAAACACAGTTGGCTACAATTCAGTTGGACTTTGCTATGCCTAAGCGTTTTGGTCTAGTGTATAACGATAAAGATGGGCAGGAAAAAGTACCAGTTATCATACACCGGGCAATTCTTGGTTCGTTCGAGCGCTTTATTTGTATCTTGATCGAGCATTTCGCTGGAAAATTCCCGGTGTGGCTGGCGCCTGAACAGATACGGATTGCCACAGTGAACCAACAAGACGATACGGTGGCGTGTGCGCAGGGCATTGTGGACCAGGCTAAAGAATTAGGCCTGAGGGCGCACCTTGATAATAGTAACGAATCTGTTGGCAAAAAAATTCGTGAGTCTGAAATTATGAAAGTTCCGTACACACTAGTTATTGGTGAAAAAGAGACCGAATCGGGCAAGGTTACCCCGCGTATTCGCAGCGATATGTCAGTTCAAGCTGGGGGTGAAGCTGTGGCCATCGAACAGTTCCTAAAAACAGTCGCCCATGAAGCCAAATCACGTGTTAATCATGCCCTTATGAACGGCGAAAAAACTTTTCAAAAGGTAGGGTGATGGCAAAAAAAGTCACAGCCCTAGATATTGATGATGTTTTGTCTACGAATGCAACACATTTCGTTGAATGGAGCAATAAGACTTGGGGAACGCACCTTGGCGTTGAAGACTTTGATGAGGATTTAGCGACTATGTGGAATGTTGACATTGATACGGTCAGAATTCGAATGAATGAATATGTAAAAAGCGATACTGTTTCTGGGCATGGGTATTTTGCAGAGGCTATACCAGTAATAAAAAAACTAAGAAGTAAATATGATTTTATTCTGGTTACTTCTAGGCGTACATTACTTGCGCCCCTAACTCGAAAATGGATTGATAAAAATTTCCCAGATTTGTTTGAAACCATACATCATACTGGCATCTTTGATAAAACCGAGAAGGGTGGGCATAAAAAGACCAAAGCGGATATTTGTAAAGAAATTGGTGCGGACTATTTGATTGATGATCAACCCAAGCACTGCTTTGCTGTAGCCGAGGCGGGAATACAAACCTTGCTTTTTGGAGACTACGCCTGGAATCGCCGGCTAACCGAACTTCCACCAAGAGTTACCAGGGTTAAAAACTGGGCAGAGAGGTAGATAGTTATTTTGATGGAGAGTAAAAATTTTAGGGACGAGGTTTATGAATTGGTGGCCCAAATTCCTAGGGGCAGGGTAATGACCTACGGTCAGATAGCGGCGTTATGTGGACGACCACGGGCAGCCCGAATGATAGGGGGAATTGCTCATTTTGGTGATTCGAACTTGCCGTGGCAACGGGTTGTAAAGAAAGACGGTTCATTGGCCGAGGGCTATCCTGGTGGCACAGAGGGCCACAAAGCCGCCCTAGAAGCCGAAGGCATACAAGTTGACGAGCACTATAAAATAGATGTTGAGGGCCTATTATGGCGACCCTAAAGCCTCCTTTGGTGGTAGTTGTTGGTGAAACAGCGTCTGGAAAGACAGCTTTAGGGCTTGAACTGGCTGAAAATTTTGGTGGCGAGATAATATGTGCCGATAGTCGGACTATCTACAGAGGTATGGATATCGGTACGGCTAAACCTACTAACGAAGAGCAAAGTATAGTACCCCACCATTTGCTGGATATCAGAGACCCAGATGAAATATATACAGTAGCCCAATTTCAGAAAGACGCTCAGGAAGCAATTAGGGACATAGCTACTAGGGGTAGACTTCCAATTATGGTCGGAGGCAGTGGATTATACATCGACTCCGTCATCTATGACTATTCCTTCTACTCTGATGGTACTAGGGATAAATCAAACCCCCGACATTTAGCAAATGGATCAGGCTCGCAAGATAAGGTGTTACGTGAAAACACCTTAGTTATTGGCATAGAACGCGATAAGGGTGACCTAAAAAATCGCATTAAAGAACGTGTCGATATCATGCTCGAAGCCGGTTTGGTTGATGAAGTACGTGGGCTGATTGCGAAATATGGCCGAGACAAACCAGCACTCAGCGGAGTATGCTACCAAATCTTTGCTGATTACTTAGAGGGTCGTATATCTTTGGACGAAGCTTGTCAAAAAATTATACATGGGGATATGGTACTCGCAAAAAAACAAAGAACTTGGTTTAAGCGCAACAAAAGTATTCACTGGATAAATAACAGTGGTACTGCCGTTGACATTACGACAACATTTTTGAACAATTTAGATCCATACTATTGATAGTAGTGAATAAAAGTTCTGTTATAATGAACACATGATCGAGCAGCTATTTGGGAGCAAGACGAGGGTTAAACTATTGCAGCTATTCTATACCAATCCAAACCGTTCTTTTTATGTTCGCGAGATTACGCGCAAAATCGATGAACAAATAAACTCAGTTAGACGTGAGCTGGCAAACTTGTTGAGCATAGGTATTATTTCGTCCGAGGATGACAATACTAATAAATTGTATTACGAAGTTGATCAAACATTCGAGTATTATGATGCGCTATCGGCAATTTTCGGCACCAAGAGAAAAACAAATACTAAAACTCTCCCTGCAAAAAGTGAAGATAGGTCTGAAATTACCTCTGTCGGTAACGTTGAGCTGGCTATTTTAACAGGGCAATTCACCAGAGATGAGAGTGCTGGAATTGATTTATTGATCGTGGGCGATACTAATCATACAAAAGTTCAGAAATACGTCGAGGAATTTGAAGCTAAAGAAGGCAAGGAAATCCGTTATACTGTTATGACCAGGAAAGATTTTGAATATCGTCGACAGGTAAAAGATCGTTTTATCAATACTGTATTGTCTGCAAAGAGACAGGTACTAGTCGATAAACATAAATTATTAGAAACAAAATAAGGAGTAAGTAGATGGAATTTCAGTACTTTGGTGGAAATTGTGTAAAAATGGTTACTAAAGATGCCAGTATAGTAGTCGATGATGAATTGGACGCCCTAGGTTTAAAGAGCATCACAAAAGACGGTGATATTACCATAGCAACAAGATTTGATATGCCTGTGGCGGAAAGTGGTCAGCTGAGCATTAAACAACCCGGAGAATATGAAGTATCAAAGGTGGCTATACAAGGCATACCAGTAAGGTCACATATGGATGAGGAGGGTAAGCAGTCAGCGACTATATTCAAGCTGACAACGACGGAGCTGCGCGTTGCAGTTGTTGGTCATATTCATCCAGATCTAGACGAGGAACAACTAGAGGCAATAGGCATTGTTGATGTATTAATCGTGCCAGTTGGCGGAAATGGATATACGCTGGATGCCATTGGAGCATTAAAGGTGATCAAAAAAATAGAACCGAGAATCATTATCCCAGTGCATTACAGCGATCCCAAGCTGAATTATGAGGTGCCTCAGGCAGGGTTGGAAGATGCACTAAAGAATATGGCTATGGAGCCGGCAGAGACAACAGATAAGTTAAAACTAAAAGCTAGTGATTTGCCAGAGAACACTCAGCTGATTGTCTTAAGCCGCCAATAAAAAACTCCCGCTTACGACGAGAGTAAGTGTTCTTTGAAGTTAGTATTTTTATTTGTTGCTAGGGCTAAGTTCAGCAACATTGCTGCCATTAGTGATAACACCTTTTTTCTTAAGAGTACGAATGGCTTGTGTGCTCAGTTTCATTTTGACTTTTTTGCCGTCGATAACAAGCGTTTTTGTCTGAAGGTTTGGTTTCCAGACTTTTTTAGTACGCCTAAGAGAAAAGCTCACATTGTGACCAAATTGCTTGCCTTTACCGGTTAATTCACACTTTTGCATAATTGAGAGTTAATTGTATCTGTTTTGTCCCTGATAGTCAACCCGAGAGTAGGCGGTTTAATTGCTTTGGATTATGCCATGCGGAGTGTCCCGTCTATCGTGCCGAGACAGTATCAAAAACTCACTACCGAGCAAATATCCAAACATTGGTATACTATAAGCACTATGATCGGCGAGTTGACAATATTTAATGTTGCGGT
Organism: uncultured Candidatus Saccharibacteria bacterium; assembly: GCA_964491925.1. Taxonomy (GTDB): domain Bacteria; phylum Patescibacteriota; class Saccharimonadia; order Saccharimonadales; family JAGQNJ01; genus CAYRSA01. Next base: position 342,741 of record CAZBGZ010000001.1, read on the forward strand.
GCTTTTATTCTCGATAATTATTGGGGTATCGATGCACGAGGCAATGCATGGTTTCGCAGCACACTGGTTAGGGGATAGTACCGCGCTGCATGCCGGTAGATTAACTCTTAACCCCTTAAAACACGTAGATTTATTGACAACAATATTACTCCCTTTGGGTTTAATACTGTTAGGCTTACCTCCTTTTCTTATTGCAAAACCCGTTCCGTTTAATCCTTGGAATGTTAGGTATGAGGAATTTGGCGTAGCTATAATAGGGCTTGCCGGGCCGTTTACAAACCTGGTTTTAGCAACAGTCGTAGCGGTATTCGTGAGGCTATCAGGAATAGCGGTGGGTACTCAGGTATTTTTAGCATTGTCGACATTTGTTCAGATCAATATAGCTTTGTTTATTTTTAATCTCATACCGTTTCCTCCCCTAGATGGATCGCGAGTACTATATGCATTTGCTCCAGAGCCATTGCAGAAATTCATGCAGCAAATAGAGAATATGGGCTTTATTGCAATTTTAATATTTATGATTTTATTGTTCCCGTTATTAAGGCCAGTATTCCTAGGATTAAACGGATTTTTCTATACATTGTTGTTGGGTTAAGAGCAGACTCATACCCATTTGTTGATTGCGAAACTTGAGCAGTTGCTATGATTTATAATCTGTTTTCTTAGGCTTTGGTCGTACCCATAGGTACGAAACGAAAATAAAAAAACAGATTATAAGTAGCAAACCTTAAGTTTTTAGCTAACAAATGGGTATGAGTCTGCTCTTTGGGTGTATAATTACAATGCTGAGTTTCTCAGCAAGCCAATAATGATTATCTAACACTATCATTGAGGAATCTCAATATTTGAACTTGCCAGCAGGCGGGTGAATGCGAGTATCCACCTGGGTTAACCAGATTAATCATACGGCTTGCATAGGCTCAGCATTTTTATTGGTATAATTCTTGAGTGTTGATAGACCACGGGGTGTGGCGCAGTTGGTAGCGCGTACGGCTGGGGGCCGTGAGGTCGTAGGTTCGAGTCCTATCACCCCGACCATTTAAAATATTTTGGGCTTTCTCTATTTTGGAGAAGGCTTTTGTCATCTGTGAGGTATACTTTTTGTATGAAGCTTATATTTGAACCAAAGCAATGGCATGCTTGCCACGAGGGGCAGTGGCAGACTTGCCGAGGCACAAGTAACTGCTACTCATACGCTTTGAATAAGCCCGAATACTATTGGTCAGTTCCGGGTATGGGCTATGTAAAGATGGCGGGCCAGAAGTTTCTTGACGTAGCAACAAGCATTTTTCAACAGTATTCCCTAAAAGACTTTCAGGCAAAGCTAAAGTCGGGCGCAAAAGCCGATGGTCTCATTCCTATAGATACATTAACGGCAAAAGACGGATACTATATGATCGCACTATTCTTATCTGATAATCCTGTTAACCTCGACTTTCACTGGTATCGCCAAGATGATGACGGAACATGGAGCTCAAAGAATGGCTGGCATGCACCAAGCAAGAAAGACCCGGAGGGAAATATCATTCGAGACCCGCGATATGTTACTGACCCAGATTATCCAATCTTTAGTGGATTCTATCTTGTGCCTAAAACTGGTGTAACGTTGCAGCCCAGTACACTATTAGCATCACCATATGTCAAGTAGCCACTCTATTAGTTCGAGCTGCGTCCGTTCGGCATGACCATGGTAGTATTAAGTAATGTGGAAAGAAGATAAAAATCAATTGTATCAAAAGTTTACTTTTGATGATTTTGTTCAAGCTATGGAATTCGTAAATAAGGTAGCAAAAGTATCTGAAGGCGCCTATCATCACCCAAAAATAGAAATCAACTGGAATACGGTGGAACTATGGCTATCTACGCACGACGAAGGCAACATAGTCACAGATAAAGACAGGAAACTTGCCATTGAGATTGATGATTTAGTCAAGATCAAAGAAACTAAATCATCCAAGTTCCCTCAAGAGATTAAATTCTACGGAGATGGCGGGTCCCGCGGTAATCCAGGCCCAGCAGCGTGCGGATTTGTTCTTATGGATATGAACGATAGAATACTAGAGACTGGTGGTGAATATATGGGGATCACAACAAACAATCAGGCAGAATATCATTCGCTAGAGATGGGCCTGCAGTTAGCTGGGGAATCGGGGGCAAAAAAGGTACATGTATATATGGATAGCATGCTCGTGGTCAATCAATTAAAAGGCATTTACAAGGTTAGGAGTATGGATTTAATGCCTCGGTTCAAGAATATTCAGTCACTAGCGAAGCAATTTATAGAGGTGAACTACACTCATGTCCCCAGGGCACTAAACTCTGTTGCCGATGCTGAAGTAAATAGAATACTAGATAGCGTATAATATATTCACCAGGTTACTGGCTAATCGCCTGATTTATTTTAGGAGGAAAGTCCGGGCAACATAGGGCATGACAGTTGCTAACGGCAACCAGAGGTGACTCTAGGGAAAGTGCCACAGAAACTATACCGGCCCTAGGGCCAAGGGTGAAAAGAGTGAGGTAAGAGCTCACGATATGTTACGGTGACGTGACGTGCATGGTAAACCCTGTCTGTTGCAAGGAGTACATTCAAGCCTCTCGGGGTTGGTTCCCGCCAGAATGTACGCGCATCCGCTTGATCTGCCGAGCAATCGGTAGGCTAGATAGATGATTAGCCTCGACAAAACCCGGCTTACAGGTAACCTGGTGCCTAGAGAAATTAAAAACCGCTCATATTTTGAGCGGTTTTTTTGTAGTTTAGCCCTGTGCTATTTTTGAGCTACTTTGACAACTTCAGCGAAGGCTTTTGGTTCGTTCACAGCTAGTTCTGCCAATACTTTTCGGTCGAGGCCTATATTTGCTTTTTTAAGACCAGCAATCAGACGGCTGTAGTTTGTGTCGTGTGCGCGTGCGGCAGCATTAATGCGCGTATTCCACAGCGCTCTAAAGGTTCGTTTGCGGTTTTTTCGGTCCCTGGTAGCGTTCTGAAGTGATCGAACTAGGGCCTGTTTACCACGACGCACACTTGATGTATGGGCATGGGTCATGCCTTTCGTAGCTTTCCTAATCTTCTGATGGCGTTTGTGGGTTGTGACCCCTCGTTTTACTCTCATTTTCTATACTCCAAGTCTTCGCTTAAGGGTTTTTGCTTGCTTACCAATTATTTCTTCTACTCCGGCAAATCCGCGCTTTCTAGATGCGCTTTTCTTCATAAGGTTGTGATGCCCAGATGCACGGCGACGTAAAACTTTGCCAGTCTTTGTAACCTTTACTCGGTCTTTTGTGCCGCTATGTGTTTTTTGCTTTGACATTATTGCTCCTTATTACGAATATTATTTGTTTGCCTGTCATTTGTGGTAATTGGTCGACAGCTATTGTATCACCAAATCGTTGGATTATTTTTTCTGCTAGCTGAAACCCCAGATCTTTATGGGCTAGTTCTCGTCCGCGAAAGAAAAGAGTCATCTTGACTTTGTGCCCATCTTCCAAAAAGCCTGTGACTTTTCGGAGCTTTACATCCAAGTCATGCTCACCAATTTTTAGCCCCATACGCATCTGCTTGATGTCTTGAGCTTTGGTGCTCTTTTTATTCTTTTGCTGTTGCTTTGTTTTCTGGTAGTTAAATTTACCCCAGTCAACTATCTTCGCAACAGGCGGAGAAGTATTTGGTGATATCTCGACAAGGTCGAGTTCGGCCTGGATTGCAAGTTGAAGTGCTTGTGTACGAGATATGACACCTAGCTGTTGTCCATTCTCATCGATAACCCGCAGTTCTGGTGCCCGAATTTGCTCATTCAGGCGAGTGTACTTACTGATACGGTTGCTCCTTTGCGCACAAATAATTAACTTGCTTAACAGGGATTGTAACAGATAAACAAACAGAGGTCAAACAACATACGTAAAATCCCATCAACATTAAGTCTCAATGTTTCTAACTGGCCTATACTGCAAGGCTTCCGCAATATGAGATGATTCTATAGCGTTACTCTGTTCAATATCAGCAATGGTTCTTGCTACCTTCAGAGTTCTCATGTAGGCCCTAGAGCCAAGTGCAAATCATGACTAAAAGACCGAGTTCCTATGACCGGTCTTTTTTCTATTTATTACCTCTGTTAAATTGCCTCCAAAATGACCTAGACCGTGCCATATTATGGGGCTTCAGCGGACATTTTTATGACCGATTTCCGAGACCGTGTTAAACGTCATTACCCCTGTTATTTTGGTCCGTGTCCTGTTCCTATCGAAATCAACGAAAAACAAAGCCCGAATATCTTCAATAATGATCTGTTAGACTAAGCCGATTTGGCCGCCCTTGAGCGCGAATTTTGTATGAATACCTTGTATCAATTCAGTTTTTAATGTGGCGTTTGATGATGACAGCACATAGTCTGCATAGGTCGCGAGTGGCTGCAATTTGTCGGTGCTAATACCGTGCTTTGTGAGATGAAAGAGTATTACTCTTTGGTGATGAGCCATTTTCTTTCGGATCTCACCGTTAACCTCAATCTTGTCTGCGTTTTCCATGATATACAGCCTGATTTGCTCCTGAACATCGTACTCGTTCATATATTTCTCTGGGCAGTTGTAATCCCGCTTTTTGGTGCACCGATAAAACACATATCGCTTGTTTGTGCCGTCTTTCAGTATTTTGTGCTTATCTTCTCCAACTACACTGCATCCACAAGTTCCACACACAAGCAGACCTTTGAAAGCGAATGTCTTAACGCCCCAACCACCTTTATAATCGGCTCTACCAGTATGTATTTGATCATAAAGTTCTTTGGTAATAAGTGGCTTATGAGCACCGTCATACCAATTACCTGATTTGTCTGGCCATTCAAACTTGCCATAGTAAAATGGCGTATTGAGTATCATAAAAACTTGAGATAGAGATATATTCTTGCCCGAGCGATTTGTGCAACCAGCTTCCTTGAGCCATGCTTTTATTTCGCGCCCCGAAGCACCTTGGGCTGTCTTTTCGAATATTTGCTTTACGAAGGGAGCTCGCTCAGGATCGAGCACGATGTCCTTTACGCCACCAAAAGCTCTATTCATATAGCCGAGCGGTGCAACACCTGGTCGCCAACCCATCTCAAGCTTGGTTTTCATGCCACGTTTTACATTAATGCTCTTATTGTCGTTTTCTAACTTTGCTTGTGAGCAAAGGATCATCAGCAAGAACTTTTCATTCGGGTTGTTAGTGAAGGTTTGCGAGTAAGTACGTATATGCAGGAGCTTGCCTTGATCCATAAGATCAACTATTGACCCAAGGTCACCAGCGTTTCTACTCAGCCGGTCAGGAGCCCAAGTTAGTACTGCATTATATTCATCATTTCTTAAGCCAGCTATTAACTGGTTATAGACAGGGCGTTGCCCTGACTGCTTAGCTGAATGGCTTTCCTGAAGTTCACAGACAACATTAAGGCCTTCGTTTTCTGCCATTATTCGCATCTCATTTAACTGCGAATCAATCGACATCGCCTGACGCTCGTCACTCTCGGAAGATTTGCGAGCATACAGGCAATACTTTAGCGTCGATTGATCATTGTCCAGCATGGCAAGCACAACAGTACCGCTGAGTCTCTAGGAAGTCTAGGCTAATTTACAAGTATTTTGGAAAGACTTTTGAAAACTTATCGGCTGTTTCTGTGAGCCATACAATTAACTCTGAAGTTTGAGATTCGTCAGTGAAATCACCCGAATGCGTGATAATAATTCGGCTCGCTTTTTTATCAGGTAACTCTTGCCAATCGAGCTTCATGCCAAGCTTTTCTTCAATCTCATCTTTTTTCAACAGAATCTTATTAAACAGTTCTTTACTGTCATTAATGTAGAGTTCTACGGCCACTTGTTGTTCTTTAGAGTTAAGTGTAACGCTTATTTTGGCCTGCGATGAACCAACGCGAATCGTATACCAATGCTGTGCCCTTGGTGTTTGCCAGCTTTTTATATATTTAGCGTTTTGTTCACCATACTCACGTAATTCTTCAAAGAATGACTGTTGTTGCAGTTTTAGTTCCGTAACTTTGTTGCCTGTGCCACTTTGCTTGATAGTCTTTGCCCAATCATTTGGTTTAGCAATCACATTAAATCTAGGAGCAGGTGCTGAGTCCCCAATCTTCCAAGCTTCAATTTGTATCAAGAAGAAGTTGGCATTTTCTGTAGTATTTTCGTTTAACCAATTAACGGCTTGTTCGTGTTCTTCGCGAGCTCTTTCAACTATCCATACAATTACTTCAGCCTGTAGGCCAGAGGCGTACGTGATGATCTTGCCAAGGTGATCATGGTTGGTAGGCTCGAGCTGATTCTCGATGACAATCTTGTGGCCACTTTCGTCTTCGGCAAGAATATCAACATGAAATTGACCAACACCAACCTCGGTTTGAGTGTTGGTAATATCAACGCCAATAGTCTCGCTAAGATTTTGTATGTTTTCGGGCAGTGCAAGCCATTGCGTAAAATCTAATGCTTCGTGCTTCCATACGTCCCTTAATGGAATTTTTACTAACTTACTAAGTTCAATCATATGTTTATTTTAACTCAATTAGCGACATCAAGCACAAGTGGTACGTGATCACTGTGCATTAACCAATCTTCGTGAGCACCAATTTCGATTTTTGCCTTCTCAATTAGTAATTCTGAACCGAACACATAGTCAATATGATATCCACGCTCAGGTTGTCGATACCAAAATAGGGTTGAAACGGATTCTAAGCCGTGTTCTTCACCTTTAGTCTTATGCCACACACTGTGTTTATCTAGTTTTCTGAGTTCTTCAACATAGGTAGACCATTGCCACTCTTTTTTAGTTTTGTGATCCCACCGAACGTTATTATTCATGTCACCAATAAACAAACCGTTATCTTTACTTAGCAGGGATTTGTAATGACTCAGTGCATTAAGTAATCCCTCAACATAGGTTTGTCCTGCATCCTTATGAGCCCACATGGCAAGTACGTCAACAGTATTGGATTCAACTGGTATAGCCCAATGTATTGAGTCATTATAATTATCGGCTACACGAAAGTTATGATCGGTGAAGCCAAGTACACCCAAGCCTTTATGCTTGTTGCTACCAACCCAGTGTTTGAATAATGCTGTCGAGTTTTCTATATCAGCTTTTGAACATTCTTGAAGAATCAATAAATCTGGATTGTGCTTGAGGATAGCATCACTTTTGTTTCGGAACGCCATGTTGCAGTTCCATGAAATAATACGCACTTGGGTTTGACAGCCTTTCCCCAGAGACTGTCATAAAAAAAGTGACAGCCACGCTGGACTGT
>CAZBGZ010000002.1:0-191240 GCA_964491925.1 uncultured Candidatus Saccharibacteria bacterium
TATATATTCTCTATGGGGTATTCAGAGCCTGAGATTATGTTTGTTAATACGCAAACACAATCTAAGATACCTTTGGAGTACAAATGAAAAGAAAATATCTATGGCTAACGGGTGGAATATCTGTCCTGCTTGTAGTGGTAGCTGCATTTCTACTTTTTCCTGTTATGGGAGCGAAAAATGCGAATGACAAGGTGTATGTCGCAGCCGAAGATGCTGGAAGAATAGACGTAATTAGTCCCAAATCACGCTCTGTCATTACAGAAATTGACCTAGCCAATAAAGAAGATGCCGATGGCACAATGTATATGGCACACAACGTCCAGGTTGCCCCTGATGGCAAATCTGTATGGGTTACTGCAAATGCTATGGCAAACCATACAACGAGCTTGAAGACACGTATACTGGACAAACTATTCCCTACGGCGTATGCCGATGAAGGACACGATGAAGTATCTACCAGTTCCGATCAAGTTGTTGTCATTGATCCCTTAACAGACAAGATAACTAGACGGATTGATATAGGAAGCGACCAGCACTTAGCACACGTGGTTCTAACGCCTGACAGTAAATTTGCTCTGGCTACATCCCAGAATAAGGGTGAGGTGTACAAAATTGATGCTGAAACCTTTAAAGTTGTTGGAACAGCAAAAGCTAAAACCAATGCTCAACCCCACGGACTACGCGTATCGCCTGATGGGAAATATGCGTACGTTGCACTGATGGGAGACAAAAGTATGGGCAAATTGAGTTTAGCAACACTTGCATTTGAGTATATACCGTTGAATGGTACGCCTGTACAAACTGGTATTACCGCAGATGGGAAATATGCTTTAGTATCTGTCTTTACGGATAAAAGCGTGGCTATTGTAGACACTTCCAATGGCAATGTACGGTATGCGAAGTTACCAGGCGATGCAAAAGGACCATTACAGCTGTATCCAACGTCTGATGCTCGGTATGCGTATGTCGCAGACCAGGGTAATGACTTTGGGCAGTCGGCAGGAAACAGCTTGTATAAAGTTGACGTCCAGCAAGCAAAAACAGTTCAAACTATACCAGTTGGCACAGCACCGCACGGCGTGGTTGTTTCGCCAGATGATTGGTACACATACGTTACAAATATGGAAAGCAATGACGTTTCAGTAGTTGATAATAACGATGGAAAAGAAGTTGCTCGCATTAAAGTTGGCAAAAAACCGAATGGAATAAGTTATTGGACTAAACAATAATCGGATAACTAAGGATTGGAGATAACTATGAAAAGTAAAAGCATAATGACAATAGCACTGATTGCAATCATCGTAGCGGCTGGATTTGGCGGTTACACGTTAGGCAATCAAAATGAAACTAAGAATACAAATACATCCGTTACAACTCAGCAACAATCAAAGGCAACGGATCATAACTCAATGTCTATGATGGATATGAACAAGCAGCTAGAGGGTTTATCTGGCGATGACTACGACAAAGCATTCATTGAGATGATGATCACTCATCACGAGGGAGCTGTAGATATGGCTAAGCTGTCAGCCTCACGAGCGAAACACGATGAGATAAAACAACTCAGTCAAGCTATCATCACGGCACAAGATAAGGAAATTGCTGAGATGAAGCAATGGCAGCAAGACTGGGGTTATTCTACTGGCGAAATGAACGAAATGATGCACAGTGGACACTAAAATGAACGATAATCATCCCAACTATCAAAAAATACTGTACCGGGCTTGCTGGGCTATACTGGCTGCTATCGTAGTCTTTGCAATCATAAAACTGTTGAGAGGCTAAACTATGAAACACGGAAAAGACAATCAAAAGTTAGTTAGTGCCAAATACAGCGAATGGCAGGCATCATTGTTTGGTGCCTGCCTCATTGCATTCGGGCTGGGCGTCTTACTGCATCGTTTTTTTGGCGTAGGGGCTTGGCTGATAATAATCCTCGGAGTGCTCTTGCATAGCTGGGGAATGAAAAAGACATATGAAAGGAATAAATAAAGTCGTGGATCAAAATAATAATTCGGATAACGAACCGAAAGAAAATACCCATAATCGTTTTTTGAAACTCAATAAAAAAGCCATTGTGTATACAGCTGGCATAGCCGCTGCGATTGTATTGTTAGTCGGCGGAGTGTACGGCTATGTATACGCATCTACTCCTGAACATCTTAGGAAACCGACCTACCAGCATTACCATTACCGCACACAAATACTGGTTAACGGTAAAGCGGTTGACTTTTCAAAGGATGAATTTCAAGTAGTAAGCGGAAATTCCACTACGTGTAGCGCGGAAGTGGGCAGCATACCGATAGACTTTCACGATAAGATGGATCAGCTGACACACGTTCACTGGAATGGTATGACGGGCGGCGAGTTTCTGAAATACTTTGGTTGGAACTTCATTGGCGGTGATGATGAAGTGCTCGGACGACGGTACGATGCAGGTATGATGCCTAGCTCAGTGAAGATATACGGCAAGGTTTTGCCAGCCGTACCCGATAAAGCTAACTTCTACGTATATGTAGGCGACAAGAGTGACTATCAGAAAAAAGATTGGAATGACTTTCTGAAACAGGATATTGAGACGTTCTTCGGCAAAAAAAGTAACATAGGACACAGCGAAGAAGTGTCATCTGCTAATGTCCTCAACTGGCTATTTCCAAAAGCCTATGCTCACGGCGGCGTGATAGATGAGCATCCGTCCGAAAAAACAGAGGAAGAACTGACCCGTATAAACAACCTGGTTGGTAATGTAGCTATATTTGTACAAGAAAATGAGCCTACCAAAGAACAAATACAGTCACGTTTTAATAACCTTGTGCCTTTACACGAAAGTACGTGCGGGGATTAAACTATGGATCACTCTCACCACGAACATCATCACGATAACAATGAGCACCAGGAGCACGACAAGCACGCCGGTCATTCGGTAGCAATGTTTAAGAATAAGTTCTGGCTATCGTTGCTGCTGACTATTCCTGTGCTTGTCTATTCCGAAATGATACAGCATTGGCTGAACTTTACGCCGCCAGCATTTCCTGGTTCGCAGTATGTACCGTTTGTACTAAGTTCTGTCATATTCTTTTATGGCGGTATGGTGTTCATTCGTAGTGCGTTGGGTGAGCTAAAAGCCAAACTGCCAGGTATGATGACTTTGATCAGCCTGGCAATTATCACTGCTTATGTATATAGCGTTGCAACACAGTTTTTTATTAAGGGCGAAACGTTCTTTTGGGAGCTGGCGACCTTAGTAACGATTATGCTGCTTGGTCATTGGCTGGAGATGGCATCGGTTGCTAAGGCTGAAAATGCACTTGATGCCATCTCTAAGCTGCTACCTGATAAAGCCGAAAAGTTAGTTAATGGTAAGCCAAAACAGGTGCTTGTCAGTGAGCTAAAGGTCGGCGACTTGGTGTTAATCCGTCCAGGTGCAAGCATACCCGTTGATGGTGTGATTGTGGACGGCAGCTCGTCAGTTGATGAAGCTGCTATCACTGGCGAAAGCAAACCCGTAACTAAAGGTGTAGATGATGAAGTTGTCGCTGGTACAAACAATCAGGATGGCTCACTGACAGTAAAAATCACAAAACTCGGTCAGGATACTGCGCTGGCGGGTATTATGCGACTTGTAGCTGAGGCACAAAGCTCAAAGTCTAACGTGCAGGTGCTTGCCGATAAAGCCGCCTTTTATCTGACTGTCGTTGCAATCGCTACTTCAATCGTTACTTTTGTATTCTGGCTGATTGCCAAAGATGTGGGTTTTGCATTAGAGAGGTCGGTCACGGTTCTGATAATCGCTTGTCCGCACGCACTAGGCCTAGCAATTCCATTAGTAGTATCAATTTCGACCGCACTATCTGCAAAAAATGGGCTACTTGTCAGAAAGCGTCTTGCGCTTGAGTCTGCAAGAAAATTAGACTGGGTACTGTTTGATAAAACGGGTACGCTTACCAAAGGTAAGCACGGGGTAACTGATATATGGGCAACTAAAGGCTATAGCAAGAAAGCCATATTACATCTAACCGCTAGCTTAGAGCAGAACAGCGAACACATCGTGGGTAAAGGCATCGCACGCAAAGCCGAGGAGGAGGACGTCCATCTCGATGAAGTTACCAATTTTAAAGCGCTGCCTGGAATTGGCGTGCAGGGCACACTGCACGGCAGAGACAGCTTTGTTGCAGCAGGATACCGCTATATTACAGACCACAACCTGTCGATACCAAAAGATATACGCGAGAGCATCAAACAGGCTGCCAAAGTCGGCAAGGCAGAGGTTTATCTTATAAAAGACAGTGTAGTCATAGGTGCATTAGCATTGGCTGACGAGGTACGACCAGAATCAAAGGACGCTATCCAGGCACTTCATGGTCTTGGTATAAAAATCGCTATGATAACGGGCGATTCCAACGAGGTTGCGGCATATGTTTCAAAACAGCTTGGCTTAGACCAGTATTTTGCAGAAGTCAGACCTGAAGACAAAGCTGCCAAGGTAAAAGAACTACAGCAAAATGGACAAAAAGTTGCAATGGTAGGTGACGGCATAAATGACGCTCCTGCACTTACGCAAGCGGATATAGGCATAGCTATCGGTGCTGGCACGGATGTAGCAATCAAATCAGCAGATATTATATTGGTGAAAAGCGATCCTCAAGATGTAGTAAAAGTCATAAACCTTTCAAAGCGTACGTACAGCAAAATGACCCAGAACCTGGTTTGGGCTACTGGTTACAATGTGTTTGCCATTCCTTTAGCAGCAGGTGTCCTGTTTGGATCGGGCATAGTACTGGCCCCTGCCTTGGGTGCGGTTCTAATGTCAATATCAACAGTAGTAGTGGCGTTAAACGCTCAGCTTTTGAGAAGAACTGACTTGGCTCTGATAAAATCCTAATTCTCCGTTAAAAATCTTCAACTTTGTATTAATACCGCCAGCGAATATGATCCTTTCACTTTCTGTTCCGCTCGTAAGTATATATCGTGAGTATTCAATCAATGGGTTGTCTAGTTTTTGATCAATTTTGTAGTGTCCTAGCAAAGTCTTCGTTACATAGTAGTGCTTGTCTACTTTGGCCCGTAATTTCTCAGATATCTCTATCTTATGATAATGTTCTTCAATAAAAGCTTGAAGTAACTCACACAGTTTCGTTTCGCTGACATATTTTTCCTTGCAATCAGGGTCTTTTCGACGCGTGCAGTTGTAATAAACGAATCTCTTGGTATCCCCGCTTTTCAGAATCTTGAACTTGTCCTGCGCTGTGATATCGGCATTACATTGGCCACATTTCAACATTCCCCTGAAGGCAAATGTCTTTGATCCCCATACACCCTTATTAACACCTCTCGTTTCTTGCACTAGGTCAAATAACTCTTTGGAAATCAGCGGCTTATGAGCACCCGTGTACCACGGCGCATCCGGTGCCTGCGGATACTGGAACCTGCCGTAGTAGAAGGGTGTGCTGAGAATAACAAGTATCTGGCTGACGCTGATTGGTTTACCGGAACGGTTAGTGAAACCCTGCTCATCCATCCAGGCTTTGAGTCTTCGTCCGCTCCAGCGCTCGTAACCGGCTTTATGGAACGCTTCTTTGATAAGTTCCGAGCGATCCGGATCGAGAATTATATCGTTAATACCGCCGAAAGCCCGATTCATATAGCCAAGTGGCGCCACGCCGGGTCGCCAGCCCATCTCACATTTGGTTTTTATCCCTCGTTTGACGTTAATACTCTTGTTGTCATTCTCGAGTTTTGCCTGAGAGCACAGAATCATCAGCAGAAACTTTTCATTCGGATTATTCGTGAAAGTCTGTGAATAGGTTCGAATATGCAGGAGCTTGCCCTGATCCATGAGATCTACAACGGCGCCGAGGTCACCCGCATTTCGTGAAAGTCTATCCGGTGCCCACGTCAGGATCGCGTTATATTCATCATGCGCTAAAGCTGCGAGCATTTTGTTGTAAACCGGCCGTTTGCCTGAATCTTTTGCCGAATAACTCTCCTGGAGTTCGCAAACCACGTTCAGCCCGTCGTTTTCGGCCAGAGCCCGCATCTCGGCGAGTTGCGAGTCAATCGACATCGCCTGTCGCTCGTCAGACTCGCTCGATTTACGGGCGTACAGGCAGTATTTTAGATCTGTTATAGCTTTGTCCAGCATGGCAAGCACAACAGTACCGCCACGGTTTCATTAAGTCTAGGACTTAATGAATTCCGTCAAAGCTCTGACAATATCATCGGCATGCTCCTGAACGTAGTCGGCCTGGATCGAAGGCCACTTATTCAGCTCCGTGTCGTCGAGATCTGTTACGCCGGTCACATTAATGTAACGGGCAAGTGTATCGCGCAGCCGTTTACGAAGCTCAATATCTTCGGGCAGATAACCGAAGCTTACTTGTACAACCCCGTCCGTGAATACTGATACGAATGAAATCGGGGATATCCGGGTAAATTGCGGGTTAAACGATCCTCGTGTGGCACCCGTACCCCAGCGAATAGTGTCCGCTTCCACCTTGATCCAGTCGTATAGTTTACGAAGAGCCTCGATTTTGGGTTCATCAAGTCTGGAGTTTACCTCCTGCCAGTAGCTTGTTTCGTCCCATTTTCGCCTTGCTCCCGGAGATGATTTAGCTGACACAACATCCTTTTTTACTTCCGTGCCGAACATCTTGGGAATTATGATTTCAAACGTCTGGTGTTTGTAATATTCAAGTTCGACAGCATAAACATCGAACTGACTATTGCGGTTCATGAACAGTATCAGATCCTTTAATTGTCGGTGCAGACTGTCCATCAGTACCACGAATTTGAAAGTGCCGTTATTGAGGTTGACCTGGATATTATTCATCAGTATTTCAACACCGTCTTCATCAACTCCGAAGAAATCCTGCAGCTTTTCTGTAATGGAGCTGCTGAACTGCTTCTGTACATGCTTATCAAGCTGCATGGTAAAGTCGGCAAAATCTATGGAACTGCTCCATAGCGACGCACCGTAATCCAGAACCTGCGCCACCACGGTACGTTTATCAGGATTCTTGTACAGCTTGGTTTCAACAAGATAGATATTGCCGTTTTGATCCACGCCTAAAGCATCAATCGGACCGCTGGCAGTGCCGAATTCGCGGGCAAGTATAAGTAAGCGGATATCTTCGTCAATTTCATAAACCGGCACAGCGTCAGGGTTGTTGTAAATGTACTGCTGCAGGTAATCTTCTTTGTCAAAACCGCTGGGGCTCAGGCGCTGGGCACCTTTTCCGTTTTCCGAGATGATGAGTGACATCGGCGTTCCTCCATGTTAGGTCCATGCGCCGATGCCTGTATATAAAAGGACAGCCACGCTGGACTGTCTAGGACCCAAACAAGCAGTTATGCCTATTCTTTTTTACGTAGCTGCCCATTTATCGGCACAACTACGTGACTGGTCACGTAACTAATTGTTTGAATCCTAGACATGTCCATTGTACCGCCGCCATCAGATTAAAGCCAGTAGTAACAAGAAGTTAATCCCACGCCCCGGAAGTAGCTTCCTCCCAGTCATCCAGACGGCGCGACCAGTAGTCGCGGCCGCTATGGGATGACCGTCCGCGCCGGAACGGATTCGGTCCGCTGAATAGCTCCTCCCATGTGCCGATTCGCACCGTACCGCCACGTCGATCATCACGAATAAACTCCAGAACAGCTGTCGTCAGCGCATCCACCAGGTCATCGTGCTTTTCGACACCAAAGTGTACCAGCTGCGTGATTAGCTGCTCGGCACCATTTCTCGGAAACAGAATTGTGCCGCGCTGGATTCTGTCGGCAATCATATTAAGGCGTGAGCGTTTATCGGAATGCGGCGTCACACCCGCGACATCCAGGCCGTCGGCTGTCAGCTGCTGGACTACCGCAGCCTGATAGGCTGTCTGCTCAATATACAGCTTGGGGTATCGGTAAAAGTCACTCATTGATTTGAGCTGCTCCACTGTAGCGGGGAACGACATGCGTTTATTGACGATATTAGGCTGAATATACATACGCTGATTCTCACCGCTACCACGGATATATATCACCAGTATGGCTGTAAAATCGGCTTTATCATTCTCGGATATTGCCAGGTCAACACCTATAATGATTCGGCTATACTGACCGCGCAGCAGTTCAGGCAGCTCATCATAGTAGTGAATCATGTCATGCGAAATGATCTGATCATCATCTGTCACCAGATTCAGCATGTACTCACGCTCCCAGGCGATTCGACTGGCCACACTACGTTCCATTTTCTTAACCGCCGCCATGTCCGGAAACTTACCCGGCCACGTGCTCACGCCGTTCCTGACTATCGGCCATTCAGTGAAGGTGCCATCAATTTCATCACGTTGAATCAGTGACTTCAGGCGCATCAGCAGTGAGTCTTCGTGGAGTAGGTTGCCAACCACGATACGTTTGGTGTAAGTATCGCCGGCGGGGATTATTTCACCCGTATACCAGTCAAAGGTTTTCTGTCGACCCTCCCGGGTTTTAACTGACTGCACATCTTCAACATCGTCCGAAATGATAAGGTCCGGTCGTTTGGCGCCGTGACGGATTCCACGTACGCTCTGCTCAGTTGATATAGCTGTGATACGGGCATTATATTTCGGTATATATAATGAAGTCGAACCCCATTCCTCACGCTGTTCTGTGAACGGCCCGAGGTCATTAGCCAGCAGTTCATTACTTTCCAGCTCCCGCTTGATATTGGTTAGATGGACGCGCGCTTGATACTGCGTCTGACTGGCAATGACTACAAACTTTTTCTGCTGACGGCCGACAATCGCCCAGATAGGGTAGGACATGGTGATGATGGTTGACTTGGCTGAGCCGCGGAAAGCCATCACTACCGCCAGCGGCGTCTCATCCTGTTCGGTAATAGAGAACAGTTCCCGGTGCAGATCGGATATCTCGTATTCCATGTAGTTCGAGAAGTATGTAGCAAAGAAGTAGAGATGACTGTTTGCGGTCACCTCAGTTCTGACCTGACGGTCTGTATACAGCCGTTCCAGCAGGTCTTTATTCAGCATTGTCCTGTTCCTCCGGCAGCTGACTGATACCCGCCAGTTGCAGGGCTTTGCCGACCAGTTCTACCTGGTCTGGCGTCAGCTCCTGCTGCACCGTCTGAATGCGAGCGTCCACCTCCAGCCGGTTGCGATAGCGGTGATGATGATGCTTCAGCCAGAAAGTTATTGCAGACATATTCTGGTCTTTGATAGCGTTTATGAGTTGAGACTCGGCCAGATCATTAATTCTGCAGATGCTCAGCTCAATCGTTTCGTCACAGGCATCTGCAAACGACTCATCCTCCTTGCGCCAGCGATAATACGTGGATCGCGGCAGCCCGACATGCTTACAGGCCGCCTCCACGATGGGCGTTTTCGCCAGCTGCGTCAGTAGCAGCTGCTTGTCTTTGTCCTGGTTACGACTCATAGCTTCACCCGCTTCTGACCGGTCAGATTTTCCCAGCGCTTCAGCGCCACCTCCGCGTATATAGGGGATTTCTCCATGATGTAACAACGACGCTTTAGCTTCGTGGCTGCAATCAGGGTACTGCCACTCCCACAGAATGGCTCAACAACCAGATCGCCGCGTTTTGTCAGCACCTTAATGTATGGAATCAGTATCTCAATTGGTTTAGTGCCGAAAACAACACCTTGGCCGGAATGCTTCTCATCACTGGCCTGAAATTCTATGAAATCTGTCGGCTGGTATTTTTTGCCGCCTTTGTAACCCTCCCACTGCGGCTTGCCACTGATAGCGTAAAGTGCCGTCTCATACTCCTCCTGCAGTCCGTCTGATTCAGAGTCATGATTATAGGGCACTGTGCCGGTGCCGCCGACAACGGCGATATCATGTTTGCTGAAAAACTTGTATTTGGCACTGAAGCCCTGATGGCGATTCGGAAGATGCCAGACGATCATATTCTTGACCTTCCAGTACTTTTCCATTTCACCCCAGATGATTCTGAGGTTCTTCCAGTTTTCGTACACGATTATTGAGTAGTCTGCCTTGGCATAGCGGGCGACGTTAGCCATCCATTTCTCGGTGAAGTCTGGTGGCAACACGTCAGTCTCCAGATACCGGCGGTTCTTTTTGGCGCCGAAGCCGGTGGTCGGCTTACCACCACGTTTGGCATGCAGATAATCCAGAATGTAGGGCGGATCAGTCAGGCACATGTCAGCCTGCTCACCATTCATCAGCTTGTCAAAGTCCCCCGCCACAGTGCTGTCGCCGCACATCAGCCGTGAATCACCCAGCTGGTACACGTCACCTTTCTGGACAGTCTTCTTTTTAATACCCAGCTTTTGCAGCTCTTTTTCCAAGTCGAAATTCTCCGGCTCGTCAGCGACCATATCAAAGATTTCGTCAATCTCCTCACTGTCGAAGCCGACATCAGTCAACAGAGCCTCGTCAAATCCCGCCAGCAGCTCGTAGTCCCAGTCACCGAGGTTCCGGTTGAGTCGCAGGTTCAGTTCTTTCTCTTTAGCCTCATCCGGAATACTGATGTATACAACCGGCACCTCTTTGTAGGCTAGATCCTTCGCTACCTTTAGGCGAAAGTGCCCACCGATCACCACATTACGGCGGTTGTCGGCGCTATTGACGAGAATCGGGTCGACCAGGCCGAACTGTTTGATGCTGGCCGTCAGTCCGGCAATTGCTTCCTCGCTCCACTTGCGCGGATTGTAAGCAGCAGTCTTGAGCTGGGACACTTTGACCAGCTCCACATTAAGTTTATTGTCAGGGGTTGAAGTACTCATGACTTCCTCCTTTGTAGTTATTTGGTAATAACCACAAACCCTTCATGTTTCGGTAACTAAAAAACCGATCACAAAGAATTAACTACAGGACACTCTAAGAAGTGCTTGTAATCAATTCCTCACGATCGGCTTTCTTTCTATGCTTTCGCAAACAGCCTTTTTCTGATCCCGATATGGAATTATGTGGGTGTTAAATTGTTAACCCTTTTATTTTATAACCGTACTTCCTACTTAGCAAGTCAAACTAATTTATAAGGTGATTTGTATCTGTTTTTGAGCTATAATGTTGTCTAATATGTCATTCAGTAAAGTTCTTAACAAATACCGCGCTATTTCATACTCAGAACGTGATAAGGGCGACCGTTTCGAACGGCTGATTCAAGCATACCTCTACACCGATCCAAAATACACACATCTGGCTAAGATCTGGCTATGGAGCGATTTCCCATACCGCAAAGATTTTGGCAGCCATGACATTGGCATAGATTTAGTGGCACAAACCACCGAAGGAGAGTACTGGGCTATCCAGTGCAAATGCTACCAAGAGGAATCGCGCATTAGCAAAGAGGAAGTTGATACATTTCTCTCGACCTCCGGCAGGAGCTTTGAAGACAATAAGGGTGAACGTATCAAGTTTGCTCGGCGTGTCTGGGTTTCTACTACTAATAACTGGTCAACTAAAGCCAACGAAACACTACAGAACCAAGATCCACCAGTAACTCGCATTAACCTGTCTGATCTTCAGGAAGCACCAGTAGACTGGGGCAAAATAGACGAAGGCATCTTCGGGGAGAAGGCGCGTACCGCCAAGAAGCAGTTACGTTTCCACCAGAAGGAAGCGCTGACAAAGACTGTGGATTATTTCGCTGCTGGCGGTAGTCGAGGAAAGCTCATCATGGCCTGTGGTACTGGTAAGACGTTTACCTCGCTCCGGATTGCCGAGGAGATCACAAATCATACTGGTACAGTTCTGTTCCTAGTACCATCCATAGCACTGCTTGGCCAGACATTACGTGAATGGACGGCGGATTCTCACGAAGAAATCAATGCTATCGCCATTTGCTCTGATTCCGAAATTACCAAAGAGAAAAAGAAGAACGAAGATGCCGAAACTTTCAGCGTTGTTGATCTCGCAGTACCAGCATCAACGAACGTCAATTCTATCCTCAAACAATTCGAATATTTCGAGCTTACCAACAAAAAAGGTATGACTGTTGTATTCTCTACCTACCAGTCCATAGATGTCATATCCAAAACGCAGAAGCGCCTAGAGGGCATCGGGAGTAAATACCAAAAGTTTGATCTCATAGTTTGCGATGAAGCTCACCGCACTACCGGTGTAACGTTAGCTGGCAATGATGAATCTGCATTTGTAAAAGTTCACGACAATAGTTTCCTGCACGCCGACAAGCGCATTTACATGACCGCCACACCGCGTCTTTACGGTGAGGAATCCAAGCGCAAAGCTGAGGAACAGTCCGCAGTACTCGCTTCAATGGACGATGAATCCTTGTACGGCAAAGAAATCTATCGCATAGGCTTTGGCGAGGCAGTCGAACGGGACTTGCTTTCCGACTATAAAGTCTTGATTCTTACCTTATCTGAAAACGATGTCACACCCGAAATCCAAAACATTATTCAAAATCCAGAGCATGAAATCGGTGTGGACGATGCAACAAAGCTCATTGGCTGTATCAATGCCATGAGTAAACAAATCCTAGGCGATAACGGCACGCTACACATAAATGACCCTGACCCTATGCGCCGTGCAGTAGCTTTTACTCCGAATATCAAGACATCTAAAAAAATTACTGATTCACTCAATCAAATTGGTGATACTTATGCAAAATCAGTGCCAGCACTTAAGCAGGAAACGCTGGTCAATCTACGCTCTAAGCACATCGACGGTAGTATGTCGGCTACCGAGCGAGACCAGCTGATGTCATGGCTCAAAGCCGAACCGGAAGACAGTCATGAAGCGCGTGTACTAACCAATGTCCGGTGCTTGAGCGAAGGCGTGGATGTACCATCACTGGATGCTGTGATGTTCCTATCCGCTCGCAACTCGCAGGTAGACGTAGTGCAATCGGTTGGCCGCGTCATGCGTAAAAGCCCTGGTAAGCAATACGGCTACATTATTATCCCGATCGTCGTACCAACTGATGTAAAGCCAGAAGATGCGCTGGGCGACAACGAACGTTACAAGGTAGTGTGGACAGTATTGAACGCACTCCGTGCTCATGATGACCGGTTTAATGCCATTGTTAACAAGATTGACTTAAACAAAAACCGGCCAGAACAAATCCTCGTCGGTCGCCCTGATCCGGACGGAGACGGCGATCCGTTCAATGACGCAGATGGTGATAAACAGGCACTCGCTAAAGCTCAGCAGTTGCCCCTGCGTTTCGAGGAAATACAAAACGCTATCTATGCCAAGATGGTGCAGAAAGTAGGCGATCGCCAATACTGGGAAAACTGGGCACGAAGCGTAGCCGACATCGCTGAGCGCCAGATAGAACGAATTACCAAAATAGTTGAGGAAGATGATACCGCGCACATGGCTTTCCGCGAGTTCGTGCGAGGTCTGCGTAAGAACATTAACCCGTCAATTACCGAGCAGCAAGCCATAGAGATGCTTTCGCAACACATCATCACCAAGCCGGTGTTCGAGGCGCTGTTCGAAGGCTACTCGTTCGTGCAGAACAACGCTGTTTCAGTATCAATGCAAAAGGCGCTTGATGCGATTGAGGCGCAAGCCATAGAAGAAGTAGATGCCGAGTTGCTGGAGGGTTTTTACAAATCCGTCCGCAAACGCGCCGAAGGTATAGACAACGCCGAAGGCAAGCAGCGCATTATCGTGGAGTTATACGATAAGTTCTTTAAGACCGCGTTCCCGAAGATGGTTGAGCAACTTGGCATCGTGTACACACCAATCGAGGTCGTAGACTTTATCATTCACTCCGTAAACGATGTGCTGCAAAAAGAATTTGGTCGCAGCCTTAGCGATGAAAATGTAAATATCCTCGATCCGTTTACCGGCACTGGTTCATTTATTACGCGGCTACTGCAAAGTGGCGTTATCAAACACAGTGACCTGGAGCGTAAATACCGTCGCGAGATATTCGCTAACGAAATTGTATTGCTGGCCTACTACATCGCAGCAGTAAACATTGAGAACGCATATCACGATCTGCTCGAAAAAGACGCGTATGACAGCTTTGAAGGCATTGTGCTAACCGACACGTTCCAGCTAAGTGAAGAGGATGACAACACCAAGTTATTCAGCGAAGCTCTAGCTGAAAACTCCGAGCGTTTGCAGCGCCAAAAGAAGTCACCACTGCGCGTCATCATTGGCAATCCACCGTATTCTATCGGGCAGAAGTCGGCCAACGATAACGCACAGAATCAGAAGTATCCAAAGCTCGACAACAGCATTAGTCGGACATATGCAGCTGACTCC
Source organism: uncultured Candidatus Saccharibacteria bacterium (assembly GCA_964491925.1). Classification (GTDB taxonomy): domain Bacteria; phylum Patescibacteriota; class Saccharimonadia; order Saccharimonadales; family JAGQNJ01; genus CAYRSA01. The sequence continues at coordinate 14,215 of CAZBGZ010000002.1, forward strand.
AGCGCCGGACTCAGCAAATCGCTCTATGATCCCTACATTAAAGCATTTCGCTGGAGCACCGATAGGCTAAGTAAAGACGGCGGTATTATCTGCTTTGTTTCCAATGGCAAGTGGCTATCCGGCAATAGTCTCGATGGCTTTAGAAAGAACCTAGTCAAAGACTTTGACCTTATTTACACATTCGATCTACGCGGCGACCAACGAACACAAGGTGATCTGTCACGCAGAGAGGGTGGTAAGATTTTTGGTTCCGGCTCTCGATCTAAAATCGCCGTAACCCTACTTGTCAAAAACCCTGATAACTCGCGTGAAGAAGCCGAGATCTACTACCACGATATCGGCGACTATCTTAGCCGAGAACAAAAGCTGGCAATCATCAAAGATTTTGGTAGCGTAGATAGTCCGTCACTAAACTGGACTCATTTGTCGCCTAACAAACACGGCGACTGGCTCGGCCACCGCAACGACCTATTCAGTACACTCACATCCGCTGCGCCGGATAAAAAATTCAATATCCTGAGTCAATCATTCTTTGTGACTAACGCCATTGGTGTTTCCACCAACCGCGATGCCTGGGTATATAACTATTCCGCCAACAAGCTAGCCGAGAATATGAAGCGGACGATTGAGTTCTATAACCAGCAACAAAAAGGATTCATTCAAGCAAGCAGCAAGAGTAAAACCCTGAAGGTGGAAGATTGGGTCGATGCCAACCCGCACGAGATTAGCTGGACACGATCCTTAAGAAATGATGTCAAGAAAGGGCTTAGTCATAGTTACAAGGGCAACACGCTAACAACCGGTGTTTACAGGCCATTCAACAAGCAGAAATTATATTTTGACAAACCGTTTATTGAAAGCCCTGGCATTAGTCAAAAGCTATTCCCAACGCCAGATCACGAAAACCTGTTGATAGCGGTTACCGGTCCAGGCTCCAGCAAACCATTCACAGCGCTCATGACCAATCAAATAACCGGCTTGGATACCATAGAGAAAGAGCAGAGCTTGCCCCTATACTACTACGAAGAGACCAAGCAATCTGAGCCATCACTGTTTGATAGCAACAATAGCGGTTACGTTCGCTACGATGGAATTAGCGACTTTATACTGAAGCAATCCGCTAACCAGTATGGCAACGACGTAAATAAAGAGGATATCTTTTACTACGTGTACGGATTGTTGCATAGCCCGGACTATCGGCGTGAGTTTGCCAACGATCTCAAGAAGACTTTGCCACGATTGCCACTTGTCGAAAAAGCTGATGACTTTTGGGCATTTAGCAAAGCCGGTCGTCAGCTTGCTAATCTGCACATAAATTACGAGGATGTAGCGCCATACGAAGGCATTAAAGTTAGGGGCACACAACACAACAACTATCACGTAGAGAAGTTGCGGTTCGCTGGTAAGGACGACAAAACCAAGATTCTGTATAACGCTCAAATAACTATCGAGAACATTCCCGACCATGCCTACGAATACATCGTAAACGGCAAAAGTGCCGTAGAGTGGATACTCGACCGCTATCAAATCAAAATCGACAAAGCAAGCGGTATCGTCAACGACCCGAACGATTGGGCAAAAGAAACCGGCAACCCACGTTACATATTAGATCTGCTGCTGAGCGTTATCAATGTAAGCGTGCAAACCGTAGACATTGTTAATAACTTACCAAGACTGCATTTTGGAGCTAAGGAACAGTGAGCACATGGAATGGTTAATCATTATTGGTGTAGTCGCGGCCGTTGCTTACCTTGCCGGTCAGTCAAGCGGTAACCGCTCCAGTCTCTCACAGCCCAAACAGTCCTACACGCCGCCAGCCCCACAGTCCAAGCCGATTACCAAGCCAAAGCTTAACGTCAAACAAACGGATGTATCCAAGGTCCGCTTAAGTGATGAGCAGGACAAAATCTTTAACCTGCTGGAAACAACCAATGACAACTACTACATCACCGGCAAGGCCGGTACGGGCAAATCTGTATTGCTGCAATACTTTGTAGAGAATAGTGGCAAGCGCGTGGTTGTGGTCGCACCAACCGGCGTTGCGGCACTGAATGTTGGCGGCCAAACCATCCACTCATTTTTCGGCTTTCCGCCCAACGACATAGACCCAAATAGTGATGATGTGTTGCGGGTCGGTTATCGGCTACGCGAGATTCTGCGCAATATTGATACTGTAGTAATAGATGAAATATCCATGGTACGCGTAGACCTTATGGAAGCTATCAGCCGTAAACTACAGGTGGCGCGGAACAATCATGAGCCATTTGGCGGCGTACAGATGGTCTTCTTTGGTGATTTATACCAGCTGCCGCCTGTGGTTGCCGATGGTCAGTTAGACCGCTATCTCAAGCACACCTATGGCGGCTATTACTTCTTTAACGCCCCGGCCATCCAAGATACTGGCCTGAATATATACGAGCTGAACCACAACTTCCGCCAAAAAGATGACCCTGAGTTCCGAGAGATATTGAATTCCCTGCGACACGGTAAAGTCACCGAGGCTCAGCTAAAATCCCTTAACATCCGCACAGGCATTGCGAAACCCGATACCGGCTTTGTAACTTTGGCCGGACATAACGCTACAGTTACCGCCATAAACCATCGCGAGCTAGCCGAGCTGCCTGGCGCGGAGAAGACCTATGAAGCCGAGATATCCGGCGACATCACTGAAGGTTACTATCCAACCGAGAAGAAACTGAAGCTAAAAGTCGGTGCTCAGGTTATGATGTTGCGGAACGATACTGAATATCAGCGGCGTTGGGTAAACGGAACGCTCGGCATCATCACACGACTGAGCGACGACGTTGTGCGAGTCAATATAGATGGTGTGGAGCATACCGTCACGCCTGCCACGTGGAGCAAAATCCGCTATACTTACGACCACGAAGAACGCAAGCTAACAAAAGAAACCTTAAGTACTTTCACACAGTTACCAATCCGTCTTGCGTGGGCAATTACCATCCACAAATCACAAGGCCAGACCTACCAATCTGTCGCGGTGGATTTAAGCGACGGGGCATTCGCTCATGGTCAAACATACGTTGCTCTCAGCCGCTGTGTGACGCTGAGCGGTCTTTATTTGAACGCACCTATCAAGCGTGATGATGTAATCGTTGACCCCGATATTGTGGAGTTTATGAAGAAGGCAGTGGTTGCGGAATGATTACTACTATTACTGATTACCAAAAATATAAGTGTTGGAAAGATGGGTCTAACCTATCTAGCACCAACTTTAATCAGGTAAACATTGTCTTTGGACACAACGGAGCTGGCAAAAGTTCATTCGCTAATATCGTAGCAAAGACTTATCTGAAAGATAGTGACGTAACAACCGCTCGTTTCTTTGGCGGTAAATATGTCGACGGCACCATGATGCTAGAAGATAGATCGGGAATACGTGGCGTTGTATCAAATTTTGGTAAGAAAGACGTCAATATCGAGAAAAAGATAGCTGCCAATAATCAGAAAATCGAAGGATTTAAAGGAGACTCCCAGAAACAAACAACGGAAAAGCAAAGACTCATTGATGAAACCGAAAAGCTAATCAAGGAAATCGTTAAACGCCGCAAGGATAAAAATAAGAAGATTAACAACAAGCCCGAAAATAAAACCATACAGGAAAAAGTATCATTGTGGATCAAAGATTACGACGATGCCCACAAGCTTTTCCCCGACGAAGATTACAATGCTATTACCGGTAATGCTGATTTTTCAGCTGAGAGCGAACAGCTTAACTTGCTGACAATACCCGTTATGCCAGCGCTTGACGAAGACATAGCAAGCAACTTGGCGACGATACTTTCGACAGAATACAAGAGTGTTGAGGTGCCGGAGCATGAAGTTGTCAGCTGGCTCCAAAGCGGTTTGCACATACACGAGAGTAAGGAACGATGCGAGTTTTGTGGTTCGAACATTGACATCGAGTCAATCAAGAAAAGAGTCGACGCTTACCTAAATGACGAGAAACACAAGGCAACGGTTACTTTGGATGGCTATAAAAAAGTCTTGGATGAGCTTCGTGAGTTAGCGCAAAATCTTGCCAACGCCAAAGACATATATAAGCAAGCGCTCGGCTTAACCGATACTGATATTAAGTTTGACGACGTATCGCTCGGCGCTACGCAACTAGCTGCGGTCATTGATGAATCGGTCGGTCAGAAAACCAAACACATGGAAACCAGCCTAACTCTCAACGATAACGTATTGCCGACTGCCATCCAAAATATAGCCGATGCCGTCAGTGCGCTGGAAGCTGCCAAGAAGCGAGGTTCACAAAACCTGCTCGATAAAATAAACCGGCTAGAGACACTCGTGAAGGGTGCGATTGGTCTGGAAATAAAGAACACTGAATCCATTACCGATAACCTCGACAAGATAGGTGCCTGTGATGAGCAGATAAAGAATCTGGCTGATGACCAGATAAAGCTTAAGGATGAGAACGAACATCTGTTGGGACAAAAATCAGATCTTGCCGACTTCGCCACTTACTTGACTGCTGTGATGAAAGACCTGAATCTCAACTTTGCCATGGTGCCAGAAGGTAAGTTATACGTCCTACGACACAGCGACGGAACTGCACTAAAACTGGACGACATCAGCGATGGTGAGCGCAACCTTCTGTCGCTTATCTACTTCTACTACGAGATGATGGGTGACGCTTATGGCACATTTAGGGACAATATTCAGTTGATTGTTATTGACGACCCCATTTCCAGCTTGGACGATAACAATAAATTCTACATAACCGAACTGGTGCGATCCATCCTTGACCAAACTGCAATACAGGTTTTCGTACTGACACATTCATGGGATGACTTTTGCAATCTGGCGTATGGCCGCAACCACGAGAAGACGTCACTGTTTGAGATAAGAAAAGAATCCGGCATCAGTAATGTCCACGTGGTTAGCAATGGCAAGCTGCTCAAACCTTACATAATGCTATACAGAGAGGTTGATATTTTTAGACAGACTGACGCAGGCAACGTAACGGATGGGGTGGCGCTACACATGCCCAATACTATGCGCCGGGTTCTCGAAGAATATGTTAAGTTCCGTGTTAACGTTGATTTCGCAACCGCCAGTCACAATGACGACATTGCCAAAGCGTTATTTGGAGAAGAACTATCAAAACTGTCAAACACCAAAAAGCAGAAGCTAAACCAGCTGTTATCCGTCTGTAATATCCTGTCCCACAAAGCCAATCACCCGAAAAACCCATCTGAGATTCATGAGTCTGCTAAATTTTTGATGACCACAATTGAACAGTACGACAAATACCATCACCTAAAAATGAGAGGAGATTAGATGAACGAGATTAAATGCCCACATTGTCAGAAAGCTTTTAAAATTGATGAGGCTGGCTATGCTGATATCTTAAAACAAGTTCGTGATCACGAATTTGACCAGGCACTACATGAGAGGCTTGAAGCTGCAGAGAAGGAAAAGCTCAGTGCCGTAGAACTTGCACAACAAAAGATAAAGAATGAGCTTCAAACTGACCTTGCAAAAAAAGATTCTGAACTAATTGAGCTGCGTTCAAACAATGAAACCCTACTTGCTAAACTCTCCTCAGAAAAGGACTCTGAAATAGCTAGCTTACAATCAAAGCTAGAGGCAGCGGAGAAAGAAAAAACCAGTGCAATGCAGCTAGCAGAAGAAAAGACCAGGAATGAATTACAAGAGGATATTCATAAGCGAGACTCAGAGCTCAAGGAACTTCGGTCTCAAAACGATAAGCTGATTGCTGCACTAACAGCCGAAAAGGAAGCAGAGATAGCCAAACTTCAGTCAAAACTTGACGCCGCAGAGGCCGAGAAGAAAATTGCGCTCAATGAGGCGGTCAACAAGCTTGAAAAAGAGCGCGATGAACTGGCTAACGAACTCAAAACTAAAGAGACCGAGAGCAAACTTGCTATTACTGAGGCTCTGAATAAAATCGAGAGGGAGAAGGATGACCTTGCCAATAAACTTCAGAATAAAGACACTGAAACAAAGCTCCTAGAGTCGTCCTTAAAGGATAAGTACGAAACTGAACTGAAGTCAAAAGATGAGATGATCGCTTACTACAAGGATATGAAGGCAAAACTGTCGACAAAGATGGTTGGCGAGACGCTAGAGCAACACTGTGAGTACGAGTTTAACCGCCTTCGACCGACTGCATTTCAAAGTGCCTACTTCGAGAAGGACAACGATACGAGCGATGGGACTAAAGGTGACTACATCTACCGAGAAGCTGACGAAAATGGTACTGAAATCATATCAATCATGTTTGAAATGAAAAACGAAGGCGATGAGACAGCTACCAAACACAAGAACGAGGACTTCCTGGCAAAACTTGATGCTGATCGTAAGAAAAAGAATTGTGAATACGCAGTCCTCGTCACTCTCCTCGAAGCTGATAGCGAGCTATATAACGGCGGGATTGTTGACGTTGGGCATAAGTATCCAAAGATGTACGTGGTGCGCCCACAGTTCTTTATCCCGATCATTACTGTTCTACGTAACGCTGCTTTGAACTCCTTAAAGTACAAGAACGAACTGGCTGTAGTCCGTGCCCAAAACATAGACGTGACAAACTTTGAAAGCCAGCTCAATGATTTTCGTGATTCATTTGGCCGTAGTTATCGCCTGGCCTCCGAAAGGTTCCAAGACGCAGTTGCCAATATAGACAAATCAATCGCGCAATTACAAAAAACCAAAGAAAATTTGCTTAAATCAGAAGATCATTACCGCATCGCTAATAATAAAGCAGACGATTTAACAGTGAAGAAGCTGACTCGTGGCAATCCAACTATGAAAGCGAAGTTCGAGGAACTAAGCAATGAGTAATAACTGTAAAAACTGCGGTCACGACGAGTCAAAATGTACTTTTGACGAAACTTACCGCCGGGCAAAAGAATTAATCGGTTTCAAGCAGCTGGCATCTGCCGGATTATTGCAAAGGGATTTGAAAATAAGCTATGTAAAGTCCGTGGAAATACTGGAAAAGCTTGAAGCTGAGGGTTTAATCGGCCCTGCTGACGGAGCCATACCAAGGACGGTTAATATCTAGTGGCGTTTAAGAGGTAAAATAAAGATGTGTATACATATCTCAAAGACCACCGGTATTATGAAGAGCGCTACGATGATACGACTGTAGAAAAATGCCGCTCCGGTGAGCGAATCGTAAACAAGACTTTCCAAATGATGGAAAAGAAGCTCTCGAAGAAAGAGCTGACGGATAAATTACCCGGCTGGTATCTGCAGTACAGCATGTACTATTTCTGGTTTGTTGAATCAGCCGCCGCGGCACGTACGGAAAATCGTGAAGCAGCTATTGCGAAATGGATGGCTGATGATGAAAAGAAAGATGATCGCCTGGCCAAGGCTCATATTTCGGGCGGGACATATTGCCGCTCCTGCGGCAAAGATATGCGAGTTATCAGCAAGGATTATATGCGCCGAGAAGGCCACAAGGATGACGATATCCTCATCATGTTCGAATGCAAGGACTGCAACAAACGACTGGCTTTGTGGCAGGACGGCACCGAATGGGAAGGCGCAAAGCATGAGTGTGAAAAATGCGGAGGCGAAACCGTCTCAAAGCATACAAAGAAGGACAGGATAATTACCTGGACGGAGACCTGCACAAAGTGCAGGCATGTTAAGACCGAAACACTGGACCTCAACGATACGGGATCAGAGCCGGAACCTGTTGATCCATACCTGGAACTCGACCGTAAACGCTTTGTTTTCGACAAGGACATGATGTTCAAATACGAGCAGAAACTGAAGCACCTGGTCCGCAGAGCCGAACTGCATGCCAAAGCCGAAGATAAAGTCGAGCACGTGGATGTATTCGATGCCATAAAACAGGTTAAGAAGCTCAAGATTGCCCAGCTGAAGGAGCTGCTCGAGCCAATCTTCGCAAAAAACGGGTACAGCGATTTCAAACTCGGCGATCCTCAGATTGGTCGTGAAGTATCACTGGAGTTCAGCTGCCTGGACACAAAGGACGACCGCGAAGAATATCAAAGTAAGAAGACGCTTCATAAGGCAATCGAGAAAGCGCTTATCGACACCAACTGGCGAGTAATGAGCGCAGGCGTAAGTTACAGGCTAGGTTTTTTGACAGGAAGTCTAAGAGCGTATGAAAGCGAAGAAGAACTACGCAAGCTGGTCCAGCAGCGCATGAAATCCGGCAACTTTCCGGTTGTAGCAACAAAGCCGGTACAAACGCAGGAGCCAGCCGCGAAGCCGGAGCTGGATATGCGCGAATCCGTGCAGGTCTATTTCGATAAGCTCACCCTTGGCAGTGTACCGGCAGAAATAACGCTCAAAAGCGGTCAGGTCAAGCCAACCAGCCTGCCCGTACTAAGCGGGGAGATGCACCCGCTGCTGAGAGTATTCATACCCATGCGCGATATTGACGATTCCGTGCCCAAATTTGTTCGAACCTATGATTTTAAGTTTGGAGATGGCAAGCACATCCCGAAAGTCCAGAAGGACAGCCGAGGACGCAAAATCCGCAGAATAGATTGAATTAGCACTCTTGACATGAGAGTGCTAATTTTCTATATTAAAGATAGAAGCTTTTATGCTTCTCTGGAAACCATTAAACAATGATGAAAGGAGAAAAGTATGAGCAATCTTGTAAAGTGGGATCCGTTTGCAGAATTATCTGCGCTGCAAAAGCAATTCTTTGGAGATGATTGGATGTCGCCACTAAAAGGTGTGAACATCCCGACAACTGATGTATTTACCAAGGATAACAACTTAATTGTCGAGGCGCATCTGCCTAACTTCGAGCAAAAGGATGTAAACATCGAAGTTGAGAATGGAGCATTAGTAATTAGTGCTGAACGCCACGAAAAAGAAGAGGACAAGGGCAAGCAGTATGTTGTTCGTGAGAGCTCAAGCAGCTTTTACCGACGCATAGCCTTACCAAAACGCGCCGATGCCGAGAAGATCGAGGCACACCTGGATGATGGCGTTCTAAAGGTCAGTGTACCGCTTACGCCACTACCAGAGCCAAAGAAAATTGCTATCTCATCTAAGAAGAAATAAGTCTAGGCTAGCGCACTCAAGTGAGGCTCGATATCGAGCCTCACTTTCTATGAGTTGGCTTAAAACTGAGACACTTTTAAAATAAGGCTTTTGGTGTCTCATTTGTCTCGTTTTATGTCTCGCGACCCCTGTAATTGTTCCGTGACCTGTATGGGGAGCCAATTGAACGATTTATAGAGGTAGCCCGAACTTGTTTTGGGCTACTTTTGTTTTTCTGAAAAGTATCTAAGGTGCTATTAGGTTCGAACCCTTTATGGGTCAACTGTTTTCTTATCTGCTATGATAAGTCTGTGAAAAAGACGCTTACTTTTATTACTGGAAACCCGACCAAAGCCAAGCAACTTAGCATGCACCTAACGGCTAACGTTAAACATAAAGCCGTTAACCTAGAAGAAGTGCAGTCATTGGATTTAGAGAAAGTCGTTCAACATAAAGTTCGTGGGGCATATTCTGCTGTACAAGAGCCCGTGCTAGTTGAAGACTTTGCAATGACCTTCAACGCTCTTGGTAAGCTCCCCGGACCATTCATAAAGTGGTTTTTTGACGAAATAGGACCAGAAGGTCTGTGCAAGTGGCTTGATGCTCACAACGACCGTTCTGCTAAGGCAATGGTACTGTTTGGGTATTACGATGGGAAGAATATAAAAACCTATTCTGGAGAAATTGAAGGAACTATTGCAGATAGCCCACGTAAGGGTGGTACTGGCTTCCCATCAGAAACAATCTTTATACCTAAGGGCTACAATAAAACATGGTCAGAAATGAATGCCGAAGAACAAACCGCTACTTCAATTCGCAGAATAGCACTCAAGAAACTTGAAGCTGACTTACAAAATTAAAAGCACGCCCTACATTTAGCCGTTTCGCTAAATCTTGCAGATAGTTTTGGTCAACATCAAACTCTAAACTTAGGTTGCTGATTGAGGTGTGTAGGGGGAGCCATGAAAGGACCGTAGTCGTTTGACTGCGGTTTTTTCATTGATCATCGATGCTCGTGACTCGAACCTTGGTCGTGAATAGCCTAGTGGTCTGTTCACGTTTTACTTACTTGTCCGCATCCGCAATTGCTTCAGGACAATTTTGTCGGTGGCGGAGAATGAAGGAGTCCGGCCCCGGGAGCCAAGCATAAGCAATTTTCAAACTACCATGAAAATGGTACTTTTGTTTATTATGGCTGGAGAAAAATTGATACTCACTGGTTTTATGGGGATGGGCAAGTCAACCGTTGGCCGACAGTCTGCCAAAGTGCTTGAAGTCCCGTATAACGATACTGATGAGTGGATGGAGATAAATGCAGGAGTTGACATCCCCGACCTAGTGAAGACTGACATGGCTGCGTTTCGTGTTCTTGAAGCAAAATCTCTTTTGACAATTCTCGGTGAAAACCCAGGGGTTGTCTCGACAGGCGGAGGCATAGTTAGTACCGACGCTGGGCGGAACGCACTTTTGGCCGCAGGTGTTCCCGTTTTATGGCTAAAAGCACCCTTTGACGTAGCAGCAGAACGCGTTTTACAAGATACAGGACGTGAGAGGCCACTGTTTAGCGACATCGATACGGCTCGCAAGCTATATGAGGAACGAATGGGCTGATATGAAGAGACAGCAAGCCACATCCTTGACGCATCACCTAGTGGTTGAGCAAGTAATCCAAATTGCACGCACATAGTTCTAACTTCCGCCGCCACAGAGAGCCATACAAAAACGATCATCCTCGGATGGTCTTTTTTGTATCTCCTTGGTCCTGTCTTGAGAGGCAACGCAGCGGCGTTAGTCGATGCTAGTTGCCGGTTCGGTGTAGCGAGAGGAGCAAAAATGCGTTTACATATTTTTGCAAACGGGCGGAGGAGTGCCCTGCGGGATTGCCACAACGCGATGTCCGGCCTAAGCCCCCGAGAGCCATACAGAACTAAAATAACAGAGGTATATTACCTCTGTCACTGTTTTGGGGTAAGATAATTGGATGAAATACGTAGCGTTACTTAGAGGAATCAATGTTGGCGGTAACAATAAAGTCATTATGAAAGACTTGAAGCAGTCATTGGAAAACGGTGGCTTCACAGATGTTCAGACTTACATAAATTCGGGCAACGTCATACTGTCGAGCAGTCAATTAATAGACAAAGTTAATGATTTAATTGAAGCTATCATCAAGCAGACCTTTGGTTTTGATGTGTATGTGCTGACCGTATCAAGTGCAGACTTTCTGCATATTGCAAAAGGCTTGCCAAAAGAATGGACCAACGATACTGAAATGAGATGCGATTGTTTGTTCTTATGGGAAGATGTAGATACACCCAGTGTTCTAGATAGCCTGACAATCAAGCCTGGTATTGACCGAGTAAAGTATGTTCCTGGTGCAATATTTTGGTCTGTTGAACGAAAGAACATCACCCGAAGTGGTCTGGCGAAAATTATTGGGACGCCGCTATATAAAAAAGTAACCATACGGAACTGCAATACTGTACGAAAACTAACAACCTTGTTAGACGCATAAATCCTGCTTTATAGCAGTTATAACTTCCGTCAATTTGGAGAGCCAAGTTTATCCCTTATTACACAAGATGTTACTGCCAGGGCATAAGCGTTATGAGGCTTGAGAGGGTCTCTTTTGTTATACTTTAACTATGATTAAGAAAAATACGCTTGCTGTGTTCAAAGATGGAGACTATAAGGGTGAGTATGACTGGACTGGTGGCATCCCGCTCACAAAAGATGAGTTAGTAATCGTGACTAAAGATGGGTCAGAAATGGTATACAAGCTCGTTAATAAAACGACTCACCTTACTGATAGCGGCGAAGACCAAGATGTACAAATTAAGTATTATTTTGTGCTAGATTAGTCTGGGCATCCTCCTCCGGCGGGCGGAACACCAAGAGGCAAGTATTAGCGGTATAAGTTACAGGGGTCAGAAATCGCTATTGCTACAGTAGCGTATAATAAAAGTTAATAATCTAAGGAGGGAACATGTCTAATAATCAATTAAATCTAAAATCTGGAAAATGGGTAGTTGCAGACTGTGGCAAGATGCCTAGTGAAAGTAATTGTCAACTAGTAATGCTGGCTCCTGAAAATCAAAAAGAGGATTTGATTGACGCCGGTGTGAAACATGCCTTGAGTAAGCACGGTCATGAAGATAGCGAAGAACTCCGTAAGGGCGTAGAAAGTATGTGCGAGACTACCGAAATCGCTTAGAAATTTATTAAGTTGTATGCCCGAACCCGTATATTTTAGGTTTAGTAATCCGCTGTAATTGTTTTGTTCGTGAGACTATGCTAACAAGTGGCTCTTTATACCAAAGAACAACTATTTACTGGCTAATACACCTGATAGAGACTCACTATTACTAAAATAAGGAGTCCGTCAGATGTCAAAAAAGACAAAAGATGAAGAGGTGTGCTGGTACGAGCAGTCCAGGAAGTACTAACGCTCGTTGGCCTCATAGTTCAGCTGGGGATCGCCGGTTGGGCATGGACTATTCCAACTTGTATTAGCAGGTACGATCTTGATTTTCGCTCAAATATAAGTGGGGGGGAGTTCAGAAAGAACACCTCCCTGCGAATGATCGAAAAAATCATTATCTGGAAATGCCGTCCGTCATTCTGGGCAAGTTGCTTGCAACGCCCAATCAAATTAAATAAAACTATCTAGGAACGTAGTTTTTTAGAACTTAAAGAGGGTGGTCAAAGAGGTTAAAACTAGATTATCAAAATTGTATTTTTGATCTGTTTTTTGTACAATAGACATAAGCTATATGAAGCGTGAGGGACTTTAACGCGGTGTTCAATATAAAGAGTAGAATCAAATATTTTCTGTTTGTGTTAATTTTTGTAATGGCACCTTTGTTTGTTTACGCCCCGAGCGCACACGCTTTTAGCGGCGGTGCGGGCACGGTTGGTAACCCTTACCAAATTAGCACCGCAACTGAACTTGCCAGTATGACAAGTTATATTGGGAGTGGTTATTCTAGTACGTATTTTATTTTGACAGCCGATATCGACCTGAATGTTAGTCCATACAACACCGGGAGTGGATGGACTCCTATTGGCAACTCAACCACATCGTTCTATGGCAAATTTGACGGGGGTGGCCACACCATTTCGGGTCTTTACATAAATCGCAGCGGGACATCCAAGGTGGGTTTATTTGGTAGTGTCGTGTCGTCAGGTATAGTAAAAAATGTAACTTTGAGCAATGCTAATGTAACAGGCTACGAGCAAACAGGAGGCCTTGTTGGTTACTACACTTCTTCAAGCACTATAGAGAATGTGTACGTTAGTGGAGCCATCACCGGAGGCGGGAGCAATGGCGGGACAGGCGGTGTTGTTGGTTGGTGCCATATCGGGGGAGGAACGGTCACTCATTCGTCTTCATCGGCCAGTATTAGTAGTACCAACCGATCAGGTGGACTCGTTGGTTACTCATATTGTGCGATCACCAACTCATCAAGCACTGGAAATGTAGTTTGCACTACTGTATCTAGCACGTGGTGCGGTGGCTTGACTGGCGTAAATTCTAGCGGAGTTACTAACTCGTATGCAACGGGCTCGGTTACTGGGCCTGCGAGCACAGCATATATCGGTGGGTTAATTGGAGGCAATTTTAGTACTGTTTCTTATTCTTATTCTAAGGGTGCTGTTGTTGCTTCTAGCGGATCGAGTATTGGCGGACTGATTGGCACGGGAGCATCAAACGTGACTAACTCATTTTGGGATACAGAGACTAGCGGACGCGCGTCTAGCGCTGCCGGAACTGGCAAAACAACATCGCAAATGAACGATGTAGCCACTTTTACAAACACTTCAACCTCTACCGGCCTAGCTACCGCCTGGGACTTCGTGAGCAATCCAAACAACGACGCGAGCAACAATGATTATTGGAACATAAGCACAGGCAACGGTGGCTACCCGTTTTTAGTCTGGCAGGATTTTGCACCACCTAACGCCAATCCTGATACACCTATCAATTTAGGACCAGCTGGGTCTGTTAGCGGTGATTGGGCGACCGACGAAACTCCAACTTTCGAATTCGAGATTAACGATGATGATGTCGCTGATGAGGTTGGCTATCAGATTCAAGTTGATGATACTGCTGATTTTTCTTCACCAGTCATAAATTACGTCTCTGGTACTAAATCTCAAGGATCATTTAACTTTGTAGTTGGGCAAGTAGAGGGAGATGGGACTAGCGGGGTAGGTACCTACGCAGTAGGTTCAGAGGGTCAAGAACTCTCTGATGGCGAATACTATTGGCGAGTTAAATCTTTAGACCAAAATGACGCTGAATCTAGTTACTCAACCGCTAACAGTGCGCTAGTAGCATTTGGCGTTGACACCACAGCACCAACAGTCCCCGGGGCGCCCTCGGTATCAACCCCAACTAACGATACGACACCGTCAATCTCATGGGCTGGATCAACGGATGACGGAGCCGGGCTTTATAGTTTACCGTACGGCATTTTATTGTCACAAGATGAAGACTTTTCTGACTGGAGTCTAGGTTCTTCGGCCACAACAAGCTATACACCCAGCGCGCTTGCAGAGGGTACTTGGTACGTAAAAGTACGCGCCCAAGATGATATAAGCAACATTTCGGCCTATTCATCGCCGACAACATTTGTTGTTGACACTACAGCACCAACCTTGTCTGGCCTGTCACCAACAGATAACGCCACGGGTGTTGCTATAGACAGTGATTTGATACTATCTTTTAGTTCATCTGTAACGGCAGGGACAGGCAATGTAGTCATACATAAAGACAGTGACGATTCGGTGGTAGAAACAATACCAATAGACGATAGCCGAGTATCTGGCTCTGGCACCAATACGATTACGATTAACCCCACCACTACACTTGTTGCAGATACTGGGTACTATATTCAAATAGCTTCGACTGCTTTGGAAGACTCAGCAGGGAACACATACGCCGGAATAGCAAATACAACCAGCTGGTCATTTACGACCCTCGAAGCACCAGTAGTAACATGTGAGCATCCAGACTCTACGACCTCAAGTATAACTGGCACGTGTGAAGTGACGCCTAGCGGCTGGGGCACAACAACCTGGGAAGCCCGATATAAGAAAGCTAGCGATGTTAGCTACACAACTTTAACACTTGATGATGACAACATAGCTGAAGCAACCGTGAGTGAACTTGAGGAATCAACAGAATACTATCTAGAGTTTCGCTACACCAACGATTACGGAACAAGTAATTGGTCGCGAATCGAAATAACAACTACCGAAAACGTCGATGATGATAACGATGGCATAAATGACACTATTGAGGATGCCGCACCGAATGGGGGCGATGCCAACAATGATGGAACACCAGATAGCGATCAAGCCAATGTTAGCTCTATACTCAACCCCCTGACCAACAAGTACGTCGTACTGGAACTAGCCAATGATAACTGCTTTATTACTGCTATCGATATCCTACAAGAGGGCTGGGACGGCAACCAGGACGAAGAGTTTGATTATGAGAATGGCATGATGGATTTTACAGCAAGTTGCAATGCACCTGGCCTTACAACCACTGTAACGCAATACTATTATGGTGTTGATGGCATTGATTTTAGCCCGCGTAAGTACAATACTACTACAGGTGAATTCTTACCTATAAGCGGGTCAACAATATTGCCAAACACCATTAGCGGAGGGTCAGTAGCGGTTCTTACTTATAGCGTGACAGATGGGGGCATACTTGATGAAGATAGACTGACAAACAGCGCCATAGAAGACCCTGCCGGACTAGGTAGTGAAGTAACAAATACTAAAGACGATAGTCTGTCTAACACAGGCCAATCAGCCGTATTCTACTCTGCAATCGCGGCCTTACTGATGCTTGGGGGATTGCTAGTCGCAAAACGAACGAAAATTATACTCTAATGAAATGGTAGCCTCTACCGCCGGCACAAGAAAAACAAATGCAGTAATTTGTCACGAGGAAACTTGTCTGCTCTGATATAATGACTATGTTGATAAGCCCAGATAACGGATAGCCCTTTGTCTCGAAGAACAACTATTCACTGGCCCACACCTGCATACGAGGCTCTATATTACTTAAAATAAGGAGTCGTCAGATGTCAAAAATGACAAAAGAAGACGAGATGAAATGGTACCAAGAATCCAAGAAACATTGGCGTTCGTGGGGCTCATGGTTCAGTTGGGGGTCTCCCGTGGGGCTAGGGTTATTCATCCTAGCGATAGCTGGCGCTGTCTGGATAATTGCCCAAATCTAGAACAACCGACACCATTAAAACAGAGTGCATAATTCGCGCTCTGTTTTAATCATGAGTTATAATTAGTCCATGCAAATAGATCCACGTCTTAACAACATAGACGACTGTCTATATCGAGTAGCGGCCAAAGCTATAATAGTCCAGAACGATAAAGTTTTGCTGGTAAAAGAAATCCCTGAAACATGGTGGGGCTTTCCTGGCGGAGGCATATACCACGGAGAGAGTGTTGAAACCGCTCTATTGCGAGAACTCCAGGAAGAACTAGGAGTAGAACCACATGACATCAATACAAATTTTGAAATCGCATATCACACAATTGGGGCAGTTGTTAACAATATCCCACGCATGAATATATATTTCAGGGTTAAAGTACCAAAAGATTCAATCAAAAAAACAGACCACGTGTCTGGTTGGCAATGGTTTACTCGCGAAGAGTTTATGAAACTTAGCATGAGCCCGTCCTACAAAGACCGTTCGATACTAAGCAAAGTTATATTCAATGAATAAATTGTGTTTAGTCACGCATGCATATTAAAATTTGCCCTCTGATAGTAGAATCTATAGCTAATAAATAGGTTTAATCGGTTATTGGAAGATCCGCAACAGACACTTGGAGTATTTGTGCCAGTCGATCGATTTGTTGAAATTTGCAGAACTTAATCGGGTCGCCTTGCATATTAAATATCCGGTAGTAATGATCGAATCTTTTTGTTTCACCTTTGAAGTTTTTTGCTTTGGTTGGCTCGTTAATCCTTTTGATGAACCAACCATCGGATTCCTGATCTAAAATTCGTTTTATTTTTGCATAGTGATTAAATGGCATAAGAAAAGTATAGTAAATACATGCTGCTAATTACTAGTCTAGGGATTGTACTTCTCATTAACTCGGCGCTATTTTGCGTTGCCTACAGGCGACAGTCGGACAAACTAACAGATTTTGCGTATGCGCTCAGTTTTATCGCTGTTTCTATTTCTGCATTATTGTTGAGTGATCACCAATCCAAGATCCTTAAAATAGCAGTAGCGATGGTGGCTATTTGGGCACTACGACTTGGGACATTTCTGGTTATGCGCATTAGAAAATCAGGTAAGGATTCTAGATTTGATGGTATTAGAGAAAACTTTTTCAAATTTATGAAGTTTTGGATAGGGCAGGGCGTCATAGCGTGGTTTCTGTTGTTGCCAGTGCTATTTTTAGCCCAGAGAGACGGCACTATAAGTTTTATATCAATGATTGGGGCGTTTATCTGGCTGCTCGGTCTAATGATTGAAACAATTTCAGACTTTCAAAAATATAGTTTTTACAAAATTATACCCAACAAAAACAAGTGGATAGATAGGGGGTTTTGGCGCTATTCACGACACCCTAACTACTTCGGCGAAATATTAATTTGGGTCGGAATATATCTGGTAACATTTTTATCCCTCGACAACACTCAAAGAGCAATTGGGCTGCTAAGTCCGGTTACTATATTCTTATTACTTCGTTTCGTTACGGGCATTCCACCCCTAGAGAAAGCCGCCGATAAGCGTTGGGGGATGAATAAACAGTATAGGGGACACAAAAAACGTACTAATCTCTTGATACCATTTCGAGTAAAAGCGTAGAATATAACAATGACAAAGACAAATATAGCAAATGGCGTAGTCCATACGGTGCCGAAAGATTTGGGAACAGCGCTAAGTGCAGATGAATCTGCCCTAGAAAGGTGGCATGATCTAACGCCACTAGCGCGTAATGAGTGGATTTGCTGGACGATAACAAACAAATTACCAGAGACAAGAAAAAATCATATAGAGCGAACAGTAACAGAATTATTAGAGGGCAAACGTCGACCTTGTTGCTGGGCAGGCTGTATTCACCGCCAAAAGCTAACAACATAGTATTGGATCCGGACTAGTTTAATTTCCTAATAACAAGTCTGAACCAAAAACCGACCTTGGAGGGTCGGTTGTTTGTTTGCTTGAGAGCTTAATTTCTTTCTTATATTGTTCTTCTTCTGATGTAGAGGAAGTACACAAGGCTGGAGCCTATTGTGACAGCGCTCGCAACAATTGCTGTGATCGTTCCAGGACCAGTGTCAGCAATACTCTCAGGAGTTGGTGTTGGGCTCGATCCTACTATGCCAGTAGTCTTGATGATACAGTTTCCTGCTGCGTCACGTGTATAGCCTTCTGGAACTTCGTTTTGCATACCCGCAATGTTGGGGCAAACATCAGTTTCTTCAGTTATTGGGACACAATTTCCTTGGCTATCTTTGACCATGTCGTCGGGTATAGCGTCTTGTATTCCATCGATGTTAGGGCAGACATCCCCGGTCGCGATGACACAATTGCCATCCGCGTCAAATATGTAACCAGCAGGAATCGTGTCTTGCATGCCATCCAAATTAGGGCAGACATCGACAGGTTCGGGTTGGCATTTTTTACCACCGAGTTTATAGTTCACTAAAATATCGTGAGGGTACTTATAGTCTGCATCTCCATTGATCGATTTTGGACGTCTTTGTCCCAACAAGTCTACCTGCCAGAAAGTACATTCTGGAAGCTGTGCTGTAAGCACGTGCCGTCCAACGGATAATTTCTTTGTGGTATTGCCAAAAAATATTTGATCCTTCAATGGAAGGCCATTTTTTGTAGCAGATTTCCATACTGATAAGGTGGCGTATCGATTACATGCGCGGTTTGTACCAGTAACATTTAGGGTTGTCGAAACCGATTTTTGGTCTGCTGATAGTTTGATTCCGTTATTGCTAGGACCACCGACTACACTTACGTCACAAGAGTAAGTTTCCGCTTCTGATGTGGGATTAGTGAAGGTCTTGCTAATAAACCAGGTGCATATTCCACTAACTAATCCAATTACTAATATAAAAACAATCGCACGAAAATCATTTTGTTTTCTGTTTTTTCTTGTATTTTTCTTTTTCATTTTTTACCAATTTTTTATAACTATTAGGTTTATATTTTTAATATGTACGTATACATAAAAGCATAACCAGGACTACATTGTCAATCTATAAATTTATTCTTGATAGGGGCATGGCCCGTGTTTGTCACGTTACTAACCAAAACCCCAATAACACCAAAAATCACTAAAGTCCTATATAATGCTGATTGACATATTGAGCATAAGCATTTCATGAAACCCGAAGAACAAAAAAACACCACTACCGACCCGTATGGCGCGCAACAAGCAGTCGATCTGGCCCGTGCCAAGATTCAGAACTTCCATCAACCCGATTTGCAGTCTAGTCCCGCCCCATATTTAACTAGCCCATCGTCTCCTTCAGTGTCAAAACACCAGCAATATATGCAACAGCTCAGTAATTCGGGCAAACCAATAGCCGAGATACAAACCGCCTGGTACCAGTATTATGAAAATCTTTCTGACATTGAAAAAAATGAGGTTTGGCAAGAGTTTTATGCTGCAAGTGGCAAGAATCAAAACAATGGACCTCTATACGCGGACACAGGCAGGCAGCAACCAGGAGTTCCAACATCAAATGGCAACCCCGACGCGCAGGCAATGCAAAATAGGGCAGAAATTAGCCGCAAAACAACAAATAAGCAGAAGCTTCAATCATTAGCTTTCGGCTTAGGAATGGGTGGCCTAGTTACAATCATATTGCTGTTTGGTTTTTTCAATGAACGCTTCATAGCGCCTTTTATAACCCCCAGCCGGGCAGTCAGCTCTACGCCAATTATCGCAGACCCTCTGTCCACAAAAGCCGGTCCCGACCCAGAGATAATCATTCCTAAAATCAATGTGGAAATACCAGTTGTTTATAAAGTGCCGTTCAACCCGGATGCGGATAAATATGAAAAAGCAATCCAAGCAGGTTTAGAGAAAGGGGTGGTTCATTACAGCACAACCCAGCAACCTGGAGAAAACGGTAATGTGGTTATCGTTGGTCATTCCAGTAACAATATATTTAATAAAGGGAAATACAAATTTGCTTTTGTGTTACTGAATAAACTCGAAAAAGGCGATCTTTTTTATCTAACCAAAAACCGTAAGCGCTATGTATATCGAGTCTATGAGAAAAAAATAGTGAAGCCATCTGACACCTCTGTTTTAGGTACAACATCCAAGGTGGCTGCGGCGACACTAATTACTTGTGATCCACCAGGAACGTCTTTGAATAGGTTAGTGGTGAACGGAGAGCAAATAAGCCCAAATCCAGAGTCAAACTCTGTATCAGAAGAAGATACAGTTAAGCAGCCTAAAATACTGCCAGGCAACGCCCCGAGCTTATGGAATCGAATTACCGACCTAGTTTTGTAGCCGATAATTATCGATCCAGATTAGGTTAAATCATGATGACGAAATATTAGAAACACCCGTTTTTGTTACTATGTAGATACTACTTAAAATAGGGGACCAGATGAAAGATATTACTCCAAATTTATGGTTTAATGGGAATGCTAAGGATGCCGTTGATTATTATGTTTCGGTTTTCCCTGATAGTAAAATAGTATCGATAGAATACTACCCAAACAGCAAAGACGAGGGGTTGGCTGATTTCCAGGAACAATTGGCTGGGAAAGTTTTAACTATAGAGTTCGATCTAAGTGGCAATAAATTTGTGGCAATAAACGCAGGTCCAGAGTTCAAATTCACAGAGGCAGTGTCATTTTCCATACCCTGCAAAGACCAGGAAGAGATTGATTACTATTGGGCGAAACTGTCAATGACACCGGAGTCCGCACAATGTGGTTGGTGCAAAGATCAGTATGGCCTCAGCTGGCAAGTAGTCCCAACAAAAATGAGGGAACTACTAAAACGCCCAAATGCTTTTGCCAAATTGATGAAAATGAAAAAAATAGTTATAGCAGATTTCTAACAATGTACTGCCTTGTCATAAATACCCTGGCTCAGGCGCGGGCGCTGTTGACTAAGCGGTTTGCTTATTGGGTGGGGTCTTTGTCAACAATCCCGCTCTCTTTAATAACCTAAAGGCGGCCCGATCGCGCCTTCGGCTACCAGCCATCATATCATCTGGCCTATCATGGTGCGCCTGATGGCGATTGAGATTAACTTTTAGCAAACCTTTTATTGGCATTTGGCCATCAACTTTACCACTACGAGCTTCGCCATAACCAGTTAGCCCGACAACGGAACCAAGACCAACTATTGTGCCCCCCATAAAAACTGCTGCCCTTGTGAAAGGTTTATCTCGACCAAGATATTTGTTGGCTAGGCCTATCATAGCTGTGGTGGCTATAACTGGTATAGCACGGTGAATTACACTTTTTGAGGCTAACTTCTCTAATATGGGGTCTTTGCGGAATGCAAGAGTACCGTCATATTGTTGTCGTAGCAGCGGGTCACCGTCGTACGAATAGCCGGGGAACAGCAAAACTTCATCACCTTCGTTTAACAGCGCAGGGTCGCCTCCTGTAAAATCAAAAGCCTCTTTTATCGAATCGAGATACCCTCGCGGCTCAACATTTGATATTCTGTGATGTACCCTGTGGTTCAGCGCCGCCCTGTTGGGACTCATACCCGTGGCAATCATTGCCGCCCGTGATGCGGTTGCAACAGCGGAGGCATAGTCGATATTGCGGTGAGCTAAACTTTGATGCACCCAACCTTCCAAACCGACCACATCAACAACTAGACCAACCCCGATTCCAGCAACAACATCAGGCAATAAACCCGTTAAATTTGCCGTATTTTCAGTTGTTGAATTAGCCATATTTATTTATACTATGCCAGATGCTTCAAGAATAATCAATACGTCATATCTTTTTCTCTGAAATATTATATAATTAACAATATGATAAGAGAAGGTATGGCAGTAGCCCAAACCGGGATTGAAGCGCTTCGTTGGCTCCGTGACGAGTCACAATCCGAAGCCACTGTCCGAGGGCTATTCAAAGCTGGTTATCTTGGCGAAGCTGCTTTGGTTTTAGGCTCACGCAGCGCACAAAAATTCCCAAGGTTCAGTTATAGGCAAATTGTTGAGAAGCTCTTACTGCCAGAATTTGACCTAGTAGGTGTTGGGGCCGAGGCCATAGTCATTGCAAATGGTAACAGGGTAGATAAATATTTGACAGGGAAGGTACAAAATTCACATGACCTAGCAGAAAGACTAAAACAATATGATTTTGCTATTAGACCTTACATCGGTGATTTTATGCCCCCAACTACTATAGACCGCAGAAAAGTCAAATTATTCAAGGGGATTCCAGAACAAAGTTACGTGCATTTATCGCAAACCAGAGTAACGAACGGCGTGGTTGACCCACACATGGACCAAACTATGCTCGCCGAACAACCAGATTTAGTCCGGCAGCTTGGCCTGTTTTCAAGCGGGCTGATAGAACTTTTCTGCGAAACAGGACTACTAATGGATTTGGTCAATCCTGGCAATTTAGCATGGGCACAAATACCAGAAGAAAAGTCACCAAAGTTATTATTAATGGATACAATACCCGTAGATTATGCCGAGAAAGACTTCAGCGGGGTCAGTGTGCCACTATGGAGCCCTGACTTGCACCTTGAAGCGTTGGCGAGCTTTGCCCTCGAGCATGATCAACAAAAAATTTACCCTGACTAGGCCTGTCGCTGGGCCAACCCTAGCACTCGTTCTACTTTTTCCCTGGCAATAGCAGTACCAAGCTCAAAGATTCTCGCATCTTCTTCTGGCGAGGCATTCTGAAAAATATACGCATACTCCATGTCTATCCTTTGTTCCAGTTGTTGCTGGGCATCACCCTCGATTTGATTTGCAGCAAACCTTGCTGTGAATTCGTCAAACGCCCCTGGGAGTGCTGACGTACGAGCTAGAAGCCAATCTTGTACTTTGCGTTTTCCCACGAGCATAACAGCATTTTCATAGTCAGAAGGTAGTAATGCTCTAGGACCAATAACAGACATTTCTCCACGCCATATGTTCAAGAACTGGGGGAACTCATCAATTCGAAACTTGCTCAAAAATCGCCCAATACTACTTCTTCGTTCGTCCGCATATCCGTTGCTAGCGACGTCGGCGGTCTCGTGTGGCATAGTACGGACTTTTGTGATATTCATTGGAGCACACAAAAAGCCAACCCGCTCTTGTCTATATATCGGGCTGACTCGATCGAACAGAACAACTGCCAGGAAGCCGATCGAGGCAGGAACAATCCCTATCAGGCCAGCTTTAACAATTTTCGAACGATCAAATTCATTTTTTTCTTGACTATGAAGATAAGGAACAGTCTTGGACAAAACCTCAAGTTGGTGTGATTTATAATCAGCACCAAAAACGCCACATAATCTTTTTTCTACCGTATTGGCCCCGACTGTCATAGTTGTTAACATCCTAGCCGTAAAACGTGCCCATCTCAAGCATAAGAGGTATGCATTCGGTACTGTCTAAGTTCTTCTCAGACGAACCAATTCAAATAGATCGAAGAAAAAATCTCACCCTGGAAATGCCCGCAAAGCGAAAATTATTGTGAAATGTACAATTGTAATTACTAGTGACCCTCAAGTGTTCAGGATTTGTAGTCGGTGAATTTTACTTCTGTTGGTGTAATTTGTATAACTTCATGATTGCCAGCGGCGATCTTTGTAATTGGGGGCCAGGCAATTTTCTTGTCGTAAATATGTGGTTGCACGAATCTATCGATTAATGATTTCGTTTTAGTAGAATCCGTTTCGACCGCTGCTAGCCCTTGGATTTGAGCTGTTTTCATTTGGCTGGCATCGTATATAGTCAATGCTACTTGATTATTGCGCAGTATATTTTGAGCTTTTTTTGTCTGAGACTTCGTGACTATATAGAATGTGCTATCTGGCGCTAGGGCATAGTAGACTACCGCCCCCGATACTTTTCCATTCTGATCGCTAGTAGAGAAAGTTGCGATGTTATGAGACGTCAAAAATATTCTTGTTTCTTGGTTTATAGCAGTTCTAGCGTTATTAGGCCGAACTGCAGCAGCAGTATTTTGTAAGCCCGTTCCATTATTAAGCTCTATCCGTTTTTTTTCGACATATCTGACAAATTTTTCTGCACAAGCATGGTTGACGAACCGTAATGGATAATCGCCAAGCCTTGTGTGCACCACAATACCCACAAATCTACCCTGATCGTTATAACTAACACCGCTGAGAACATCATAAGCTAGCTCGTCGTTCCTCGAATACAGAAACTTATGATCCATAATAAGCAACCGTTTATTGGTGGCGACTATCATCAAGCTACTTTTTTTGTACCGACCGTATATCACACCACCGATGTGTTCTGTCTCGTGTAGCACAGCTGGCAGATGTCTGGCTTCGCCCTTTGACAAGCCGTAACTCGTCAACCCAGCAGCCAATAGCTCTTGCTTTACTCTTGTCTTTTGCTCATTTTTTACAGGCATTTCTTTCTCCTGCTAACATTATGCGCCTAAAATACAAACTTTTACAGTTGCTAAAGATGTTTAAATATTCAGCTAAATCTCAAGTTGTCCATGTATTCTCTGTGTGTTGCCTTGAGAAAAACTTAAGGCAGCAGAACATAATAAATTCCATAATTTTTTACATTGAGTGGTCCGAGGATACGCCGAAGGCGTCGAAAAAACGTCAACTTATAAAGCGTACGGTAACGTCAGCAAAGCAAAGATATTGGAATTGTAAAGTAGAAAGGATTGGATCATTAAAGATATTGTTAAAAAATCCCTGATTGTTGGCGGTGTACTGGGTACGGTTGGACTCAGTAGCCTTGCGGGCTTCGGTGCAGTTTCTGCGGCAACAACTGGTAATGGTCGCTCTGACTTAGTCGATAAAATAGCTAGCAGGTTTAACCTCAACCAGGACGAGGTACAAAAAGTCTTTGACGAAGAGAGGGCTGAACACCAAGAAGAACATAAGGCTAAAGTAAGCGAACGGTTGCAAAAACTTGTCGACAAAGGCACTATAACGGCCGAGCAGAAAACAGCCATTGAGGCCAAGCTAGAGGAATTGCATACGAAAAGAGAAGCCGAACACGAATCTATGAAAGATTTGACTCCAGCGGAGCGCAAAGCTAAACGAAAGCAAAATAAAGCAGAAATGGAGGCATGGGCAAAACAAGAGGGCATAGACCTAGCCAAACTGAAAGGCGTTTTCATGGGCCACCACGGTCCCAGAATGCACAACGGAGGTGATGGCAGTGAACAAAACGGGCCACCACCACAAGATATGCAATAAAAAGCAAAGGAGGGCGCGATAAAAAACCACCGGTTCCCAGAAAAGAGCCGGTGGTTTAAATTATCAACCCAAAAGGGCTTAGACTCTAGGCAATCGGATAGTGAAAATTGTGCCTTTTGTGGGAGTACTTTTAGCTGTAATTCTACCGTTATGACGGTCAACAATATTTTTTGCTATCGACAAACCAAGACCATAGCCGCCGGGAGAATTACGCGATCTAGAAGAATCTGCCCTATAAAATCGATCAAAAATGTGAGGTAATTCTGTTGCTTTTATGCCCAAACCTTGGTCAACGATAGCTATCTCGTCATGGGTTCTCTTCGATTGTCCTCTGACAAAAACTTTTGATTTATCGGGGCTGTATTTCAAAGCGTTATCCAGTATTGTGACCAGTGCTTCGACTAGTGTTGTCTTTTCAGCAAATAATACGGCTTTGTCATCGGTTTCGTTAGCTATCAGGATATGTTTTTTCTCTGCCCTCGGCAGGACTCTATCGATAGCTTCTTGTACGACAAGCCTTTGGCGCAACTTCTTTTTTTGTATATCTGCATCATTCATTCTAGCCAAGGATAATAGCCCGTCAGACAGTCTAGTTAATCTGTCTAGTTCCTCTAAATTGCTTGAAAACTGTTGTCGGGCATCCTTGACAGTTAATTTTGGCTCGGACAATAGCGTTTCTATCTCGGTTTTCATGGCCGTTATAGGCGTACGTAACTCGTGACTTGCATCGGCAGTAAATCGTTCTAAAGCTTCGTGAGATTCCTCGATTGGCTGCATAGTTCTGCGTGCAAGATAATAACTGAGGGCGCCGGCGCCAACAAAAATAACCAAGTTTATAAACAGTATTTGCATTAAAACCCGCCCTCGGGCTTCTGCCAGAATTTCTTGAGCTTCTTTGCCCAGGTCCTGAATACGAACAATTCTTTTCGGTGGTTTACCTGGTCGAAGTAGCTCAGTTTGTCTGATAAAACCACGCTCAATCTCACGAACTGAAACATTATATAAACTAATACTAAAGAAAAAACTAATCACCATAATGATAGATAGATACAGTGTGGTTAGTTTTAGGGAAGTTTTATGGAACACTATTGCTTATCTCCAAAATAATAGCCAAATCCCCGTTTGGTGTGTATTAGCTGTGGCAAATCTCCGAACGATTTATCCAGCTTATTTCTTAGATAGCCAATATAGACTTCGACCGTGTTTGGCAATATGTCAGAGTCATAGCTCCAAACTTTTTGCATAATTTGCTCTTTACTCAGAATTCTGCCGATATTTCGCATCATATACTCCAACAGTGCAAATTCTTGTGCTGTAAGCGATATTTTTTGACCCGCCCTGGTTGCAGTAAAATTATCTGGATCAAGATTAACATCTTTGTACGTTAGTACCGTATCTAAGGTTTTCTTCGGACGACGCAATAATGCACGGACACGTGCGATTAGCTCCACAAAGGCAAATGGCTTCACCAGATAATCATCGGCACCAGCATTTAGGCCTTCGGCTCGGCTGAGAACACTATCCTTTGCCGTAAGGAGCAAAACAGGGGTTTGAATATTGTCATCGCGCATTCTTTTTAATATTCCTATACCATCGGTGTCCCCAGGCAACATCCTGTCTAGAATCACCAAATCATATGGCTCAATAAGTGCCATTTCCAACCCTTTATTAGAATCATTTGCAACATCGACAGCATAAGATTGTCTCTGAAGGCCGCGTTTTATGGCAGCCGCAATCTTATTATCATCTTCTACTACTAATAGGCGCATTCTGTCCTCACTGTATACATTCTACCTGAGAATAACTTGAGGCAAACCCTTGATATTAGAGTCGTGATTTGTGATTTTTCAGTAATTTAGGTTATAGTATGTATTAAATGAATATAAACTGGACGTGGTTCGGGGTGCTGGCTTTTTTGGTGGACTGGCTTATTAGAATTGGTTTCTTGCTGTACATTCCCAGAAAACGAAAGCCTAGCTCGGCAATTGCCTGGCTGTTGGTGATTTTCTTGTTGCCCGGACTCGGCATAGTTTTATTCTTGCTTATCGGCAGTCCGAAGTTATCGAAACGACGACGCGCATTACAGAACAATGTCGACAAACTAATGGAACAGGCTGGAAAAGAAATAAAATCTGATGTTTCGTCTCTAAGCCCAGACAGAAGACAAAGAGTCGAGCCAATTGTAAAGCTGAGCAAAGCCCTAGGTAAACTGCCAGCAAAAGCCGGGAACGGCGTAAAGATATTGCCCGAGTACAATCAAGCTGTTGATGACATCGTCAAACATATCAACAGCGCAAAAGAATTTGTTCATCTAGAGTATTTTATTCTAGCTCTAGACGGGACAACCCAACCATTGTTTGATGCTATGGAAAACGCAGTTAACAGGGGGGTTAAAGTCCGTTTGTTAATCGACGGAATGGGCCACCGCGCATATCCACGTCGCAAAGAAATGAAAAAACTACTAACTAGTATTGGCGTGGATTGGCATTTAATGTTACCTGTACGAATATTACCGAAACATTACAACCGGCCCGATCTACGGAACCACCGCAAGATTGTAGTCATCGATGATAGTACCGCATATATCGGGTCCCAGAATCTGGTAGATAGAACGTATCACCGAAAAGATGATATTTATTATGATGAGTTGGTGGCACGCCTAAGTGGCCCAATAGTACGGCAATGTTCTGTTATATTCGCTTGTGATTGGATGGCAGAAACAGGGGAAAAACTAACAAATACCGTAAATCCGAAAAAACGCCCGCTGCCTGAGAAAACCGGTGATGTTTTAGCTCAGATACTACCCAGTGGCCCAGGATATGATACAGAAAACAACGCTCGGCTTTTTGCCCAGCTGATACATAGCTCCAGAGAAAAAGTGGTCATAACAAATCCATATTTTGTTCCTAATGATGCAATTTTAGAGGCTGTTACATCAGCCGCACGCAGGGGTGTAGACATTAGTATCATCAATTCAGAAGCAATGGATCAATGGATGGTTGGGCATGCGCAACGGTCTTACTATCTAGAGCTGTTGTCTTCTGGAGTCAAAATCTATCTTCATAAAAAGCCAGTGTTGCTGCACTCAAAACACATGACCATCGATAACGATATTGCCGTAATCGGATCCAGCAATATGGACATCCGTTCTTTCGAGCTAGATCTAGAATGTATTCTAATAACTTACAGCAATTCTGTTGTCAGTGATCTTAGGAAAGTGCAGAAAATTGACTTGTCGAACTCGAAACAAGTCAATTTATCAAAATGGAAAAAACGAGGACTTAAGAGCGAGCTACTAGATAGTGTAGCTAGATTAACGGCCGCATTACAATAAGACTAAATCCCTAAAGTTTGTTTTAGAGTAGATTGCTCTGATGACAGTGGCCATGGGTTAAAATTACAGCCTTGTAAACTAATGGACTGTTGTTGCATCACCGGTGCTTTTTGCCCAGAGCCGGCGCAAAAAGCATGGCCGAACCCAAGCCAGTGACCAGTTTCATGGTTAATCACCATGCTTCGGTAGTCATCCAGAGAACCTCCTTTTTGATTCCAAGCTGCGCTCGCGCCTTGCCATCTATCGAAATTCAGTATGACATTAGGTGAAACCGTGCAGCTCCATGAACTGTCACAAATAGCGCCAAAAGTCGGCATTAGCTTGGCTGCAGAAAGCCAAACAGTGAAATCGCAACCAGAACTAACTTTTCGATATGACACCAAACCATTTAATGACCAACCACGTTTATCGCCATAAACGGACTGCAGTTTTGACTCTAAACCGCCCAGATAGCTCGAACTAACGCCTTTTACCGCCGTACAGTATGTGAATGTTCTGACTGCTTTCGGTGCTGCTATTAGTGTAAGAACAGAATCTTGTTTGCTCTTAATAGCACTCTTCGTTGCCGACGTAATTTGGGCCACATTTTCAACTCGTATTCCAAAACTAGCGCCAATGGTTTCTATGAGATTTTGCGTTAAGTCATCAGAAATAACCATAAAACTACCCCTAGATACATAAAGACCAGCTATTTCTGACGAAGTAATTTGCCAGGAACTGTTTTTGTACTTGTAGGATATTTTAATTTTCTGATAACTTTGCAGTTTCTGCAGTTCTGGTACGAGTGTTGACTCCGTAATCTCTGGCTCGACCACCAATGATGCCAGGGTTATGTTGTCTGCTCCTGAACTAACTTGCTCTAATATTGCTGTTTTTGAGACAGGTATATCGATTTTCACACCTTTAGATGACTTTTTAATCTTAAAGTTTCCATTTTTTGCAACAAGAGCTGCATTAGTCGGATTTTTGTTTAATCTTTTGGCGTGGTTTTCCAATTCTTTTTGAAGTATCGGGTCATTATATTTGATGACTGCAGATTTATTGTGTCGGATAAATAAATTTGCGACAGGCAACCAATGCCGTTCGGATAGCGCTTTTACAGTATTCTCACTATCTACTGATATGCCAAGACTAATCATTTTTATATCTTCTATATGGTCCTGAAAACGAACTTTCACTGAGTCCGGCAACAGAATCATAGAGTCCAACTTGGAGTCAATTTTATCCAATTGAACACTGCCCAATTTTTGGCCCGCAATTCGGGTATTAGGGTACGTACGATTTTTATATACGAAGAAAATTACCAGATTAGAAATAATAAATAGAAATAGCAACACACACAATATGTATAGAGTGCGTTTTTTAAGAAAAAACCTTTTTATGGCTACTGCGAACGACTTTGGACTATTTTTCACTAGTACCATAATACGACATTATTAATTTAGTTGACTCATAAATATTCTTATGCTATTATATAAGCTAATCGTAAAACTTTGAACGCTGAGTCCATGCTTTTTTATTGCTAGTAGTCTCGATGTTCCTCGCAAAAAGACTAAACTACGATAGAAAAGGATACAAAAAATTGTATAACAATTATTCAAATTCTGGGCGCCGTAGTGGCGGCTCATCATACAAATCTAACTCACGCGGTCGAAGCAGTGGCGCTCGTAGTCGTGGTGGATTCCGAAGAAAACCCAGCAACCTTGATAGCAGACGGTTTATAAACACGGCTGTGCCGATAACCGCAGAAAAAACAGAAGCCCCGCAGCACAGTTTCGCTGATTTTAATTTTCACGAACAGCTAGCTAGAAATATCGAAGCAAAAGGCTACAAATTCCCTACGCCGATTCAGGACAAGGTCATCAAACCTTTATTG
Organism: uncultured Candidatus Saccharibacteria bacterium; assembly: GCA_964491925.1. Classification (GTDB taxonomy): domain Bacteria; phylum Patescibacteriota; class Saccharimonadia; order Saccharimonadales; family JAGQNJ01; genus CAYRSA01. The sequence continues at coordinate 44,877 of CAZBGZ010000002.1, forward strand.
GCTGGCAATGATTTAGTTGGGCTCGCCAACACAGGCACAGGTAAAACAGCTGCTTTTATGCTACCAATTATTCATGGACTTGTTACTAATAAAAAGCGTAACGCCGCCCTTGTAATTGCACCAACTCGAGAGCTAGCACACCAAGTCAACGACGAATTCCGTGAATTTGCCAAAGGCATGAAACTATTTTCAGTAGTTTGTGTTGGTGGAGAGAACATACATAGACAAAAAAGCGAATTGCGACGTGGTGTCAACATTATCGTTGGAACACCAGGTAGACTAAAAGATCTTATCGAACAGGGTGAACTAAAACTACACGAAACGACTACTTTGGTACTCGATGAGGCCGATCAAATGCTAGACATGGGATTTTTACCCGACATGCAGTTCATTATGCATGCTATGCCCGACCAGAAACAGGTCGTTTGTTTTAGCGCTACGATGACAACCGAAGTCACGCGTCTACTGGATGGAATTCAGAACAATGCCGTGATGATATCTACCGCAGCCAAAGTAACCAGCGAGCATATTGACCAGAATATAATCGAATCTGGTTCTAAAGAACAAAAAGTAGAAAAACTAGTAAAGCTTTTAGCAGAGCCGCAATTTGACCGCGTTCTAATATTCGGTGAAACAAAATTTGGCGTGCAAAGATTAGCTGATGACCTTACTAGAAAAGGACACAGCGCGGAGGCAATCCACGGCAACAAGTCTCAATCACAGCGTCAACGTGCGTTAAAATCATTTAAAGATGCTCGGGTGAAAGTCTTGGTAGCAACAGATGTAGCAGCAAGAGGGCTAGATATCCCTGATGTTAGTCTGGTTGTCAACTTTGACCAGCCACAAACCTATGATACATATATTCACCGAATAGGCAGAACAGGTAGGGCGGGTAAAGGCGGAACAGCCCGGACGTTTGTTTCTTAGGATAAATAACAACATATTGACAGATGCGCCATTCGGCTCAATAATTAAAGTATCAATTAATAGGAGGATGCTTTATGAGTGAAAACGCATTAAAGCCAATGTGGGAAGCACTGATGGTGCAAGGGATTGCTGGTGTGCTGTTTGGTTTCGCGGCTATTTTTTGGCCAGGTATGACACTGGTAACGCTAGTGTATCTATTTAGTATTTATGTGCTAGTGGGCGGAATGGTTAATATAATAGGATCGCTAATGAACCTAACGAAAGGTCAAAACTGGTTTCTTAGCATGATTCTAGGCTTTGCTCAGTTGGGCGTAGGAGTCTACTTAGTGCGACATCCTGCTGTTACTTTCGCAACCTTCATACTAATTATAGGTTTAACTTTAATTGCGCGTGGGGTATTTGAAGTAGTAATGGCGCTAACAGAAGACAACCTAGCTACACACAAAATGATGGTAGTCATTGGTGGGGTTTTGTCGGTATTAGTCGGCGTAATAATGCTTCTTCAGCCTGCTTCTAGTGGTGTAGCATTTGTTTGGATTCTAGGACTATACGCTCTAATAACTGGGCCAATCATGATTGCTTTAGCGCTAGATGTAAAACGATCAGTTTAGTTCGCTAACAAACATTCCAAATAAATATAAGAATACCCGTGTCAAAACGGGTGTTTTTTTATTCGCGGCGGAGTGCTTTAATAGGGTCTTTTGTTGCAGCCTTCACTGCGGGGGCAACGCCAAACACGGCGCCAACAAATACAGAGATTAGCAAAGCCCCCAGTACCATGCCTGGGGTTATTATCGGGACAAAGTCGGTAAAAATCCTGAACAACATTGAAATAAGAAACGATATTAGAACACCTAGGAAACCGCCGACTGCGCTAAGTAAAACAGCTTCACTTAGAAATTGTCCCAATATTTGACCATCGGTTGCCCCGATAGCTTTTCGTACACCAATCTCGTGAGTTCGCTCTGTAACAGAAACAATCATGACGTTCATGACGCCAATACCTCCTACAAATAATGAAATAGCAGCGACTAGTGCAATTAGTCTGGTCAGTAAATCCAGTGTGCTGTTTGTAGCCTTTAGAGTCTCTTCCTGTTTCAACACACTAAAATCTTCCTGCCCACCGTGTTTTGCGAGTAGGTTTTGGTAAATATTTTTTTCTACTTCATCGATTAATTTCTTATCTGTGGGCTTAACTATTACTTGAAAAACGGTCGAAGCGCCTTCATTGACTGCCTGCCCCGTTGTGAAGGGGATGAACACTGCGTCATTATAATTCCCCCCCGGAGAGAACGGGGAAGTGTCAAATTCTTCCATGACTCCTTTTACGATGTAGCGTTCACCACGAAACTCTATAGTTTTACCAACTGGCACGTTTTCTTTGAAGACCTGTTCCGCAACATTTTTTCCAATCACAGCAAACTTACGACCCTCGTCTGTATCATTAAAGAATTCCCCGAACTCTACTTTGTGGTTCAGTAGTGTTGGGAAAATACTAGTTGTAGCAATGACGGTGCCGTCAGGGTAAGTGTTGCCATCGTAACCGATAATCCCGTTAACACTGGCGAGCGGGACAACTGCCTGAATGTTTTTCGAACCCTCGATTGCCTCAATATCAGAATCATTCATGGCTGATATTGCATTGAACCCAGAAAAAGCTTTTCCGCTGGTTATAGATTTTTTTGCATCTCCACCTGGTTTTACAATAATCAAGTCACTGCCATAAGACTCGACCTGTTTGGCAACTTCTTTTTTAACGCCTTCTCCTAAACCCAGGATTGTCAAAACCGATACAACGCCAATAATAATGCCCAGCATGGTAAACAAACTGCGCCATTTTGTGCCGCGGATGGACTGCATTGCTAGTTTCCAATTACCCTTATTCATGGCTTAGCTCTCTTTATCTTGGTTTTGCGTTTAGTCGTACGAGGGCGACGTTTCTTCTTCGTAGTTTTTTTACTATCATCGAGATCGCCGGGGATAGTTTTCATTAATGCCGAAACCCCAGCTGCTTCGTCTTCTTCGGTCTTTTTTGACACAAAGTACATGCTTCTTTTTAGTATCTTAGAGATTTCACCTAACTCGCTTTCTTCATCGTGGATTATGCTCCCGTCATGCATGTAAACAACTCGCGTGGCATAGCGAGTCAGTGCTGGGTTATGAGTCACCATCAGTACAGTGTTGCCAGCCTTGTGTATTTCACCTAACAATTCCATAACTATACGACTAGACTCGCTGTCTAGGTTACCCGTTGGTTCGTCGGCAATTATAAGAGTCGGATCGTTGATTAGAGCACGGGCGATAGCTACTCGTTGCAACTGTCCACCGCTTAGCTGGGAAGGGTAAAAGTATTCTCTGTCACCTAGCCCCACTCGCTCAACTATTTCGGCTGCACGCTTCATTCGCTTTACTGGGGTAATGCCTTTGTATGCAAGAGGTAGTGCCACATTTTCTAACACATTCAGATGGGGTAAAAGATTAAAAGACTGAAATACAAAGCCGACCGTGTCGCGGCGGATCTTGGCGCGTTGTTTTGACTTTAGCCTAGCTGCCATTCGACCATTGATTTTGTATGTCCCGTGACTGGGGTTATCGAGTAGTCCAATTATATTCATCAACGTAGATTTGCCAGAACCGCTGGGGCCCATGATGGCAATAAACTCGTTTTTTTCTACCACAAATTCGACTTCGTCGAGGGCAATAGTTGCCGCATCCCCAAAGCCGTATAACTTGCTGACGTCTTTTATCTCAATTAATGCCATACACCCTAAAAGTTAATTATTTTTTAGTTAATAAAAAGGGTTCGCTCGTTACGAGCAACCCTCCTTGCATATAATATACTCTGTAACAGTCAATAATATCAAGGTGTTTTTAGCACATTTTTCAGATATACTACTCCTGATACGGAGAGGTCGCATAGTGGTCTAGTGCGCCATCTTGGAAAGGTGGTAAGTCCGTAAGGGCTTCGAGGGTTCGAATCCCTCTCTCTCCGCCAACTTAAGAAGTCGTGTTCCTCACACGACTTTTTGAGTTGGCTGGATGGTTTCGTACCCGAGATTCGAGGGTGAGAAATGCCCGTGGCATTTCGCAAGGAAATCTTCCGATGAAAACTTGTTTTCAGTAGAGAAGTTTCGGGGCAGCGGGACGTTGCCGAATCCCTCTCTCTCCGCCAGTCACATCTCGGTTCGATACTTCTTGATAAATCTTTCTAGGATTTGCATTGGGACGGAAACGTTTTCTTGCAAAGCTTCATGTACTAGTTTTTTAGCATCCTCTGGCGGAAAATAACCAAGATTTTTGTAAGCGAGTATCCGCAATCCAAGTCCCTCAGAATCTAACTCTGGGTGAAACTGTGTACCGTATACATTTTTGCCAGAACGAATCATGTGCACAGGACAAGAGTCAGACGAAGCCAACAAAACTGCGCCCGGCGGGACTGATTGACATGACTCCTTGTGTCCTACAAACGCCCTGAACGAACCAGGCAAGCCCCTTGTCAAAACATCCGTTTTTGCAGCAGTTTTTAGCCTGATTGTGACAGCTTCTGCATTCTCTGCATATTTATCTTTTGACACATCTCCACCCAAGCAAAATGCCAACATGCTCAGCCCATAACAAGCACCCAAAAACGGAACGTCATTATCAATAATTTTGCGGACCAATTTCTGCAAATCTGGCTCAAATTTTTTTTGTCGTGTAGTCTTTTTGCTAGGCTCATCGCTGAAGCAAAAAGGGCTACCACCAACGATAACTCCAGAAAAATTATCAAGATGAAGTTCGGGTAGTCCGTCTTGTTCCATACGTATGCGATGTGTATCAGACATTTCTAGATTCCCGTATCTCAAAAAAGCTTCGTATTCATTATCTGCCAGCGCGTCCTCTGGCCTCAACTGCAAAAATAAAAACGGTTTTATCATAACAACTAATATAACAGGTTGGCTTTTTTTGTTATTATGCGATTATGAAAATAACAAAATATGAGCATGCTTGTCTGGATATTCTTGATGAATCGAATCGCCTTGTTATTGACCCGGGTGAACTAAGCCAATCCTTCGCAGACTTTGAGAATATTAACGTTTTAATTATTACTCACATTCACGGGGACCATTTTGACCCTAAAAAAATCAAAGCCATTATCAGTGCGAATCCAAATATAAAAATTTTTGCCACCAGCGAAATAGCCGGCGAACTAAAAGGGCGAGTTGTGACAGTCCCAGAATTGGGGAAACTATACAGTACGGATTCTTTCAATTTAGAATTTTTCGGTGAGTTACATGAAATGGTGGACCCAAAAACACCACAAGTCGAGAACATTGGCGTGCTGGTCAATAACAAATTGTACTATCCAGGCGATTCATTCACGGTGTGCCAAAAACCATTCATAGTTCTTGCCGTACCAAAATCAGGACCTTGGTTTCGTGTTAGCGACTCTCTTCAATTATTTGAAAAGTCGAATTGTCAGCTCGTATTTCCAACTCATGACGGACTACTGAATGAAATTGGACATGGGACTATAAATAATTGGCTCAAAACGTTCGCAGAAAGGAATAATAAAAACTACCACCCACTAAAAATAGGTGAATCATTGGAAATTTAGCTGATTATTGTGCCAATTTTTTCGCCGTTAACTAATTTTAGTAGATTATCTTCTTTTGAAGCATCGAACACTGCGATTGTTATTCCATGCTCTACTGCCATGCCCAATGCTGCTTGGTCCATGACTTTAATCTCTCGGTTTTCGACGGCATGCTGCAAAGTTAAATTATCATGCAGCTTGGCATCGCTATGTTTCGCAGGATCTTTGTCGTAAACACCTTCGACTTTTGTAGCCTTAATAACAATGTCACAATCTAATTCAAGACCCGTTAGAACAGCCGCTGTATCGTGCGTAGAATACGGACGGCCTGTACCTCCAGCGACAAGCAAAACTCGATCATTCTCCAGGTGTTTTTCAGCTAGACGGTAAGAATAGCTTTCTGCCAGTTGTTCAACAAAAATATTACTGAGACATCGGGTGGGGACACCGTGGGCCTCAAATATATCTGTCAATGCCATAGCGTTCATTAAGCCGGACAACATTCCCATTTGGTCAGCCGTAACTCGCTTTATGCTGCTATCCTTTGATAACTCTTCACCTCTGACCATGTTGCCGCCACCGACTATCACCACAACCTGTACCCCTTGGCGTTGTACTTTTGATATTTCCTCAGCCAAATACTTGGCTACTTCTGGGTCTATTCCGTATTCGTGATTGCCAGCCAGTTGCTCGCCAGATAGCTTCAATAGGATGCGTTTGTACTTTGTACTCATCTAAGAGACAAGTCTAGCAGATACGTTGTTATATCGCTATACTTTATGTTATGAAATTGTATAGTTGGAATGTAAACGGGATTCGGGCAGTCTGGAATAAAGGTGAATTCAAAAAGTTCATAGATACCCACAAGCCAGATGTGTTGTGCTTGCAAGAAACAAAAGCCCAGCAACATCAATCCGAAGTTGACATCGAGGGATACGAAGAATACTGGAACAGTGCTGAAAAAAAAGGTTACTCTGGCACTGCAATTTTTTCAAAACAAAAACCTCTGGCGATTATCAACGGTTTCCCAGAAGATATTATCAAAAAACACAAAGTTACCGGCGATGTATACGGCGACCCGAACAAAGAGGGTAGGGTGATGACTGCCGAGTTCAAGGATTTTTATGTCGTAACTGTTTACACCCCCAATTCCAAAGATGACCTCAGCCGAGTCCAACTGCGACATAAGCATTGGGACCCGGCATTCTTGGCCTACATAAAACAACTCGAAACCAAAAAACCAGTACTTGCTTGTGGCGACCTAAATGTTGCTCATACCGAGGACGACCTGGCTAGGCCCAAGCCAAACATTGGCAAGCGAGGTTTTACCAATGAAGAGCGTGAGGGCTTCCAAAATTTCGTAGACAATGGGCTACTGGATACCTTTCGTTTATTCACTCAGGGGAATGGTCATTATAGCTGGTGGACACACTTTGCAAAGGCACGAGAACGTAATGTTGGCTGGCGCATTGATTATTGGCTAGTAAGTAGCAATATAAAAGACAAGATAAAATCTGCCGAAATCCACCCAGAAGTCATGGGCTCGGACCATTGCCCAGTCAGCATAGAAATAAAGGCATAGTGTGAAACTAAAGATTTTGGTTGCATCACGTAATAAGATAAAAAAGTTAGCAGTCGAGGATGCCTTTAGACAATTCACTAACGCCGACTTTGAAGTTTTTTTATCAGACAACGAAGTTGACAGTGGCGTCAACGCACAGCCACTTACTCAAAAAGAAACAGCGGAGGGTGCTATCAATCGATTAAGGGCCCTAGGCGAGAGAAACGAATATAATTATCTAGTTGCCATCGAAGGTGGAGCATTCAACGTAATCTTACCATCAGGTCAAAAATGGTTTGAAGCGGGTTGCGCCGCTGTATTGTCCAAAGCTGCCAAAAACCCATCGGTGGCCTTCGCACCAGCCTATCCAATACCAGAAGAATTTGTGAAATATCTAAAGTCAGGCAAAGACCTAACTGAAGCTATGGAAATAGTTACAGGTATACCGAATACAGGGGCTGCCGCAGGCTTTAACGGTTGGCTGACCCAGGGGAAAATAGATCGTCGTGCCGGTTCGGCACTGGCTGTCCTGCTAGCACTATATGAATTAAGTTAATGCGCTTATGTTAATCATTCTGACGGTAGAGTGATAGGCAATCTACTTATGGGAATAGGTAATTGATCATTACTTAAATTTGCTTTAGCGAAAGCATTATAGCAGCACACAGCCAGACCGCCGCTACTGAGTGCAACTTCACTAAAACTCTTCACTGTTGCGTCACGATCGCCTGGAGGCAGATCACTAGCCTGGGTGATTCCGCGCATGATATACAAAACGTTTTGAGAAAAAGGAGTTTCTTCAAAAGGAGTTTGAAGTATTTCGTCTGGGTCAGTGCTTAATGTAGTTTCCCATGGCCGCTCATTAAGTACAATTTGTGCAGTGGCTTCTGCAGCAGCTCTAAAACTGAATTCATCTGCAGAGTGACCAGACTTTAGCCAGATTCCTAGCCCAAATTTGTCAAATAATCCTGCGGCGAATTTTGCTAATTGGAGCTGAGCAGTCATACCGCCCTGAGAATCGTGATCTTTGCCTTGTCGATGTAAAAGCTGGAAATTATGCCATTCCGTCCCCAGAAATCCATAGATGCTAGTTCGGTCAGAGTCTGGCAACTTTGCCCTAGCAATCTTTTTATCATATCCTGCTTTTCGAGCTGAATAGTCTAGCTCGGCAGGCAACCATCTTTCAAATTCGAGCATTGCAGTTGTTTTCATCCAAATATACTTATACCATTTTTACTCTTCTTAAACAACTATGCTAGTCTAGAGAGTATGAAGAGGTTTGCGGTTTTCGATATCGATGGTACGTTGATTCGTTGGCAACTTTACCACGCCGTTGTCGACCACCTAGCCAGAGAAGGACTGTTGGGGAAGTATGATCATAAAACCCTGCATCAAGCCAGGATGGTTTGGAAACGCAGAGAGACCTCGGATGCATTCAAAGATTATGAAAAAACTCTTATAAGTACCTACGAGAATTCGTTGCCTGGGCTCAGTACCAAAGATTTTGATATTGCGGTAGAAGCAGTAGCCCGCGAATACAAAGAACAAGTTTATAACTATACCCGCGGGTTGGCCGATTCGTTAAAAAACAAAGGTTACGTGCTACTAGCAATTTCTGGATCACACCAGGAATTAGTAAAACACATTGCACAGCAATACGATTTTGACGATTGGGTGGGGACTATCTACCATAGAGTAGGCGACGGCTTCACGGGCTCAAAAACAGTGGCATCACTAGATAAAAAGGAAGCCCTACAAAATCTGGTAGACAAACACAACTTGACCTACGTGAATAGCTACGGAATCGGCGATAGCGCCAGCGATGCTGCATTTTTAGAGGTTGTCGACAATCCGATTGCCTTCAACCCAGACCAACAGCTGTTCGACATGGCAAAAGAAAAAAGTTGGGATATTGTTATCGAACGGAAGAACGTTATTTATAGCCTAAAGGACAACAATGGAAAATACATATTGGCATAAACAATCTAAAGACAAGCCGCTGTTTCCTGACCTGCTTTGGAGCAGACCAGAAAACAAACGCTTGGCAGGAAAACTGTTAATTATTGGTGGCAACAAATTCAACTTTAGCGCACCGGGGCAGGCTTACGAAGCAGCGGTAAAAGCTGGGATTGGCGTCGCCAAGGTTCTGATGCCGGACGCTCTCAAAAAAACAATTGGAAGCGTACTAGAAAACTGCGAATTTGGCCCAACTAATAAAAGTGGTAGTTTCGCCCGTGCCGCATTAGACGTTTGGCTAGAATGGGCACCGTGGTCAGACCACGTTCTATTGGCAGGCGACGTTGGCAGAAATAGCGAGACTGCAATAGTTTTGGAGCAGTTTATACAAAAATACTCTGGGCCACTGACAATCGCCCAGGATTGCCTAGACCAATTTACGTCTAACCCGGATAAATTATTTTCTAGGCCCAACACAACAATTGTAGCTAGCTTTGCCCAGCTGCAAAAAGCTTGGCCCCACATCATTAAAAATGGCGAAGAAGTCATAAAATACGGTTTACCATTGCAAAAAAATATCGAGTTATTCCACAAAGTTACTGAAAAACTGCCAGTATCAATTATCACGAAACACAACGATGACCTGGTCGTGGCAGTAGCAGGACAAATTAGCACAACGCTAAATACAGATACTGTTTGGCGCGTAAGAACAGCGGCCGGAGCGAGCGTATGGCAACTACAAAACCCTTCTCAAACTTTCTCAGCTTTAACAGTAGCGGCCCACGAACAAACGCAGAATTAACCTATCAATCGAAATAAGTATTGACAGATAGTGTTTCAAAGTATTTAATAATCATTAACATGAGCAGAGAAGATATGGGATGGATTACAGATAGAATACAACAGGTAGTATTTACTTCAGATATGTTACCTGGATCTATTCTAAAGATACACAGTCAAACTAATAGTGCCAAATTCATGACTCTCGAAGTACTTGGGTTATTTGAAGATACAGACCCATTAGTTGTTGTAAGGAGTGGCGGGGTAGAAGATTCTACCGGAACATGTACGGGTCTCTTGCTGGGATCGTTCGTAACTGTTGGTAGGGTGGAAGAGCTTGAACCCGGTCATCTGGTACAGGGCAGCGACCTAGCAATAGAGTGTACCACTGGATATACGCGTGTTGAAACACTGAGAGGGCGAATGGAGCTAGTACCCCCAAAAACCCAGCCCATCCAGGCTGTATAAATAATCTAGTTAATCTGGTTAAATTACCGCGGGAAAGGGTTCCCAGGCCAGCTTTTTTTGTTTGATGTGTTGGTGCCGCAGGTCGGAGTCGAACCGACACGCTCGGTGAAGAGCACGGGATTTTGAGTCCCGCATGTCTACCAATTCCATCACTGCGGCACGAGATGTTAAGTAATTTATACCAATTCCGTCACTCCAGTTAGGGTTGAGCGATAGCAGAACAGAGATAATTGTACTATAATTACTCTGTTAGTGCCAATGTTAGTGCAACAGAATAATTTCAGTATATGAGCCCAGAATCAGATCAAGCTAAAACGCCCAAAACTAGTAGCCGGCCCGAGCCAGCTGTCAATATCGCGCGAGCAAAACTTGACAAGCTATATGCATCCGAACCAATTGCCAAAGAAGAACTAAAATACACAAAACAGACAGACCCTTTAATTTCCAAACACCAAGCTTATATGTTAGGTCTCAGTAAATCTGGAAAGTCTTTGGCTGATATACAAACCGCCTGGCATGGATATTATGTGGCGTTGTCCGATAAAGAAAAACACGAAGTATGGCAAGAATTTTACGCCGAGCATGCCAAAAAAAGACCAGAAATAACGCCTGCAGTTGCCACCAAACAGCCAGAACTAGAACCAAAACCAAACCACAAAAACGTAACCGATGTAAAAAAACGCATTTTGAGATCAGCAGAAGATAACCGCAGATACACTGCCAGAAAACAAAACATTCATTCAGTAGTCTTCGGCCTCGGCATGGGTTCACTAGTTATGTTCATTTTGTTATTTGGCTTTTTTAACGAAAGATTTATAGCGCCGTTCATTACTCCCAGTAGAACCGTCAGCTCAACACCCATAATCGTTGACCCTAATTCCAGTAGTGTTGGCCCCGAGTCAGAAGTAATTATTCCCAAGATTAACGTTGAAATACCGACGGTTTATAATATTCCATATAATTCTAACCCTGATAAATTCGAAAAAAGTATTCAAACAGGCCTAGAGGGAGGGGTAGTACACTATTCAATAACTCCAGACCCAGGGCAAAAGGGCAATAGCGTTTTTGTTGGGCACTCTAGTAATAACATATTCAATAAGGGCAAATACAAATTTGCTTTTGTACTACTGAGCAAATTGGAAAAGGGCGATACATTTTACCTTACCAAGAATAAAGTACGCTATGCCTATAAAGTTTTCGAAAAGAAAATTGTAAACCCTAGCGATGTTTCTGTGCTCAAACCTACCAGTAAAACAGCCACGGCTACCTTAATAACCTGTGACCCGCCGGGCACATCATTGAACCGTCTAGTTGTTGTAGGAGAACAGATAAGCCCTGACCCGATAGAGAACAAAGCCAGCACAGCAACGGAGGCAAGCGCTTCAGAGCCGACAATTGTACCCGGCAATGCCGAAAGTTTATGGCAAAGAATCAAAAACCTAGTATTCTAGTTACTCAGTTGGCAACAACTAGACTTGTCTGAGTTAACTGAGATTTATTATTCGAACTTTTGGCGATAGGCGAAACAACAAACAACTGGCTATAGTCGGGGCTAAACATTGCAGGAAATTGTGAACCAGAACTTACAAGTGTTTGCTTATTAATCCCATCGAAGTCAAATATGGCCAATTTATTTTTTGAAACAAAAGCCAATCTATGACCGTCCATCCAGGATACTTGAGAGCCGGGGTCAATTTTGTCTGTAATTTTATAGTGATACTGTCTATCCTGATCTGCGTCATAAACATCAAAATTTTGACCACTTTGAGCTGCTATGAACTGGCTGCTCTCAGAAAATGATACCTGGTCTACGCTTTTCAGTCTTAAGGTGCGGGTTGTTAGTTCAGTATCAGTTTTTTTGCGTAAAAAAGCTTTGACTGGATCTCGGTATACATAAGTATTGTCATCGTTTTTTGCACCAGCGACAACGAATAATTTGCCGTTGAAAGATGAAATGTCTAGATTATATTCTTTATCTAATGGAAGCTGTCTGAGCAGCTGAACTGTATTATTTTGTCTTATAAAGACATTGACCATTTTGGTATTTTTTTTGCTAACGTACATTATCGTGTCATTACCGTGGTGGTCAAAATCGATCACATTTTTTGCAACAAGACTCAGGGTTTTATCGTTAATCTGTCCTCTTAGTAGTCTATTGTCAGTCAACTGGAAGTAAAAGTTATCTGGTTTTTTGTCCCTAAGCACGGCAACGAGAGGCGACAGGTTAAAAGTGTTGTTGAGGTTGATACTAGAACTCGGTTTTTGGGCATCAATTAGAATAAAAGTCTTAGTTTCCCCTGATTTGTAAGATACCAGCAAATGTCGATTATCTTTTGCCCATTCTACTAATTCAAGTCTTTCAGCCTTTGCGCCAACTGGGAATAAGCTACTAGATAGTTTGAACCCAGTTTTTTGCTCGATTGAACTGCCAGAATTAAAAACATCAAAGCTTCCTAGCGTACCTGGTTGTTGTATTATTATTAATTTTTTGTCGGGTGACTGAGTAACTAGACCAGGCGCAGAGGCATATTGTTTTTTTCTACCTGTGATTAGTTTGTCTGGGAATAAAAGTGGGTACACTAATCTCTCCACGTTTCCACCGCGAAGCTCGACTGTTCTTTTCCATGGCCTGTAACCCTTTTTTAAAAACTCAAAATTATACTTGTCTGCCTTAAGATTCAAGCGATCACTAGTAACTGCAGTTTTAGAAAATGTACCCTCAGAGTTTGTGATCTTTACTTTAGCCTGATCTGGCGTTGAAGCCAAAAATACGATTCCATTTTGGAAAATATTCCCACTACGATCTACACCAAAACCAAATGAAGCATATAGCAATATTACCGCCCCCAGTCCAATAGCGATAGTCATTAGACCGTAACCAAGGAAGAGGCGACGAGAGTGGGCTTTGCGTTTTTTGGGGTCAAGAAAATCCATATTGGTCACTAGTACTTATATCACGATTACACCTCTGATTCCAGGAAATTACTTGCGAGGTGGCAAGAGACGGTTTAAGATGTATAAGCAAAGCATTTTAGACAAATAAAATACAACAGAGGGCAGTACACTCGTGGGCAACCATAAAAACAGTATAGAGTTAAATGGCAAGGTATATGATGTTGCTACTGGCCGTCAAATCAAACCTACCATAACCCCACCTCAGGTAAAAAATCTGACAAATCAAAAACCCGTACATGCTAACAAAAAAGGGACAGTAATAGATGGTTTTGTCAGAAAACCAGTTCCAAGAAAAAATAATACTCAGCAAAAAACCTCAAAAAAACATACAACAGTTAAAAGTGGTCAAATTCACACACCTTCACTTGCCAATAACGTAGGGCTACACCTCCAGAAATCTAGAACACTGATGCGCGAAGCGGTCAAAAAACCAAGTACAAAGAACCTTGAAAAAAATAGATTAATTGCAAAACACGAAAAAGAAAGACTACAGCGAGCCCAAAGAGTCAAAAAAAGTAATAAAATCAAACGATTCGTATCGCCACTGCATAGCAGCACGCGGAATATTACAGAAAAAGCCCAACACAATAGTACGAAAAAAGATAAAGCTCTCGAAAACAGAAATGTGTATAAAAATGACTCTTACTTGGCTGCCATTTCGCCAATCAACCAAAAAGTAGCAAGTCCAGTCAAGCCGCACCCAAAAACAGAAGAGGTGATAGCAAATGCTATGCTGAACTCAAACAGTCACCAAGCTAAAAAGGATCGTCCAGTAAAACCAAAACACAGACTTGCTCGTAATCTAGGACTTAGCAGAAAAGCCACAAACGTGGCCCTAACTGCATTGACGATTATCATTTTGGGTGGTTTTGTTCTGTATCAAAATATTCCCAATCTGAGTATGCGGATAGCCTCAAGCCGCGCAGGCTTTAGCGCCAACATGCCCGCCTATAAACCATCCGGATTTACAATGTCAGGGCCGATAGAGTATGGGCCTGGGAAAGTAAAAATATCTTTTAGTTCAAATAGTGACCAGAGAAGTTTTAGCCTTACCCAACAAGTATCCAACTGGAATAGTTCAGCTCTGGTTGATAATTATATGGTAGCCAGCAATAAGCAGTTCCAAACGTTAGATGATAACGGCAAGACTATTTATATATATGATTCGAGCAATGCAACGTGGGTTAGCGGGGGTGTTTGGTACCAAATCGAAGGCAACTCTAGCCTCAACAGTGACCAATTGTTAAAAATAGCCAACAGTATCTAGAGAACTTTTCACAATACCCAATCTGTTACAATACTTGCTATGAGCAGTCTAGATGTCAGAACGCGTTTTTGCCCAAGCCCTACCGGGTATATGCACGTTGGTGGGGTGCGAACAGCTTTATTCGCATGGTTAGTGGCAAAACAGAACCAAGGTACTTTTATACTAAGGATAGAAGACACCGACAAAAATAGAGAAGTCGAAGGATCTGAAAAACATATTTTGGAATCTTTGAAATGGCTTGGTATCACATGGGCGGAAGGTCCGGATGTTCACGGTGAATACGGGCCCTACCGGCAAAGCGAACGTCTAGCCATATATAAAAAATGGGCAGATAGGCTAGTCGCTGAGGGCCGAGCATATGCTGATCCATACACAAACAAGCAAACTCAGAAGTTTCGAGAAGACGCACAGAAAGCCAGACAGCCATTTCTGTTTCGTAACCATAGGCCATCGAACCCACCAACCTGGGATGGTTCTACGCCACTTCGTTTCAAGTCCGAACCCAAGCCCTATAAGTGGCATGATGAAATCATGGGGAATCTAAGCACGGGTCCAGAGGTTGTTGATGACTTTATTCTTATTAAATCGGATGGTTACCCAACATACAATTTTGCTCACATAGTTGATGACTGCGAGATGAAAATTTCCCACATTATTCGTGGGCAAGAATTCGTATCATCAATGCCAAACTACTTGAACTTGTACGAGGCACTTGGGCTAGAGCATCCTATTTTTGCAACCGTCCCACATATCCTAGCCCCGTCGGGGAATAAAAAATTGGGCAAACGAGATGGGGCAAAAGATATTTTAGATTATCGAAATGAGGGTTATCTACCCGAGGCAATGGTTAATTTTTTGGCAACCCTAGGGTGGAATGATGGCACAGAAGATGAGATATTCTCAATTGATGATCTAGTTAAAAAATTCTCATTAGACAGAGTACAAAAGAGTGGTGCCAGATTCGACGAACGACGATTACTTTGGCTAAATGGGTCTCACATTCGGAGACTGAAGATTGAGGATTTATTTAAGTCCGTCGAAAATTATTGGCCAGAAACAGCAGCAAGCTACGACGATGGCTATAAAAAACAAATACTAGGCCTATTACAAGAAAGGCTAAAGTTTTTTGCAGAAATTCCGGATCTAACATGGTTCTTTTTCACTGACGATATACCCGTGCAGCCAGAATTAATCGACTCACATAAACAGTTAAAAAAACTGGATAAGGTCGCGTTAAAGACTTTGTTAAAAACAAGCATGTCGTCTCTAGAACAGAGTGATTTCAGTCACACAGACTTAACAAACAGGCTCAACAAACTGCTGGTGGAAACGGATCAGAAACCAGCGATATTATTCAGTCTTATACGCATCGCTATCACTCAGGCGCCTTCAAGCCCGGGATTGGCAGATACATTGGCAGTATTGGGTAGAGAACGAAGCCTAAAGCGCATTCAAACAGCTTATGATACACTGTAAATAGAAAATCAGCGCTGGAATTCATAAATCCACCGCAAAAAACCATGGACCAGAAAAACAAAGAAGAAACACTAGATATGAAAGATGTAGACAGCAATAAGGCTTATGAAATTGCCGGACAAGTTGCTGCGAATGCATTCGCGACAGATACCGAGCCGCCCGATTTTGCCGCTATCGATCCTAATAAAAAACTCCCGCCTCATAAAAGATTAGCAGCCTGGCATAAGAACCTTGGCAAAAAACAAAAGATTGCCTTGCTCTTAGTTGCGTTGTTGATAATCGGTGGCGGTTGCTTTTTGGCATATACACTTTTGAAGGACAATAGTACCCCTCTCAGCCAAACAGCCGTGGTCAAAAAACCAACCACAGTACCATCGCTACTGACAGGTTTGCCCGTAAAACCAGAAGTTAATGAAAAACAAGTCACCGCGGTGATGATAGAAAATAGCCCGGATGCTAGACCACAGTCGGGGCTACGCGATGCTGGCTTGGTCTATGAAGCGGTTGCCGAAGGTGGGATTACTAGGTTCTTGGTACTTTTTCAGGACACAGATTCCGGTTACATTGGCCCCGTAAGAAGTGTACGCCCATATTACCTAGACTGGCTGGTGCCTTTTGACGCAGCCGTAGCCCACGTCGGCGGCAGCCCAACTGCATTAAAACAAATACGTGATCAAAATATAAAAGATCTAGACCAATTTTCTAATTCTCAGGCCTATCAACGGGTCACTAACAGATTCGCCCCACACAACGTATACACTAGCACTAAAAACTTGAACAAAGTCGAATATCAAAAAGGCTATAAAAAAAGCCAATACATAGGGTTTGCTCACACTCCAAAAGAGCAAAAAGCTACAAAGGTAACAGCTAAAAATATAACCATGAATCTGTCTGGGCCACTTTTCAATGTCGGGTATAAATACGATGCCGCCTCAAATACCTACAAAAGAAGTGAAGGTGGGCAGCCTCACATCGACGAAAAAACTAAAAAACAATTATCTCCAAAAGTCGTAATCGCACTAGTGATGAATAGAACTCAGGATGGCGTATATTCGGTATACAGGACAACCGGTGAGGGCAAAGCATTCATATTCCAGGGTGGGACCGTCATAAAAGGCAATTGGACAAAAAAAGATCGAAAAAAACAATTCTCGTTTGTTGATGCCGACAACAAAGTCATAAAGCTAAGCCCGGGCAAAGCCTGGGTTACGATCGTTGAAAATGGCGCAGTAAAATATTCTCCTTAATCTTCTACGGTAGTTTATTTTTCAACAATAAAAGCACTATTAAGCACTCTTTAGAAGTAATTCAAAATACTGGGTACCACCGAATGGAATTTTTTGTTTCACTACGTTTTTGCTGTTCATGGTATTCGCCGAGCTAATAACAAAACTACCATAGCGCTCATTTATCTCGTCCACTGCCGTTGTTAGCCACTCTTCTTTGCTGATGTCTTCGAAAATGCTCGTTTGGCTACGATTCGAGGGCGTCAACTGATAGCAAGTGATGCCCATGCTGGCCACTATCATGTGTTTTGGTCGCTGGTTGAATAAATACAAAGCACGCTCATAAACACTTTTGTCAGTATAGAAAGGGACTTTGAACATTTTGCGTTTGTACCAGCCTTCGCCGTTAGCGAATGAAGCCCAGACCAAGACACCACGCGAATCAACATTGTTATATCGTAGTTTTCGCCCAGTTGTCTCGCACAAATACTGAAACCTAGATAATATTGTATCTTCGTCCATTGTACGCACATCCAGCACGTACTGTCGCCCAACGTTGCCCAGTTTTGTTTTGTAATCATCGACCTCATAACCGCGCAAACGTTGATACCAGTCTTCTCCCACAACAGATCTAAAAACTGCTTTTCTAAGAGTGTCAGAAGATGCGTCCAGAAACTGTAATGGCGTATTTATACCCTGAGCATTGAGCCTAGCCTCATAGTGTTCAGCAATCCCTGGCAAATCTGTCAATTTCAGTCGAGCATAAATCTGTCGCAGGTTTTTATGAGTAATGACGTCCAAACCATCTGGTTTGTGCAAACCCGCCGCTAACTTTGCCAAAAATCGGTTAGGGGCTATGCCGACATTAATCCGCATCCAGTCACCAATTTCATCTCTAACCCGTCTTTTTATTTCGTGACCGATAACGCTCAATGGCCGGGTATTTATAGACCGTCTTGTGTCATGAAAATCAATGATTCCTTCGTCTATACTCTTCATCTTGACGTCGGGCGAGTAGCTTTTCATAATGTGTGCTAATTTTTGATAAACATAATGGTACTTTGGCGGGTCGGTCTCTAGCATAACTAAATTGGGGGCCAGTAACTTAGCTTCGTCAAAGCGCATACCTACTTTTATGCCTTTGGCTTTGCCTTCGTACGAGCAGGCGATAACACAGGCGCCCTTAGACAGCCTGTTCGTCACAGCGACGGGTCGACCACGCAAGGACGGGTGCGCCTGCTGCTCGGTTGTAGCAAAAGCACTGTTCAAATCAACGTGCATAATGTTAGGTTGTTCACTATTCAGGGGTAGCTGCATGCGAGCCCTCCAATATAGCAACCAGAGTCCATATCAAGCCTTCTGCATCGAACTCTAAACGATAATCATTTGTGCCGTCACTCATATCAAAGACATGTATCATTCGCCGGCCCTTGGTAGTGGGGTGGCGCAGTGCTAGCTTTGTGAATGATATTTCTTGATTTTTATATTTCATTCGCACGGGCAGGCAATTAGGCCCGTATTTGCCCTCGCCATAGCTAGCAATTACTTTGACGCGCTCACTCACACGTATAGTCGGATCCATATTCAAAAACTCCAAATTAATAAAATAAGAGAACGAACGGTGGTTGTATAAAGCAATCCCTTAAAAAAATTCGCCGTTCACGATTAGTTTTTTCTGCTAGGGGAGCCTAGTGTTTGAATATAGAATCAGCAGGGACCGAAGTAATGCTGTCCAAGGTTTAAAAGCTCGCGAGCTATGGAATTAACTCATGCCCTCGTCGCTATCATGTATTATACACTAGCTAATCAAGCCTCGGGTTCTGGTACGGGTAGGCCATGGATAGCGTCCAAGGGTATACCAAGTCCTCCTAGATAAGCTCTGACTTCATCAGGAGAAAATGGAGAAATTAGCTCAGGATCAACATCTGCTCTAAAGGTATGTACTTCTTTCCCCGGCACCAATGACACCGTTACGGCGTCAGGTATTCCTGCATTCGCTTCAATTTGCATTTCGTCCCGCATTTGTCTACAAGCCTGTCCTACGGCTGGGTGAACTTTATTTTTTACGCTCATGAATATGCAAAAATATAGCCCCTATAAAGAAAAAATGCAAGCATGAGCTTTAACGATCAGCCACGCTGTTAATTGTTTAGGAAGCTTGTCTATCGAGTTGAGCGTTGTATTCTTGCAGTGAGCTAGAGAACCCTTGCGAATAACCCGCCTGGACTAAGTCGTCTACAACCCCAGAAACATTACCGTTGCCAACCCGAAAGCCCATACCAACAGCACCGGCGTTCACAAAGTCTACGATACTTCTATCGTCGTAGTTGTCAGGATAGTCCTCGGGCTGTGGGTAGTCCTGCGGATCGCGCATTACTACAAAAGGGGAAGTATCACTTGCTTGCATAATCGTTACAGTCTCCCCCTGAGTTAGCGCTAGATCCCGCGCACCAGATTTCGTAAAAGCTGACATGTTATCTGGGTCCAACGTTGCATTATTAGGCTCATTTGTCAGCTCTATCCATGATAGAGACTTTGGCCCACTATCTTTATCGGTGTCTGTATCCCAGTAGCCAGCCCATGTTCGACCTTCTTCATCGTGCAGTAAATAAGGCCGTACTATTAATAGCTGCTGGTCATCAGGTATATTTTGAGCACGGTTAGTGTTTTCACTTTGGCCCTGTACTCTCACTGGCGTTTTTCTTGGGTTAACCATATCACCAGCTTTTAGAACACCAGGGAAAACCTCCAAACGACCACCGTTTTTTAACTTGTCCACAAATGCATCTTCACGTTTTTCACCTTCTTGGCGTGCATCATCATTGGGGTTGCCACATGCGGCCAGAACACCAGAGCCAACAGCAACAATGACGCCCGAAGCTACTAGACCTTTTAGTAATCTTCTCCTAGTTGGGTCAACTGACTCTGGTTGTTCTGTTCGATTAAATCTATTCATTATGATCTAATTTATTCTAATCCAGAATATTATACAGTTTTATACAAATATGTCAATACCGTGCAATCGTATCAACATCTACGTGTTGAAAAATCACCGTAATTCCTGAACAAACAAGATTTCCTACATCGGGTATTCATTTTTAACGATAATTTCCATTTCTTGGGCCATAAAAGGGGCCAGGTTAATTAGCTGCAACGAGTTAATTGTTGCGCCCTTTAGCCCAGATATGCCTTTAAATATGCCCAGTTCAGAACTGGTGAAATCCACATCCTTCATTTTAACGCTCGAGACTTCTATTTTGACTATGGTGCAATTATCGAACTCCACATTCTTTAGCTGAGCACAATAAAAATCAGTGTCATCAAGTAAGCAATCTCTGAAAATAACGTTCTCTAACTTGCTGTATCGAAAATTAACCAAATCCAGTTTGCACTCCTGGAAAACAACGTCTTTCAGACTACTCTTGTATAGCTGCGCGCCGCTACAACGTGATCTAGATATAAGAGCGCTTCTCCATCCAGATTCTGCAAAGTTTGACCCTGCTAGTTCGCAACCAGATATAACTACATCTTTGGCGGTGAATCTATCTAGTTCAGACTCTGATAAATCTACTTTCTCAAGTTTCGAACGCGAAATGCTAGCAGCCTTGACTTTGATAGCACAAAGGTTTTGCCGGGCAACGCTAACCTCTATCAACGCCTCATCCCTAATCAAAGTCTTTTTGGCATCTAGATCATCTTCGATCTCGTCACCGAGGTTTGGAGCATTAACCTTCATAAACCAATAATACCAAATCTAAAGTTCAAAAAATTCAACAACTGATCGAAATGCTTTTTCTCGTTCTGGCCTTAGATCGTGGTCTGAGCTTTCGAGAATTATCGGTCCAATAGGGTTTTCGGCTGCATCGAACAATGGCTGCATATTTTTAATTGGAACAATTTCATCTAGTTTTCCATGAATGAATAAAATAGGGCAGTCAAAGTTTTTGATAAGATCAGCGATATCATACGTCTTTATATCTTTCCAAAACTGCGGCCCTATCTTACCAGCCCTTGGACTGGTCGAATCCCGAGTGGATACACCGTTTTCATTAAAATCAGGGAACAATCGGCTTAAAACATTGAATGCATTGGCAAATGAACCACTCATTACAATACGCTTCACGCCTAAAATCTGTGCTGCTATAACCACATTCGAACCATACGAGTGGCTTACCAAACTAAGGTTTTTCTCGTCGATGTAGTCATATGCTGACACCATCTGGACCACAGATTTTAGATCGCTAATAAGTTTCGTCAGTGTTGTCTGACTATAATCGCCCTCACTTTCGCCACAACCAGAAAAATCAAAGTAGTAGACGGCCCACCCAATACTCGATAACCGCTGAGCAATTTCTGTAAATATTCCGTCTTCCTCTTTAAAATATCCGTAACCATGGCACAAAATAACTACTGGGAATTTCTGATTTTTTGGAATTGTTGGCAAGACTTCAACACAAATAAGATTCTCATTTGAATCATTAAGTACCCCAAACTTGCGAGTTTTCATGGCTTCATTCTAACAGAGAATTATTGTCGCATAGTCTGTGCCCTGAGAAGAAGCCAGACCAGTCAGATTCAGTTTGGCCGTTTAGAACCAGGCATAAATCAAGTTCCATATCAGTAGTGATATAAACCCATACGTTTTTCAGCTCTTCGTCCACAATTCCTTCAGGGAAAAGCATTTTCAAGTTATTAAAGGCGATGGTAGTAATGCAATCAATCTGCACAAGTGGTGTAGAGCACTTTTCGAACGAAACAAGTTCTAATTTCGGACGCCGAGTGATATCCAGATCAATGCTGTCTGAATGAATCTCTTGATCTGTTGCAGGCAATATAAAATCCCAATCTTGGCCAGTAGGGAATCTGAAATAAGCCGACACGTCTGGCAGCTTAGCTCGGAGTTTTTTAAGGTCAGGCGACAAGCCCTGAAACCACGGAAAGTTGACGCCCAAATGATCGATGGTCGCTATTTTGCCAGCCGAAGCAATGCGTTTAGCAATTATTGCAAGGGGAAGATGCTGATAATTGTGGGGGCTTTTTTTGGTTTCTCCGGTCTGGTTTGAAATAGGTCGAGAAACTAATAGCTCTCCATCAAAGAACTCGATCGTTGGTTTTTTGCCCCGATCAAGCGCTAATTCTAGTTTTGGAAATAAATTTTCTCGACTTGCTTTAACGGCGAACACCGAATCATTGATTTTGCCACATTCAGATAATAAAGCTGTTAGCTCATCAAATAAACTTTTGTTAAAAGGCAAATTAATCAGTACTTTTTGCAGATGCATATAAATAACTATACCAGTGTTGGTTTACCATAAGCTTGTCAAATGGTTACTCTAAAAGACAAAACTTGAAGCTTGCCAGCTAAAGTCCAGAACCTTGGTAGCCACGTGCAACATAATCACCCCACGCAGTAACCGGTCCAGGGGTAACCATATCGAACTTTATCTGGTGAAGACCACCAGCAAGAATACCATGATCAATACACTGATGGTCTACGTTACCGTTCGCACTAAATTTATTAGATGTTGCTCTGTGAATCCAGCCGTAATTGGTGAGTTCGTATATTTTCCATCGATAACTTGGACTATAAGGCATTGCCTGCCTATTAATGTTTGTATCGACGCATACCCAGCCACGACTATTGACTTTTGTGTAAAATAATCCTGAAAATTGATCACCAGACTCAGCTAGCCAATCTACAAATCCATCGTCTCTATAATCAGTTCTTGCTGTCAACGCAGTTTTGCGTGTGGCGGCATGCGATACCTGCAACGACACCACGCTCACAAATGCGAAACAAAGTAGCACAAACACAAATGTTGTCACAAACCTTATACTCTGACTTTTAACAAAATTAAATCTAATCATGAAAAACCTCTCTATATTTATCGACTATATAATACTTTCGTAATATAGGCAACTTTAAGTTTCGAACTAGCACTTCCGACTGGATTGATTGCAAGCTGAACTAGGACACAACTTAGGGTCTCTGAAAAAACTCAATACATCCGACAAGACGATTATCTAATTGGTGATCCCGGCGGGATTCGAACCCGCGATCTCCTGGATGAGAACCAGGTGTCCTGAACCGCTAGACGACGGGACCTCGTCGATGTGTGATGTTTTAGTTTCTGGGCCAGCGACAAAATAAATTTGCTCGCTAACCCTAGAGACTAAAACAAGCCATCTTCCCTAAAATGCGCGAATCCTCTCGCACATTTGGGGAAATGCAACATAGATATTATGCATTGCATTTACAAAACATCCAAACCAAGACGCTTAGCGACTGTTTGGGTGTTTTAAAGGATAAACCGACCAAGCGGTAAGCCTTTTGTTATTTATAACAAAAGCAACAAGCGGGTCGTGTTTTGACGCAACAGGGGTATAACCTCAAAGCTTACTCTATTAAATTATTTTGAATTGCACTATACTAAAACGTAAGCAAAATAGGTGATAATAGGGTGGTAACTGATAGATAATGCAACACGTTAAACCAAAATGGCTCCGGAACTACGCCTACTCTATGCTATTGGTAGATATTTTGTTATTTGCAGGCTATTACTTCCTAAAAGCCACAAACGCTAGCCAGTCAAGAATTGACTTCTGGGGCATAACCCCATTGGTCCTAATTATTGCTGCTGTACATATTTTTACAACCCTAGTTGTTTATCCACTCGTCAGACAATACTCGGAGTGGGCTGCCTTCGTGACAGCTATGGTACCGTATGGCTTGTTACTATCGGCTGTCATCGAAACCAGCGGCAACACGAATCTATTCTATAGAGGCCTTTTTGTAATGCTAGTTTTTATGCTAAATATGGTTGGCCCATATCTGGCGATCGCATCTGTTGTAGTGGCTTGGATATTTCTATTTTTTGACTTTCTGAATTTAGGACACCCGATCCCGGAAGTAAGGGCGCTAAATATAGTTATTGACATAATTGTAACCATATCCGCTATAGCTGGTTGGTTCTTTTTCAAAAAATACTACATACGAGACAAAGAAACTGCTGCAATGGCCAACCTGCTCGAGCAAGAACAATTCAAGTCTAGTGTTATTTTAGAGTCTATCACTGATGGGGTCGTCGTCGTTAATACGGAGGGGGTAACTCAAATTATTAACGCGAGTGCTGCTAATATGTTTGGCTGGGCAAAGGAAGAGGCGAAAAATCTACACTACAATTCCTTGTATAGCATCGTTGAGGAAGAAACAGATATTCAAGAATCTCAAAAATCTCAAAATGACCCAAACGACGTTGTCGCTTTGGTAATAAAAACTGGCAAGCCCCAACAAAAAGTTATTCAGGTGCAAACACGACATAATAAGAGGGTTTTCGTCGATACAGTAGCCTCGCCGATATATCAAGATTTATTAACCGATTCGAACCAGCCGGCCACCAAGCAACTGGTTGGTGTCATTGTGGTTTATCGAGATGTTGACCAGCAAAAAAAACAAGAAAAACAGAGGACAGAGTTCATCAGCACCGCATCACACGAAATGCGGACCCCAGTTGCCGCCATCGAAGGCTATTTAGCCCTAGCCATGAATGATAAGGTTTGTCTGGTGGATGAAAAAGCAAGGGGATACCTAGAAAAAGCTCACGCATCAACCCAACACCTAGGCCAACTTTTCCAGGACTTGTTGACCTCTGCAAAAGCCGATGATGGACGACTAACTAGTCACCCTCAAGTTGTTGAATTAGGTGAGTACTTAGAGCACTTAACAGAGGATCTGCGTTTCACAGCAGAGAAAAAAGGTCTAGCAATGAACTTTATTATGGGTTCAGAAGATACGCCAATGCCTTCGAGTAGCAAAGACAAGAAAGTCATAAAACCCCTATATTTTGTTGAGGTAGACCCGGATAGATTACGCGAAGTAATAACAAATTTAGTAGACAATGCCGTGAAATACACTCCTTCCGGTGGTATTTCAATTGGGCTCACAGGCAATAAAGATGTGGTTCAATTTTATATAAAGGACACTGGTTCGGGAATTCCTCCCGAAGATGCCAAGCACTTATTCCAAAAATTCTACCGCGTGGATAACTCGGCGACTAGGACTATTGGTGGTACTGGGTTGGGTCTATTCATTTGCAGAAAAATTGTAGAGCTTTATGATGGAAAAATCTGGATAGAAAGTAAAGTTGGAGACGGCAGTACTTTTTTTGTAAATCTACCTAGACTGGACAGCCAAAAAGCCCAGCTGCTTTTAAGCCAGAAGCCAGCAGAAGCATCGACTAATAATAAGCGGCCTAACATGGTACAATAATCCCATAAGAACATAAGCGTTAATAATGCAAAAGGAAACCCAGGCAATGTCAAAGATAATGCTAGTTGAAGATGATAATTCGCTACGCGAGATATACGAAGCCAGATTAGCCGCAGAAGGCTATACGGTTGTTTCGGCTAAAGACGGCGAAGAAGCGCTCGCATTAGCCCTGAAAGAAAGGCCCGACCTAATAATTGCCGATATTATGATGCCGAAAGTTAGCGGCTTTGATATGCTCGATATCTTACGCTCAACGCCCGAAACAAAAGACACAAAAATCATTATGATGACGGCACTCAGCCAAGCAGAGGACAAGGCTAGAGCCGAGAGTCTTGGTGCGGATAAATACTTAGTAAAATCGCAAGTAACACTAGAAGACGTCACCAGAGAGGCCAAAGACATGTTAGCGACGGTGGCTAAAGACTCAGACCTAGCTGTATCTAGTATGATAAGCGATAGTAGCAAACCTGTTGAGCCCACAAAGACACCAGAGGCATCTGTCCCGGCTGCAGATGTTCCAGCGCAACAACCAGCCGCAGCGCCGGCAAGCATACCAGCAGAACCTGTGATTGCTACCGATAGCCCTGCTGACGATAGCACTTCCGCACTGCCAGCACCTGACCCAACCAACGCCCCGACTGACGAGCCCGCGGTCAGTCCCATTCCTGTCACCACACCACCAGAACCAACAGCGGATGAACCTGCCACGCCCGATGCTACCAGCGATACGCCAACCGAACCCGCCAAACCCGAGCCAGCACCCACCGCCATACCAGTAGCTGTGGCCGAGGACTCTAAAGACGAGACAGATTCACCGGCAACTGATGTTGAACCATTAGAAAAAGAGGCAAAAAATCTTAGCGAGCCAGTCGAAGAAGAAAAAGAAGAAATGGATGAGCAAATGGACGAATTCATCGCGTCCAACCCAACACTATCTAGCTCTCCTGATGACAATACTGCCAGCGATGACTCTCCACAATCGATTTCTGATGACAGCACTGGCGATAACGAAGTTAGTGATCCAGAAACAAAGGAAAAACAGAATGATAACGATAAAATCACGACAAGTCAGTCATTTGTCAAAGACACTAATGACGAAGGGTCAGCAACGTCACTAGAGCACACCAAGCGAATTGAGCCAATTCCTGGTGCCGAAACGGAGAAACCAAAGCTAGAAGACTTACTAGCTAAAGAAACTGACGACACCAGCACGGCTCCTCCTGCCGTAAGCTCTGTAATTACACCTGAAGAACCAACCGATAATTAGATTGTTGTTACAATGTAATTCATGAAACCAATTAGGGTTAATAAATTTGTAGCTCTCTGTAATACATCAATGTCTCGCAGAGCAGCAGACCGAGCCATTGAAATGGGTCGTATTAAAATAAATAGTGCTTTAGCGGTTCCAGGATCACTAGTCAACAACGGGGACCGAGTTACAATCGATGGCCGCCCGCTCAATCCACCCAAGCAGTTATTTACAGTATTGTTTAATAAACCCGTGGGTTATGTATGCAGTAAACGTGGACAGGGCAACCAGACAATTTATGATCTACTACCCGAGTCATTCAGATCACTAAACCCAATCGGAAGACTAGATAAAGATTCCTCAGGACTACTGTTATTGACAAACGATGGTAACAGAGCGCAAGAGTTAACTCATCCCTCTAAACAAAAAGCTAAAGTATATGAAATTAAGCTAGATAAACCACTCTCTGATAAGGACGCAACAAAAATCACATCCGCGGGGGTATTGCTCGGAGACGGAGAAAGCAAACTACAACTAGACAAATTGGGCAACAGTACTCTCGAGTGGAAAGTCTCTATGCACGAAGGGCGCAACCGACAAATACGCCGCACCTTTCAAGCTATGGACTACAAAGTAACTCGTATTCACCGCACACATTTTGGCCCATACAAACTAGGAGAGCTCGGAAGTGGTTTGTACAAGATTGTTAAATAGTATTTCAATCATATACCGCTGTTGTCAATATTAGTTACCTCTGTTATAATGATGGTAAATCATGAGTAAATCTAAAGTTCCGATTGTAGCTATTGTTGGGCGTGCCAATGTTGGCAAGTCTAGTATTTTTAATAGTATTCTGCGTCGGCGCGAAGCGATAGTAGCCAATGAGCCGGGGACGACACGCGATAGCATATCTGCAAAGGCCCAGTGGGAAGAACACGATTTTTGGCTAGTTGATACTGCCGGTATGAAAGATCCCGAAGACGATTTTGAATTTACTATACAAGAGCAGATACAGCAGGCAGCTGAAAGCGCTGATATCATCTGGGTTGTTATCGAGGCAGATGCCGCCATAACAGATGAAGACAGGCGAGTAGCTAAGCAGGCACTAAAAACCAGAAAACCTGTTTTTCTAGTCGTTAATAAGGCCGACAAAAAACCAAAGGCGCACACATCTGACTATCAACGCCTAGGCATCAAAGATATATTCCTAACATCTGCTACCCAAAATCGTGGCATTCCTGCGATGTTAGATGTTTTGATAGAACGCATACCTAAAACCACAATTACTAACGACCCGGACCGTATTACAGTTGCATTGCTAGGACGTCCAAACGTTGGTAAATCTTATCTATTTAATACTCTTGCCAAGAAACAACAGGCAATTGTTGCAGATGTGGCTGGTACCACGCGTGATATCAATCGTGCAACCGTAAAATACATGAAAAAAGAGATTGAACTACTAGACACGGCTGGGATTCGTCGAAGTGGCAAAATAGAGCATGGTATTGAAAAGTTCAGCGTTATCCGCACCCTCGCGGCCATAGAACAGTCTGACGTGTGTTTCTTGCTGATGGATGCTGGCGAGCTGAACACGTCACTAGACCAAAAAATAGCTGGCATGATAAAAGAATCAGGCAAGGGGCTGGTATTGGTTGTCAGTAAATGGGATACTCTAGAATCCGTACGTGGGCGCGCCGAACAAGCAGAAGAAAGAAAAAAGGCCAAACAAGAAGCAGCCCTAAAACAAAAAAGTTTAACAAAACAAGAAAAGAAAAAACTTTCAAAGTCTATCAGCTACGACAAGCACGGTGTTATAAATAAGGACGCTTTTACTCGTGATGCGATAGCTCCACAAATCCAGGCTAACTTCTTATTCGTGCCTTGGGCATCGCTAATATTTACCAGCAGTGTCACTGGTCAAAATGTCACAAAATTATTCGATCTTGCCCAAAATATCGTGAATTCTCGACACACTCTGATAAAAACACCTCTCTTGAACCGTTGGTTGCAAGATGTCACTGACCAGCACCCGCCAGCTGGCCTAAAAAATAAAACGCCGAAGCTAAACTACATTATTCAGGAAGCCGAAAGCCCAACAAACTTCCAGGTATACGGGCGTGATACAAAGTTTCTACACTGGAGTTACAAACGATTTATGGAGCGCAAACTACGTGAAAAATATGGCTTTGAAGGTACCCCAGTAAAATTCTGGTTCTTCGACAGCCGCGACAACACAAAAAATTAGTTATTGGACTGATTGAGCAGCGTGCTGATAGACTAGTTCTATGGGTTTATTCACTAGGCGAACATCAGAGGAGATGGGACAACCGTATTATGAAATCACCAGCAACCCTCAGACTGGTTCTTCTTTGGTATCGAAAAATACAGTGCTTCTAGTAGGCCTGGGCAACGTTGGCAAAAAATACGACGGAACACGTCACAATATTGGTTTCGAGTGTATTGATGCGTTCGTAGAGGGGCAGGGATTCCCAGCCTGGACAGAAAAAAAGAACCTAAAATGCCTGGTTACAAAACACACAGTCGGCAAACTGCAGATTATTGCTATCAAACCGACAACCTATATGAACGAAAGTGGGCAAGCAGTTACTGCGGTTCAGCGGTTTTTCAAAGTTAATAATGCATGCACTATAGTAATCCACGATGATATCGATGTAGCTTTTGGCCAAATCCGTACCAGGATTGGTGGTGGATCTGCCGGAAATAACGGGATAAAATCATTGATAGCGCACATCGGTGAAGATTTTGGACGAATCCGTATCGGGGTGAAAAATAATCTATTAGAAAAAATGGGTAGTGCCGATTTTGTGTTGGCTAAATTCAACAAAGAAGAACAATCACAGATGATAAAACTAAAAAGGGAAGTATCAGCACTAATCAGCGAATATACCGCTAGTGGCGAGCTACCACACGACACCCGCAACTTCCTACTTTAAAAATACGTCACAATTTAATTGGTAATTTTAGGCTTCGTCCTCTGAAATCAAGCATTCTAAGCAACCGCTTGCCGTTACTTCTGCCAGCATGATGCACCATATCATAATGCACTCTTCGCTGATTAACTTTTCTCAAACCCTGGCGCAGAAATATTACATCGCGCGGCCCGTATTCCCATAGTAAATGTGGCTCAACGTTAACACTTCCATCTTCCTCTAACAAAAAAGGTTGATTAGACGCTGCAAAAAACGCTTTTTCCCCAAAAACTGGTATAACTAATGTTATCCCCTCGGGGCATTCCTCATCTTGATGAGATGAAAGAAGGAATCGAGAATCTTCCGCTGATTTATACCGAAATGCAGCGCCTAACATCATGCGAGAACGACCGTTGGGTTCAATATCCTTACGAACTATTTCCAACTCCGGTAGCACAGCAAGTATCCCTTGCGGGCTCATTGTCTCTAATCCCTGTTCAGCCAGAGTTTTTATTGAGTCTTCTGTAATCATTCCTGCGACCTTTGCCGCGCCTTGAATAACGCAAGCTTCCAGCACTTCAGGACTATATTCATTAAATTGTGTCGAGAATGTGATCATTGAAACTTTTACCCATTATAACTGAAAAGAGCATACAGAGGGTTAGAAGTGTTATTGTAGCACTTCGCAAGGAAATTTTTCTATGACAACTTGTTATGGAAATCGTGGAATTTCGTGGTCACTCAAGCATGACTCTGGGCACTAAAAAGAGCCTCCAGAGGGGGTGGGCACCGCTGGAAGCTCATTTCAGAGGACAAAGCTTGCGCCTTGTCCCCAATACCCTTCAACCCACCCCAGCGAAACATCAGCGCTAAACGAATAGTAAAAGCCTGTGTCTGTTGCCCGTAAACGGGAAGCAATCATTTAGACTCGCTTTGAATTGGGGCCTTTTCAGTGTTTACGAGAAACCGCTGAAAAAGGTTGCTAGTTAAAGGGGTTAGTCTGTTTTAGAGCGTAGCCGTGTTCACGGCAGTGCTTTCAATAGTGGAGGGTAACAACTAGAAGGAAGCGCGCTCTAAAACAATCTAACTATTAACCCTGGATAACCCAAGGTAATGCTAGAATAGGGGGTATAAGGTACGATAAGCTTTAATAAATTAAAACTTACAGGTTGCCATTTTATCAAAAACATTTCATTATGTCAATACTAAAATAGATAGTTGATTAAATAACAAAAATGATTCAAAAACATAAACATAAGCAAATTCCGGTTCCTGGTATTCTGACCTCTGTTCCAGATGCCCCAGAAACGTTATTTTGTATAGGTGACACTCTGGATTATTTGCTCAAAAAACCGCGCATTGCCATTGTTGGATCGCGGAAAATGACCACCTATGGCCGTGGTATTACAGAGAAATTTTCTAGCGAATTAGCAGGCAAGGGTGTGGTGATAGTCAGTGGACTAGCATACGGAGTAGATGCTTGCGCACACCAAGCGGCTACTGATGCTGGCGGGGAGTGTATAGCGGTCTTAGCCTGTGGCTTAGAACAGATGTATCCCGCTGCAAACAGACTGCTGGCCAACAAACTAGTTGAAAGGGGTGGTGTGATTGTCTCCGAATACCCTAAAGGCACCGAGCCGCTAAGGCACCGTTTTTTAGAGAGAAATAGGATTATTTCGGGGCTTGCTGATGCGGTGCTAATAACAGAGGCTGCCGAGCGCAGTGGAAGCCTAAATACCGCAGGCCACGCACTGAACCAAGGCAAACCAGTCCTGTGTGTACCAGGTAATATAACTAGCCCTTTGTCAGGCGGAACAAATAATTTGATTAAAAGTGGCGCTCACCTAGTTACTGACATTGACGACATTCTATCGATTCTAGGACTCGACAAATCAAACCAGAGCACTATGCCCATAGCCCTAAACCAGGAAGAATTTATTTTATTGTCCCTGTTAAAAGACGGTGTTTCTGATGGCTCTGAATTAGCATGTAAAAGTGAGCTAAGCGCATCTATGTTCAACCAAACTCTAACTATGCTAGAAATCGAAGGTAAAATAAAACCTCTCGGCAACAACCACTGGGCCATCCACTAGCAACCTTGCTTTTTATACTTATGGTTGTTATAATATACAAATTATGGTAAACAGAGAAGCTGACTTCCACCAGAACGGATTAGCGTCACCTATAATAGTTGCGGTTGATAATGGCGGAACAAATACCAGAATTGAAGCGTGCATCGGTGGCGAGCCGATGGCTAGCCATACATATGCGACACCAACAGACTACTACAGCGCAATCACAGCTGTCGACCATACCATTCGCCAGCTCACAGGTGGGGTGCCCGTGGATGCAATTGGCTTCGCAGTTGCGGGGAAAGTTGAAGATGGAGTAATTACAAGCGCAGGGGAACTTCAAGACTATGGCTGGTGCCAACTTCCTTTTCAAAATGATGTTGCTGCAGCCCTAAATATTGAACCTTCTAAGGTAAGGCTACTAAACGATTGTGTAGCTGCAGCAAAAGGACAAAGCGTTGACAGCATAAAAAGTGGTGAAGCCACAACAGCATTTGTCGAAACAATAAGTACCGGATTCGGTGGAGCTGGTTTTGATGGCGACCGTTTAATCCCTGATGAACCAGGGCATGAGTTTTACAAGGATGGCGCAACTTGTGGTTGCGGAAGCATCGGTTGTGCAGAGGCTCATATTAGTGGTAGCGGGATCGAGCGGAAATACGGTATCCGAGCCGAAGATTTACCCGATGAAGTATGGGGTGAAGTAGTAAGGGACGCGGTTAATATACACGTAGATCTGCTAAACAGGCTCCATCAGGGTGGGCTAACCCCCGAAGTGGTTTATGTTTTTGGCAGTGTTGGCCTAAAATCTAGGCTAATGCTCCCTGGTATTACAGCGGGACTAATTGAAAATAGAGATAGATTATCCTTCCTACCTCTAGTAAAGAGAGCGACTCATGGTGATGATAGTGGGTTAGTTGGTGCCCGCGAAGCAGCAAAAGAACTAGTTACAATATAAACCCGCTATTTGCTTTTTATATTTGCAAGATGTACTATCCTTGCTTGTATTAATAAGAAGGTTGCTCTAGCATAAGCAAGTACATGGCAAAAAATTTAGTAATAGTAGAGAGCCCGGCAAAAGCCAAAACGATCGAGAAATATCTGGGTAGTGACTTCACGGTCAAAAGCAGCATGGGTCATATCCGTGCACTACCTAGTAAAAACGGCAGCATAGATGTAGATAACAACTTCAAACCTGTGTTCGAGGTAGATCCCGGCAAACGAAAAATCATATCAGAGCTAAAAAAAGCCAGCAAAGCTGCCGATGCAGTCTGGCTAGCAAGCGATGAAGACCGCGAAGGGGAGGCAATAGCTTGGCATTTGGCAGAAGTACTTGGCTTGGACCAAAAGACCACCAAACGAATTGTTTTTCATGAAATAACCAAATCAGCCCTGGACAAAGCCGTTAAAAACCCTGGCGCAATAGACGACAAACTGGTCCAGGCCCAACAGGCCAGGCAAGCCCTAGACTATCTAGTAGGTTTCGAACTAAGCCCTGTTCTATGGCGCAAAGTCGGACCAAAGCTTAGTGCAGGAAGAGTACAATCTGTGGCCGTAAGGTTAGTAGTAGAGCGTGAACGCGAAATAAAAGACCACGCCCCAGAATCTACATTCAAACTACGGGCAACCTTCAAATTGACTGACGGCACAGAGCTAATCGCTGATGCTCCAACAAAGTTCAAAGACAATGCAAGCGTTAAAAAAGTCCTGGAAGCATTTGCCCAAAGTGACTTTAAAATTGCCAATATCAGTAAAAAACCTGGTTCGCGTAGTCCCTCGGCGCCATTTACCACCAGCACCTTGCAACAAGAAGCCAGCAGCAAGCTCGGCTATAGCCCACGTAGCACTATGCAATTGGCACAGCGTCTATATGAAGCAGGATTAATAACCTATATGCGTACTGACTCAGTTAATCTGTCCAATACTGCTCTTGGCGCTATGACTAATTTTATAAAGAAAGAATACGGCGAGAATTACCACCAATTTCGCACATTCAAGTCAAAAAGCAGCAACGCTCAGGAAGCTCACGAAGCCATCCGCCCAACAGATGTCAGTAAGCCTAAGGCAGGTGCTGACGCTCAACAAGAGAAACTATATAACCTTATCTGGCGCCGAGCATTATCTAGCCAAATGGCGCCGGCAAAATTAGAGAAAACAACTATTAGTATTGACGTCAGCAAAAGCGACGAAGTACTAGAAGCAAAAGGCGAAGTGGTAATATTTGATGGTTTCTTGAAGGTTTACGGCCGATCTGGTGATGATACTCTTCTACCGCCCGTTAAGGCTGGCGAAAAGCTAGTCTTGGTCCAGGCCGAAGCGACCGAGAATCTCAGCAGGGCAGCAGCACGATACACCGAGGCAACCTTGGTCCGTAAACTAGAAGAAATGGGTATAGGACGGCCTAGTACCTATGCACCGACAATCGGCACTATTCAGGCACGTGAATATGTGGAGCGGGCAGATGTAGAAGGTGAGGAACGCCAAATCCAAAAACTAGTTTTGAGACAGGGTAAGCTTACCGAATCTAAAGAGCCCTTTATGTACGGCAAAGACTCTAACAAACTCGTGCCCACGGATACCGGCTTGGTTGTGACTGACTTTTTGGTCAAACATTTTAGTGGCGTGATGAATTATGATTTCACCAAAGAGATCGAAGAAGAGCTTGATGATATTGCTGAAGGGGAAAAAGACCGCGTAACGGTACTGAAGCATTTCTATGGGCCATTCCACAAATTAGTCGAGGACAGCGCTGATATCACCCGGAAAGAGGCTAGTCAGGCCCGTTTGGTTGGCCTAGACCCTAACGGAAAACAGCCAATTTACGCCCGTTTTGGCAAATATGGCCCGATGCTCCAGCGCGGCGAGCAGTCTGATGACCCAAAACCGACTTTTGCACCAATGCCGGCAGGCAAAAAGCTAGATGACGTTACTCTAGACGAGGCGCTGAAGATGTTTGCCCTGCCAAGAACCGTAGGAAAAACAGAAAAAGGCGAAGAAATCGTCGCAAACATCGGACGGTTTGGACCATATGTCAAAGTCGGTAGCGTTTTTGTGTCTATAAAACCACATGATCCATTCACAATCGACGAAGTCACAGCCAAACAGCTTTATAAAGAAAAGCTAGACGCTGAAAAGAAAAAGAACATCAAAGCATTCGACAGTGGTATAAAGGTTATCAATGGACCATTCGGGCCATATATTACTGACGGAAAAAAGAATGCCAAAATCCCAAAGGATTTGAAACCAGAAGATATTGAAGAAGAGCAGGCCAAAAAGATTCTAGACGAAGCTCCAGCCCGCAAAAAACGAGTCATCCGCCGTAAAAAGTAAAATTCTGGATATCAGACACTGAACGCTATATTCTAGAATATTGTTTTATGCGTATTTTTATGCTATAATATAATAATGAACTTGGTAGAAGTAGAAGATTTTGGTATTGAATCTGCATGCAACCCAGATCAACTGTACGGACTTTTAAAAAGGCAGCTTTCAGGGGAATTACCAGTATTCATTGATGATTGTGGTGGGGATTCAACTGAATCGCTCGATAGGTTCACTGATGTTGCGAATGCCCTGGGCATTGAACAAAGGGCTACATATACTATTTGGATTGGGCACGAACTATATGGTGAGCCTCAGTTTCACCAACCCAACACCAGTGAGTATGGTCGTTTTTCCGATCAAGATAGGTCATGGCATGTGGATGGTACAAATATTGCAGAAGCCGGGCCCAGATTGCCATTTTATTTTGACATGATTAGTGGACGAGTCGAAGTAACTTTTATACCGATACTGCCCAGGAATAAACAAACAGCCCAGTGGGATGGGAATGTCATACAAGAATATGAATCAGGATTAATAAAGGTTGATACAAGAGTTTTATTACCAGTCGCATATCAAACAGCGCTGGGAATTGGTCAAAGACTTTCGTTCTTAGCGTTGGGGGATGACAGAACTTTGCATAAATTTCATTCGTTAACAACTGAAAGAAAATCAACTAGCACAACTTTTAAAGTATCGGCTCAACAATAACTACTCTATTTAAACCCGCGCGTAGAGCAAGATAAAAAAATTCTGGCATCCAGGCATGTATAAAGTGCGTAATTTTGAGCTTTGCAAGAAGCAATACGGTAGTAGATGTTAAAATTTAGACATGCAGTTTGTCAGTAATGCGCCGAAAGATTATGATTGTCCTATTTGTTTAGGGTTGCAGGGCAGTGATAGCGAAAAAACTTTGCTGAGAGAAACGGATGTGGTTTATAGGGACGCTTTAGTTACCGGGTTTATTAATTCTTTCTTTATGGGGAACAATCCTGGTCATGTGATTTTGGTGACCAACAAACACTTTGAGAATATCTACGATATTCCTATCGAATACAGTCATAGGGTTATAGAGGTTGCCGGCAAGGTTGCTGTCGCTATGAAACAGGCTTACGGTTGTGACGGCATAACCACCCGGCAAAATAACGAGCCAGCCGGTGACCAGCATGCATTTCATTATCATTTTCACATTTTCCCTCGCTATAAGGACGATGGTTTCAACAAAGTCCAGCCCTCAGATAAACGCCTAGCCCCACCAGAAGAAAGGGCAGAATATGCACATAAGCTATCTGCAAAACTAAAAAATCCCAACTCTTAAAACCCTTGTGCTTGCTTGTTTGTACTAACGGTGTATAAAAGTTAGTTATGGCTGTTACTTTGCCGTCGATGGAAATTGAAACCTCTGGTGGCCCGTTGCATCAGGCCTTCCAGATTGCTGCAGAAGCCCACGGCGATCAAATGTACAGAGAAGGATGGCCCTACACGGATCATCTGCTAGAGGCCGCTAGACTAGCATGGGATATGGGTTACGCCAAAGAGGTGCAGGTGGCCCTATTGTTGCATGACACCCTTGAAGATACTTATTTAACAGCCGAGAGACTTATAGGCCTAGGTGTAGCGCAAGTATGCGTAGATGGGGTTGTTGGAATGACCGCTTTTGATACCGACACAACGAAAGAAAAAATTGGTCGGGCACGTTCACACCCGTTAAGTCATATCGGAAAAGTCTGTGATAGCAGCAGTAACCTGGCGTCAACTATTCGGGCGGTGGCTTTAGAGGAATTACCAACTATAGCAGGTGAATTTGCTCCTGACGATCCTGGCTTGAGACTCCACAGAATTCACAAATATTCGACCTATTTGGGGTTGCTCGAACCAGGCCTGCCGTCCCCAGGAGATATCCGTCAATGGTTGGACCAGCAACCCCCAGAACACAGGTTATAAATGCTAGAGTCGAACAAATGCCGTACCTAATTGACACAAGTGAGCTTGAGGCACGTGCAGCAACCCTTGCTGTCATTGAAAGTAGCCTGGGCCCAGAACTTGATGCATGCGAGACTATACTCGCAGACCTTTCTCTTATGGCTGAGCGTGCCATGGGTGGCATCATGTGCGGAGTTAGTGCTGCGCAACTGGTTGGGTTGTCCAGCGGCGAGGACTTAGTAGGCGATATAATACCAACCAGGGGAAACTCTTTCGTGGGGGGTATTTGGCGACAAAATCTGTGGTGACGCCCGATGTAGTATATACCGAGATAGCGGATGTATCTGCTGGAGGATCACCAGTCCCGTCTTTGATATTTAGACCTGTGGAGCTCGACGAGTTAACAGAGTTTGTCCGCAGTTACTTTCCTGGGCATACCGTAAACTATCCCGCAATTGGGGTACCACTAGTCGGCAACCTCATCTCGGTCAAAAGGCTCCAGCCAAACATCATGATGCCATAGTGTTAGAATTAGTTTAATATGAAAGTTCTATTTGTATGTGATCATAATCGCGGACGTAGCCAGATGGCAGCAGCCTTTTATAACAAATTTACGACTGCTGGGAGTGCTGATTCTGCAGGCACAACAGTCCTAACGCCGGGACAAACTATTGAACAGCGCGCCGAAGTTTCTGAAGGGTCAAAACATCTTTTGACCACAATGGATAACGAAGGCCTTGATATAAGGCAACGGGTCCAACAGCCAATAAACCAGGGCATGATTGATAATTACGACTTGGTTATAGTTATGGCCGAGGAAAAATCTATACCAGACTACGTCAAAAACAGCGTTAAGTATAAATTCTGGCAAGTCGAAGACCCACAGTCTAAAGGCCCAGAAAAAACAGAAGAAGTAAAGAATATAATCAAACAAAAGGTCCAAAACCTTATCAGACTTAAAGGCTAAGGCCCCCGATAAAAAAACTAGATCCAATTGAGTACGCTTGACATTGACATAATGCAGGTATATATTGTCTTGATAGTTAACTGGTGGGCATAATGGAGATATAGAATCATGATTAAAACCATCAAACTACTCCTTGTATCAGTAATGACCTTTTTGACTTTTACTATGGCTGGCTTTTCGGTGCCTCGAGTAGCAGCAGCTGCAACCGCAGAATCATACCCAAATCGAAGAGCTAGACATATAGAGTGGCATAATCAAGGTGGACCAAAGACATCCAACAGGATTACCACAACTCGTAGTATTGACGGCCATGGCTGGATTTGTGTTGACGCCAACTTTGATGATGGCCCATTTGATGTCTTGACGCGTTATCACTGGTACATAGAGGAATATGTTCCTGGAAGAGGTTGGGTCGAACAGCGACAATCAACAGAGTACAACGCGAATGGCAACCTGGATCATGCTTGCTACGACAATAAAATTGAAATCGGGAAAACCTACCGCGTTTTATTCGATCCCACACGCTCCACTTACATGGAAGGCACTTTCCACGTTTACGGCTATTTCATAAACTATCCGAATTAGTCGACTGAAATATTAAATAAACTATTTTTTCCCATTATTATAAATTAATACATGCATACATAGTTGCTACAATGTAGGGTATATGAAAAAAATTGTTGTTACACAATTGATGGAATTTACACCAGAGCAATCTGATCGCATCAATAAACTAGGTGAGGTTGTTGAATATAAACAGCTGGCAAAAAGTCACGAAGAATGGCTAGATCGAGTTAAGGACGCCGACGTAATCTGCACGGGAAAGTTCGGTTTTAAACAAAAATGGCAAGAACTACACAATACTTTTGTGTCTCTACCATTTGTCGGGGTAGGCTTTTTGGATCCTGCCGTTTTAAAGCAGAACAACGTCATTGTCTCGCGTAGCCCCGGGTGCAACCGTCATGCAGTATCTGAATGGATTATTGCCATGATATTGGTTATGACACGCAGATTAGATACCTATATTAATGTAGCATCAATGCCCACAGGAGAACTCCCACCTAATGATTTCGGCTTGTTCGAAAAAAACATTACTATTCTCGGCAAAGGATTTATTGGCATCCGCGTTGGAGAGATAGCCAGCGTGCTAGGAATGAATGTTACCTATTTCACCAGAGACAACGACCTAATAAAATCAGTCAAAAATGCAGACATTATTGTTAACACCCTTAGCCATAACTCTTCGACGGAAAATATTTTGAACCAAGAGTTTTTCAATTCATTAAGAAAAAACAGTTATTTTGTCACTGTTACGTCTTATGAAATATTCGATCAAAAAGCACTGTTTAATGCTCTCGACTCAGGTATATTAGCTGGTGCAGCAGTTGACTGTGCCAGTGCTCAAGTAGGTAGTAGTGATAGTCCAGACTACAAAGTCATGAAAAACCATTCGAAGGTACTGGCTACTCCACATATAGCAGCTTTTACAGATGTGGCCGAAAGAATTAGAAACGACATGATGATAGAAAACATCGAAGCCTGGCTGAACGACAAACCACAAAACATTGTATGAAAAGTTTAGAAATAGTTGAGTTTGGGGATCCGATACTTCGTAAAACCGCCAAAAAGATATCTGTTTCTACTATCAAGTCGGCTGAATTTCAAAACCTAATTCGTGATATTCGTACCTTTTTGCTGAATGAAAAATTGGGTGTGGGGCTGGCAGCGCCGCAAGTCGGGGAGGGCCTAGCGCTGTCCGTTATCGCTATCAGGCCGACAGAGCACCGACCGACAGTAAAAGAATTCGATCTAATCATTATCAATCCAAGCTACAAGGGGCTAGGGGATAAGAAAGAAATGTGGGAAGGATGTATCAGTTCTGGTGCCGGGCAAGCTGGACTTTTCGCAAAAGTGCCACGTTATAAGAAAGTAGAAGCAACATTTTGGGATGAGAATGGGCAAAAACAAACGAAACAGTTTTCAGGACTACCAGCACAGGTAATACAGCACGAAACAGATCATCTGAACGGAGTATTATTCGTAGACAAAGTAGCTGACACTAAAACGTTTATGACGATGAGCGAATACCGCAAACAGATCACGCCCAAAAAATAACTGATACAATTAGTTATATGAAAAAGTTTGTTGAATTGCCAAAACTTAAAGCGGGAGATCAAGTTGCAGTTATCTCTCCATCCGCCGGACTGCCTGGACTTTTCCCATGGGTCCAAGACTTGGGGATAAAAAGACTAGAAGAAGTATTTGGCCTAAAAGCAAAAGAATACTCAACCACGAGGCAAATGGGGTCTTCATTGCAAGGCAGGGCAAACGATATTCATGCTGCATTTTCTGACCCAAACAACAAAGCAGTTATCACCTCGATTGGCGGGGAGGACCAGATCAAATTGCTTAAATATCTAGATCCGGAGATTTTTTTAAAAAATCCCAAACCATTCTTTGGCTTTAGCGATAACACGCACCTGAGTAACTTTTTATGGAACCTGGGGATTCCTTCATATTACGGCGGTGCAATAATGACACAGTTTGCTATGC
The DNA here is from genome assembly GCA_964491925.1 of uncultured Candidatus Saccharibacteria bacterium. GTDB lineage: Bacteria > Patescibacteriota > Saccharimonadia > Saccharimonadales > JAGQNJ01 > CAYRSA01. The sequence continues at coordinate 85,353 of CAZBGZ010000002.1, forward strand.
AGGGCAAAATGCACGATCTGACTGTCGAGTTTCTAAAACACGCCTTATTTAATAATGGAGAGTACGAACTAAAATCCGCTACCGAATATAACGACATTGGGCTTGATTGGGCCGACAAAGCATCACTGTCAAAGAAACGAATCATGGAGTCTAATGAAGGACTGTTTTGGAACGGAGACCAAAGCTCTGAAGGCATACTGTGGGGTGGTTGTGTTGAATTACTCATACAGCAAGCGTTAGTTGGTAAATATCTGCCAAAAAATGAAGAACTAGAGGGCAGTATATTGTTCATAGAAACCGCCGAAGATATTCCTGAGCTTTGGCTAGTCGAGTCCTTGCTAGTAGGTTTTGGTGAGCGCGGCTGGTTTGATAAATTTCAGGCGGTTCTGGTGGGTAGACCTAAAGCATGGGACTTCGCGAAACAAAACAGCGCAGAGCAGAAAGCAAACTATCGACAACAGCAACGCTCAATAGTAGTAAAAACGGTCCGTACATACAATAAAACCATTCCAATAGTGCAGAATCTAGACTTCGGGCACACAGACCCGCAGATTGCACTACCGGTTGGTAATCATGTCAGAATTGACCCATCGATGAGAAAAATATTCCTAACTTACTGATAATTCGTGCCAGCAAAGAGGTATCGTTTTACTTTTGGTGATATAATATATGTAGAAAGTGGGGTGTTTATGAGCAGAGAATATGCTGAAGAAGAAGCGCGAAAAATTGGCGAAGAAATTGGAGTAGATTTTGAAAAATTCTCTCTGAGCGAGTTTCGACGCGGCCTAGAGGTGGAGATGGAGCATGGTTCACTGTGGGGCGACGAAACTAATGTAACAAAGGACGATCCGCATTTTACTGGCAAGATAGCTTGGGCTCACCTGAAAGAAATACCAGATTATTACACGCGCCTGGGCAAAATGGAAGCCGAGGCAGAAGGCAAATAGTTTCCACAGGTTGTAATCAAGGCAAGTATATATTGTTGTAATATTCCCATGCATTTAGTGTGCAAAAACAGCCACTTTGTGCTACAATTTATACATAGCAAATAATATGCTTGACTTTTAAAACATTAAGTTTTATAATTACATGTATCAGGTGGTTTTGATAAGCTAAGCAAAGGTAAAAATCAATGGCAGAGCAAGCAACAACAAATCTAGACATCGAAAAACTGGTAAACAATATTGTCGGTGTTATCGAAAAAGAACGCGAACGTGAAATAGTATCTAGGCGTTTTGGCCTAAATGACCGCAAAGAAACCTTAGAACAGATAGGGGAATTGTTGGGCATTACCCGTGAGCGTGTCCGTCAGTTAGAAAAAGCAGTTGTTGCCCGCCTTAAAGCTCGTGCCGAAAAAGGTGACTTGCCAAACATTACAGAGATAGAAAATGTGCTGTTTCAGAATGTTACATCAATGGGCGGGGCAGCAAGAATTAGTAATCTTTCAGCTAAACTGACTAAAGATAACAGCCGCATCGATCAGGCTCGTGTATCTTTTCTAACAAAGCTTTGCCCAAAACTGACCGTTCTAGACGAAAATGACTTTTATTTCCAAGGTGTTGCCTTGGCATCAAACTTCAAAGAAGCCCAGCTAAAGAGCAGGGTAGAGGCCGTTATAAGTGCTATCAAAACCATTGGCGAACCAACTAGCATCCAAAAAATTGCCACAGAGGACGGGAAGGGGACGCCAGAAGAAGTAGCAGCTATTGCCAGTCTTTCAAAACAACTTGCGACCCTAAACAACCGATGGGGACTTATTAAGTGGCCTATGGTCAACCCAAAGAACATTAGAGACAAAATATACATAATTTTAGTTGAAAACGGCAAACACATGCACTTTTCAGAGATCTCTGCAGCCATCAAAAAGTCAGAATTCCGCCGAAAAGACGTCACAACCCAAGCTATTCATAACGAACTTATCAAAGACAAGCGATTCGTCCTTGTGGGCCGCGGTATCTACGCCCTAAAAGAGTGGGGATACAAAAAGGGAACTGTCGCCGATGTTATAACAGAAGTGTTAAAAAAGGCAGGCGAGCCACTACACCGCGACGAAATCGTCAAACGCGTACTAAAAGACCGTTACGTTAAAGAAACAACCATTCTTTTAAACCTACAGGGCAAACCACAGTTCAAACGAGTAGCAAAAGCTACCTACGCTCTAGCCGACGCCTAATCTCACAAACAAACCCATGCAACGAATTTTTCACGGCGATCGTAGTGTGGAGCTAGCCACATTTGACTGGTACCTAGACCGTGTCATTGATAGTCGTTCTGCTATTCAAGAAATTGGAGAGATCCGCCCCTCAGACAAAACCTTTGTACGTACACTCTCATTGCGTACTGAAAGAACACAATTTGCCAGTCTTGCCGAGCTACTAATCACTGCTGACGATGAATTTGCTAAAGTTGCTAGTGCCTGTGGTTCTACTGTCATCAGCCATGCCTGGGGCACTGTGCTCCCCCCAATTGATATAGCGATGGGTGGCGTGACCACAGGGGTAATGTTTGCCAATCGTGAGCAAATGGGCAAATTTCACCCCTTGCTTCCAAAAGCTCAGTATCTAGCAGTTAAAATGCCTATAATTGATATTACAGGCGATCCTACGGTTCCGCTTGATCACAAATCCCAGACAGCTTATAAACGCGAAGGCGGACCTCTATGGCAAGCCGAACTTGCTGTATCGCAGTGCATTGAAGGGGTTGACCGCGTAAGCGGTATTCTGGACACCTATTGGGTTGACCTAGAGCCAGTCTTTGACTAAAATTAAACAGAACATTTTGCGAACATGAATATGTGCGTGGACTCCGGGTAGTGGAAGCTATTATTTATAGATAACGTAACATCACAAAGACAACAGGCAACCTAAAACTAGATCTAAAATTTAGCAAAAATAATGAGACAAACAGTGAAGTAGAGAGAGCAGTACAAAAAGATATAGATACTATGTCGCACAATGTATATTTTGCGACGTTCTATTATTATAGATAGATGATTAACCATACCTCGCCTAACAGGGGAGTTTTTGCGTTTTTGGCACATTGGATTGTTTTTGATGATAGTTCGCTCTCAGCATGCTCTTAGAGTTATATAGCTCTTTGTATGCCTGCGTGCGTGTGACTATACTCACATATCCACTAATAGTTTTCCACAACAATAAATTTGCTTTTTCACTATTTTGAGTCTATTGTTATGTTTTTTACTATGTTCCCTGCACTTGTGATCATTTCACGAAAATTTGACATTTCACGTTTTCGATATTGTTTATATGTTTTTTCAAAACAGCTTATCGTTTTAAAACGTGAACAAAATAAGAACTAGAGGGGTAGAGTAGGAAGAATCTATGTATACCCGTAAACCAACTACTACGCAATATTTAGACTCGCGGGCCTGCTAATTTTTAACGTCAAAAAAATTACTATTTGAAATAAACTCTCTCCTCTACCCTAACGTCGATATATTGTTTTGGAATCTGTTTCTTATTTTCTAGCTCGCTGTTTACTGCCAAAAAAGCTCCAATTTGCTGCACGGGATCAGAAGTCACGGAGAACTTTATATAATAGGGCTTTTTGTCAATGAATACATGCAACTCATTGGCATAATCAGGAAGTTCCATGTGGCTAACATTAATGTTTTTCTGCCCCAGCTGATACATAACTGTTTGGATAAAATCTATGCTTGATGTAGTCATAGCTTGCGTGCCTGGCCGCAAATGCAATCCTGAAGTATCAGACACCTTTATTAGTCTGCGTGATGAACTCTTTGGCAATTCCTCGTCAGATACAACAGCCCTCCCCTTTTCATCAATAACAAATGATTCTTTGTTGGAAGTTAAAATGCAAACCGGTTCGGCGATTTTGAAATAAACACTAGGCTTTCGGCCAATTATGGGTAGTGTTACTGCAACAGTAGTAATTTCTGGGAACTCTTGACTCATAGCCTCTTCCAAGCCGGAAGTGTTAAGTGTTAGTTTGTTTTTATTCATAATAGATCCGCTCAGCCATCGATTGGCGTATCCTATGTACTCTGTTTTGGGCCGCAGAGGTACAGAGGCCGATCCCAGAGTTTTTTCGTTCACTATCACTACTCTTGACTGATTTCCCAGTGTTGTAGCATAGCCTAGACATAGAATTATTGTAATAACAGCTAAATAGCCTGGCATTCTTGATACAAAAGAGGCTTTTTCTTCATTTTGGCTTCTTGATTCTGCTTGAGGCTGTTTTTTGCTTTTGTAGTATGAAAATACTGCCCTATTTCGAGAAGGCTGTCCAAATACTTCTCTCGAGTCAGAGATGGTATTTTTGTTTTTTTTACCGCCAAATAACTTCATTGTACTAGAATCACCTCTTCCTGGCCGACTTTTCAGCTAGCTCTATACACATATTGGCCAGTTGATCCGTAGCATGAGGTTTTGCCAATTTTGATATGTTTTCTTTTAGCTGATCTCTTAATGCAGGAGATGATAGGACGACCCTAACCTCGCTAACAAAGATATCAGGTTGAGTCATGTCTTTCTCCTCTATAACCATAACAGCCCCGCTTGCTTTCAAATAATGTGCATTTTTTGTTTGCTGGCCATCAGTAAGTTCTGGATTTGGAACAAGAATTGTTGCTTTTCCCTGCACTGCCAGCTCGGCAACAGTCGTCGCCCCTGCCCTGGTAATTACCAAATCTGACGATCCTGTGTAAAGGTAAAAATCATCAACGAATTCTTTGACAATAATCCTGCTCATGAGCTGATTGTTAAAATTATTGTAAATATTTTCTTTAGTTTCCCCTGTTATATGCAGTACATAAAGACGTGGGAATTCTTCTAGTAGTTGTTTGGCAATGGATACAAAGGCTTTATTCAACCTTTGTGCTCCCAGACTTCCACCTGTTACACATATAACTTCACTGTCTGCAGGTAGCCCAAGCTTAGAGCGATATTGCTTTTTTAATACATTTGAAACTGGCACAATATTGGCATTTAAAGGAATTCCAACATATCGAATTTTTGCTTTTGGGTATTTATAAAACTTGGCTGGCATCCCAACTGCGTGCCATTGAGCATTTTTGGAAATCAACCTGTTCGCAAGCCCCGGTACGGTATCAGAATCATGAGTAAAATATGGTATGTGCAGAATTTTGCAAGCAAAACCCAGAGGAACGCCTACAAACCCACCTTTAATAAACACTGAATGTGGTTTAACTTTATTCAAAACTCTAAGGCTCTGAAAAAATCCAATAATAAAGAAGAAAAAGTCCCGTAAGTTTTTTATATTAGTCGAATAATCTAACAAATGCTGAATCTTTGAACGGTTGTGATATCGTCTGAATTTGCCTGCTCGAATCGAAAAGACTTCGTCGACATCTGCAGATTTTTTTGGCAAACTAGAAAAACGCCCACCTTTCTCTATGACATAGGAAATTTCAATCTCGGAGTTGGTCTGTTTTAATTTATGTGCGACGGCTAGAAGTGGCGTAATATGGCCGCCGCTCCCCCCGCCCACCAGCATGATTTTCATGGGTAGAACCCTCGTTTATTTGCGCACTAGCTCGATATGAAGTATACCTAGAAATAGAAAAAACCAAACCAACTGACGCGGTAACAAACAGCACGCTGGTGCCACCATAGCTAATGAAAGGCAAAGTAATGCCCTTTAAAGGCAAGAGCCCTACCATAGCACCGATATTGATTATAGTCTGGGTACTAAGCCATGCTAGTACTCCAGTAACCAGTAATCTTGAATAGTCGTCCGGTGCCAGTTCTAGAATTTTCATTATTCTTGCAAACAGAGCAACTAGAAGTCCGATTAATACCGCCGTCCCGACAAACCCAAATTTTTCGGCGTATATAGCGAAGATCGAGTCATTTGCAGCCTCCGGCAAGTACCCATACGCCTGGACACTACGTGCCAATCCAAGGCCAAACATACCACCAGAGCCAACAGCAATCAGTGCTTGGCACGACTGATAACCAGCACCTTGACAATCCGCGGTTGGGTTTAAAAAAGTCTGAACACGACTACGCCGATAGCCACTAGTTGTAATTGCCAATGTTGCACCCATTAATATTATTCCAGCCACCATCATCACGCGTTTTAATGGCAATCCAGCCACAAAAGCCATCGATCCCATTATCGCCACCATCACGGCCGAAGAGCCCAGGTCACTTTGCAGCACAGCAACAACTGCGCCTATCACAGCCAAAGCAATTAATAATGGTTTTAGAGTCTGGTTCCAATCGTTTAATACGCCTCTATTAATCCTGTCGCTGAGAAATCCCGCCAACCATATAATAAGAGCAAATTTTATTAACTCTGCTGCCTGAAACGAAAAGCCACCTAGCTGAATCCAACGATAGGCACCGTTAATTCTGTCGCCGAATAGTCGAACTGCCAAAGAAGCCAGTGCAGCGAAAATTAATAAGGGCTTCTCTAGTTTCCGCCAAGAAGATGGGGCAATATTGCCAACAATTGCGAAAGAAATTACGCCGAGCCCGATAGCTATAAGTTGTTTACTGATAAAGTAGCTTTCGCTAACTCCCCTAGAAGCCGCCAAGGCAGGGCTAATTGCGAAAACCACTATTAACCCAATAACTAAAAGCACAACACTGAGCAATGGCAATAAATAATCTGGCCTATGTCTTCTGCCAGTTTCACTAGAGTTGGGCCTACCTTGCAGTGGGCGTCTTGTTACCGATATAACATTCATACATATCGCCCAATCACGAATAAGGCTATCCCTAATACGCCAGCGACCTGCCCAAGTATCCAAAATCGCATAGTAACCTTAGTTTCTGGCCATCCAATAGCTTCAAAATGATGATGAATAGGAGATATTCTGAAGATTTTCTTTCCGTGCCTTAACTTTTTCGATATAGTTTGCAAAATAACTGATCCTGTCTCGGCTACAAAAATAATTCCAATTATTGGCAACAGCCAAACCGTATCAGTTATCATTGCGACCACACCCAAGGCAGTTCCTAAGGCGAAGGAGCCAACATCTCCCATAAAGAACCTTGCTGGATAGACGTTAAACCAAGTATAAGATAGTAAGCCACCCACGACACTAAGACAAAACCCCGCTACACCGTAACGAGCTTCTATAAAAGCTATAACAGCATATGCACCAAATGCGATAGCTGCTAAACCACCGGCCAACCCATCTAAACCATCTGTTATATTAACTGCGTTAGCGGTAGCTACGACAACAAATACAAACAACGGGATTACTAGCCATCCTATGTTCCATGGCCCTAGTGATGGAACATGAATACTAGTGACGTCCAACTTTGCAAAAAAATACCAACCCCCGACTAAGGCCACTGCGGTCGTTAGAAGTAATTTTAACTTTGAAGGCAACCCTGCAACGCCCTTCCCAAGGCCTCGGATATTTATAAAATCGTCAATCAAGCCAACCAAACCAGCGCCAACAAAAGCAGCTAGCGGCAACCAAGTTTCTGAACGGCTAATATTCATGGTCAGAGTGATAAATGCAACGCTAACAACAAATATAAGCCCGGCCATAGTCGGGATATGACGCTCGTGTTTTTTCGCATGTAATTTAGTGAAAACTTTTGCTACTTCACCAGTCAGAGTAGTCTGTCTAGGCTTTTTCCACCATTGATGGTTAAAAGCCAATGTTGTATAAATTGGCGTTATTAACATACTTAGAGCAAACGTAAAAATTCCTAAGCCTAATATACGAATTAGTGTGTCGGTGTTAATGATTAGTTCTAATGTTTGTGTCATATCGTTCATTTTATTATACCTTGTTTATCGACTTTTTGGTTGTACAGCAAAATTATCTATTAACATATCTGATGTTGCTGCGAATATTGGCCCTGCTGCTTTAGAGCCGGCATAACCAGCTATATTTGGTGAATTTACCCTGATGATAATAACGTATTCGACTTTGTTGCCACCAACAAATCCCATGAACATACCATTAAACCTATCTTCATAGTACCCTCCCTCTGGTTTGGATATCTGTGCTGTTCCAGTTTTTCCACCTACGCTATAGTTGGGGCGCAAACTTTTCATGCCATAAACCAAATAATTTTTTTTGATGACAGCTTCCATCAACTCTTTAGTCTCGTTGCTTGTCTTACTGCTGACCACATTTTGATTTAGAATTTGAGGCCGTTGTTGACTAACCTTACCCTCGTCGGTTATAACTTGGTCCACTAGCCTTGGCCGATAGTATTTACCCCCGTTAATAACACTGGATAACGCCGCGCCCATTTGAAGTGGAGTTGCGGACATACCCTGCCCGAAAGAAGTATTTGCGTATTGTATGTTCAATCCAAAACCATCGTTAGGTTTTGGGATTGACCCGGGTTGTTCATAGCCTTGTTCAACTCCTGTGGCTTTGCCAAATCGATAATGATTAGTCATATAGTCATACCATGTACTCCGTGCTTTTTCGTTTATGTTTCCACCCCCCATCTGCATCAACAACCAAGTTGCTCCTGTGTTTAACGATAGCGTCAATATGTCAGACACTGTTCGTGTTCCGGCACCCCCATCCTCTTCGATGTTTGTGACTGTTTCTCCGTCTACCTTGAAGAAACTTGGGTCGTAGTAGGATTGGTTTTTCTTTACAGACCCTTTATCTAATGCGGCCGCAGCCGTTAATGGCTTCATGACAGAGCCCACTTCCAAGGGGCTGCTTACAGATTCGTTATTGAAGATATTAGCGTCTTTGGCTTTATAAAATTCAGCGGGATTATAAGTTGGATAATTGGCCATTGCCTTTATAGCACCAGAATTAGGGTCCATAATCAGGGCGCTGCCAGAATCCGAGCGTGCATTTTTAAGCCCGGCCTTTAGTATGTCTTCCAGTTGCTGCTGCATTGAAATATCCAGCGTAGTCACCACTTTGCTACCCTGTTTTGGGTCAATTTCAACGTTGTCACCACTTGCAGCTAGTGGAACGCCTTTGGCGTCAGTAATTGCTTTTAAGACCCCTGGTTTACCCCTTAATGTCGAATCCATGTATTGCTCTAGACCATAATTACCCCTGCCTTCGTCATTTACAAACCCTAGAATCTGAGCAGCCATAGTACCCTGGGGGTAGACTCTGACTGGTTGCTTTTTTAACACCACGCCTTTTAGTTCCAGCTCGTCAATAGCTCTTTTTTGTGCGGTTGAGACTTTCTTTTTTAGAACCGAATAGCGTGTGTCAGCTTTCATAGCTTTTTCGTACGTAGAGACGCTGCCACCTATTATTTTTGTTAACTTCTCGGCGCTTTCCTGAGGATCATCAATAATCTTTGGATCGGCAATTACAGTATATCTCTCTTCATTAAGAACAATCGAAACCAGCCTATCACCATCATGGGCTTCGATAGCCCCTCGCTCCGGGGCTATTTCGTACTGTTTTAGCTGTCCTTGCAGTGCAGCAGTTTTATAATAATTATGACGTATAACCTGTAAATAAAAGAGACGAACTAGCAAAACGGCAAATACAAGTACTATCAGCATGTACCAAGAACGTGCACGAAAAAGAGTATTGGGTGATTTTACCTGGTTTTGATCAACCATATATGTATTATAATGCCTTACCTGTTAACAGTGCCGGACGGTGCCACGCTAACTAGGCTTTTTGCTTGATCGCTATTCTTTACACGGTCTAAGGCCTGCAATCTGGCTGATGCAACCTCCAGTTCGGCATGTTCTTGCCTTAGCTCAGTCTGTTGATGATTAAGATCGTTTATCTGATAGCCGTAAGAGTTGGTTTTTGTAACCTGTGTAAGATATAGCAATCCTAGCAAGCATGCTAAAACAACCAAAATAATTGTATTACTAACCGGCCCTATGCCTTTTTTGTCTGATCTAAAACTTGTTGTGTTTTGGTTCCGTTGTCCGAAATGTTGCTGTCGTCCAACCGCTAATGTGCTTGAGTATGTCATATTTTTTTATTTTTGTTTTTCCCTTGGTTCGGGGTGGGTGTTTTGACCCACCCCGTTTTTTTGTAAAAGTTCTTTAAAGAACTTTTACTCGAACCTTGTATGTTCGGGAGCTGCTTTTTACCTGTATTGGCATCTAAGCTCCTTCCTTTTGTTTTTTTATTTTTACTGCGGCTCGTAGCTTTGCACTACGGGCTCGTGGATTAAAAACTAATTCATCGTGACCTGCGGTAATTGGCTTTTTAGTTGCCAAATTCAGTTCGGTATCGTAGCCTGGACCACTTCTGTTTTTCAAGAACCTTTTTACGATTCTATCTTCTAGGCTGTGGAAGCTTATTATCGCTATTCTGCCGCCTGGATTTAAAAGGTCTATCCATATCGGCAATGATCTCTCCAGCTGTCCCAGCTCGTCATTCACCGCAATACGCAGTGCTTGAAAAGTCTTCGTTGCCGGATGTACTTTCTGCCGCTTGCCGTATATTGCGTTCTCTATGACTTTTGCTAACTGACCAGTGCTAGTGATTGGTCTGTTGCTTATAATGGCACGTACTATTCTATGAGCCCGGAATTCTTCGCCGTACTCTTTTAGTATCCGAGCCAGATCGTCGTTGCTAGCCCTGTTGATTATGATTGATGCCGTTATTTCTTGGCTGGCATCCATACGCATATCCAAAGGACCATCCTCTTTGAAAGAAAACCCACGATTTTTATTGTCAAGGTGCGGTGACGATACGCCTAAATCTGCCAAGATAAGATCGAACTTATTGCCTTTATCTGCTAGTTTTTTGGCTGCATCTGCAAAATTGTCTCGCATAATCAGCACATCACGACCAGCAAATGTCGCTTTGAGTTCTTCGGTAGCGTAGCTGTCTCTATCGACAAGCACGCTTCCCTCGTCTTGAAAGGTTCGCCCAAGTATCTCTTTAGAATGCCCGCCGTAGCCCGCTGTCACATCTAGGAATGTTTCTCCTTTTTGTGGCTTCAGCACTTTGAGCACTTCGTTTAGTAATACTGGGATGTGTTTTTGGTGATCTTTTGGCATACCATTTCTTTTTGTTTTTGTTTTACTTTAAGGTCACCTAATCAGTAGCCAACTTTTTTGTTTTGTATGTTTTTGTTTTTGTTTAAAAAATCCTTTTGGTGACAGAGGTAATTTAAACGGTTTTTGGTTTTACCCGGAAAGACCGTCATCGAAGAACTTCTGTCAGATTTTTTTGTTTGAGAGACTTTGTGTGAGGTGGAGTTTTGGGAGGTGTTTTATCTAATGTGCTAGGGTTTTTATATGGTGGTTACCCTTTTAATCCCACCTGTTGACTACCGAATAGCTAATCTTAAACAACACACCGTCCTGGCCTATTTCCTGGTGAAGCCAGAAATCTGTCAGTACTCTCAAACGTATTTCTGCGGCAAAAGGCTCCGGTGCTCCTTCACTGTATTTCTGTACAGCTCGGTCCGTGCTTCGCCTTCTCCTTGAACTACGATTGAGTATGTAGCTTAGTAAGTTTTTGTTATTCGGTTTTGACCGAATTGTTAAGGTGCCCCGTAAAACTATTTGGACGACAAACGCCAATACTTCCCTGCACGCACAGCATAAACATCGCGTTTTATGCCTGCATAGTTCAGCAAATGCTGCTCTATACTTACGCGACCTTGCTTGCGGTCCAGGTCTGTGTCGGACTTGCCCATGCGAAATTGAACGTTTAGATCTGCAGTCTTCTCGTCAAGGATGCTTCCCTGTAACTGCGGTTCAACTTGTTCTTCCCATACTGACTTCGGATACATGTGCAGATATTTTTTAAATCCGCGCGTTATGACTACTCCGCTCGCAAACTCATCACGAAGTTCGGCCGGTATGGTTAACCGTCGCTTATCGTCTAGTTTCCTTTCGTAGTAGTCCACCGATGCCATATATGAGCAATTGTCCCTTTAGTTTTATATGTTCTCGTGGTTTTTGTTTTTTGTGGTGGATTAACCCACGTTTACCCACTGACATGAATATACTACCCACAGTGACCCACAAGCAAGTACTTTTATCTGTTTCTATACCTACTTATCCACAGTTTTGACAAAATTAAAAACCCCTGCACTATATGTAGTGTATTGGGCCTTTTACCCGGCACTATTTTTTATTTTTTATTTGTCGAGCGGATTGCATTTGCGAACCATTTGGCGCTTGGTCTGATTTCTCTTTTCATTCCGTTAGACCGATCGACACTGACAAGGCCAAACTTCGGCCACCAGCCATAGGCCCATTCAAAATTGTCTAGCAAACTCCAGTGGAAGTACCCGGCGACTTGGACACCCTCTGACAGCGCACGCTCCATAGCTATTATGGATTCCTCGATCCACCATTGTCTGTACTGGTCTTGTTCATCCGCTACGCCGTTTTCGGTCACGATTATCGGTTTTCTATAATGCGCCCAGGCCCTGACTAGCAGAGGATACAATCCCTCTGGCTCCATATACCAGCCCAGATCATTGACCGGTACTTTAGGGTTGTCTTTGTGAAAACCTTTGTAATAATCTGTAAAGTAATAATTAAATCCCACAAAATCTTGCTGTTTTCTGATTCTGTTCACAAACCACCAATTATACGTATATCTCATAAATTTGGTTACAACTTCATCGATAATATTATGAGGTCTCTTTGCCTGAATGTTCGATAATTGCCCTGCTATGCCCACATTGATTGTAGGGTTTGCATGTTTTAATATTCTATAAGCCCGCTTGTGGGCGCTAACTAGATTGCGATATATCCAAACAGCCTTTGGCCAGTTTTTTTCTTGTGGCGGCCAAAAACCGGTACCATAACTGAAAACCGTATAAACGTTTGGCTCGTTTAATGTTATTACATATTGCAAGTCCTTGCCGTATTCATCAGCGATTTTCTGAACAAAACGATCAAAAAATTTCAAATTCTCTCTCTTGGCAAATCCACCTTTGTCCGTAAACCAGACCGGCATGGTCCAATGCCAAATGTTCAAGAAAGGCTCAAGACCTTTTTTTCTCAGCTCCTTTATATAGCCCCTGTAATATTCGACTTCTTTTTCATTCCATTTACCCTCAACTGGCTCTAGTCTGGACCACTCTATGCCGAACCTAAAAGCATTGAGGCTTAGACTTTTTGCAATGGCAAAATCTTCTTTATAGCGTTTGTAGTGGTCTACCCCACGACCAGAAACATAGTTATCCGGCTTTTCAGCCTGGGCTTTTATCGTGTCCCATCCTGGCAAGTTGCTTAGATGTTGATGGGCTATCTGGGCGTGCTCTTTGGCAACTTCTAATTCCCAAACACTCCACTGGTTATGGTTACCGCCCTCGACCTGATGCGAGGCTGTGCTGGCCCCCCAAAAGAAATTCGGTGGAAATTGAGATTTATATTTATCCATAAGCTATTTCTATTCTATCACTACCCTTACGCGTTCTTTCTCAAAGAACCAAATCTCTTCATACTTTCTCCAGCAGCTGAGAAAGTATGCAAAGACGCCGCCCCGACTCAAACCACGTGATTTAGGTTTTGGTGATTTTTGGCGTGCCTGTGGAACGCAAGCGATCCGATTCAATTTTCTTGGTGTATGGAATCGGATTGGTCCTCGGCATTAATTCGCCAAAAATCACCAAAACCTAATCAGTGTTTGAGAGGGGTCTTTAATGTAACTACAAAATTAGCGTTATTTATTTAGGATTTCTATTTTTTGGATTTTGCCAGCTTTGACTGTTACGTACTCTTGGCCGGAGGTTTTTATAACTTCACCGTTTGGCTTCTCTCCAACGAAGTCAAAATCAAACAAAATCACGCCTGGATCCATCTTTTTTACGGAATTAACACGCCATTGCAGAGATGAAAACTGACCATGAAACTTTCTTTGCATAGCAATAATGTCTCCACTGCCAATGTACTTACCCGTATTCTGCGAAATATATATCGTCGTATCCGTAAAAAGCTTTTCGATATTATCAAAATCACTCTCGTTAGAAAGCTCAAAGTAAAGTTTAGCTGTCTTGATTGCATCCATATGGATATTATTGTAGCATTCTGCAATTACGGGCTGGGCGTCTGTCTCCGCAGAGGTAGAGTCGTAATTAACCCGGAATAATTTTGGATGACTTGCCGTTTATAACAAGTGCTTGTTCGTCGGATATCTCAACAACCTCATAACCTTCACATTTTAATGATTTACTAATCTTTTTAACTACACCGCCAAATTTTTCGTTGTCTATGTGCGGTACAACGACTTTTTCTGTAAGGTTTAGGCCTTCAATAATAACTTTAGGAGCATCCTTTGGGTTATCTGCATCCTCAAAATACTTTAGTGTTGGTCCAGCTACAATGGCACCTGCACTTCCGCCACCGTATACTAATCCAGACCGTACAAGGTCGTTGATAATTTTATCAGCGCCTACATCTTTCAAAATCCATCTCAGGTAAAAAGAATTGCCCCCACCGACCCAAACCACATCTTTACTTGCCAGTTTACTTATCAACATTGGCTGTTTATCTTTATACTTCCGTAGGTCAACAAGCTCTACTTCATAACCACAGGATTTAATGGCTTCACGGTTTTCAACCACCCAATCGACAGTATCATCATGGTACACATCAGCAGCATTTTCTATCAATGCTAATTTAATATCTTTCGCTGGCTTGCCAACGAGTTCAATGAAAGCATCCTCTTGCTCTCTTGAAATTGCCATTGAAGAAAGAAAAAGTTTCATATTAGCTTAATTGTAGCATTTTGCCTTTCTGGGTTTGCGTAGCGTTTGTTATGAAGTGTCCCGTAGGGACATTTTACAAATAGAGTCGCCTATGTTCAGCCCTGAGCAGATATTGTGAAAAGTAGGCGCCCTTGGGCGCGAGGATTGTTTGAGCTGAAAAACTGCTGTTAGCAGGTTTTCAGTGAGTTCCGGAGCGAGCCTACTTTTTATCAACAGATGCGTCAAGACTGAACAGCGAGCGCGGCACTTTTGGTTACTTTTCTTGCTGCAGAGGAAAGTAATAAGAAACGGGTTCTCTTAAAAAGAGCTAAATTACTTCATTTTCATGTAATGCGCTTTGTCGGCTGGGTGTAAGCGTTCGAGACTGTAGCGCAACATTGTTCGGGGCATCGTTGGCGCGTATTTATATAGGAGTTCTTTTAGCCTAGCCTCATCTTTTTTGCCTGCTTCGCGCAGCATCCAACCTGTGGCTTTGTGCATCAGGTCTTCCTTATCATTCAACAGTATTTCTGCCAATCTGAATGTGTCATCCAGGTCATTTTTACTTATAAAATGTGCTGTACTAACAATCGCTATTCGCCGCTCCCACATCTGTTTTGACCGCGCTAGTTTGTACAAAATCGCCCTATCTTTATCAGATAAATATTCGCCAACTATTTTGTGGCAACTAGTATCAACTATGTCCCAATTATTGATCCTGTCTGTCCTTTTTAAATACAAATCGTATAGTGATTTCCTGAGTACAGAATTTGCACGCTCTGCTTGATGTCGCATTATTATAACAGCCGCCAAGCGATGCTCATGAATCGGACTTTCCAACAGTTTTTCAATCTCGTTAATTGGCAAACTATTATACTTTTTACATACCAACCTGGTTTGCGGTACTGTTAGCCCAATAAAAATATCGCCCTCTCCATATTGACCCTTACCAGTCTTAAAAAATCGCTGTGAATGAGCAGCCCGAACCGGGTCTTCATAACTATTAAGCTCACTCTCTATTTCTTTGGCTGTCATCAGAATTCCCTATGTCTACACTTATACTATACTACTGAATCTTCGCCGAAGTGTTTTTTCAGACGAGATCGGATTGACCCAGGGTGGCGGCCAAAAACAGAGGTGGCTTTTTTAATATCTATTTTTTTGCCTGATGAAAACATATCCACCAGTTTTTTGTCATCGGCGTCGTTCCATGGTTTGTAGGCATTTGGGTAGTCTTTTCGCATTTTTTTGAGCTTTTCGGACCATGTATTTTTGGTGAGTGGTTCGGGTTTAGATTTACGGACGGCTGCTTTTTCTTTTAAATCAGCAAAACGTTTGGCATCTTTTCTGGATGCAGCCCGTAGTTTTTCGTCAATTCTAAGAGCCTCTGGACTGACTTTCAAAGCCATCTTATTCAGCCCCATTAGACTAAGTGTGTCAAAACTACGCACCCTAGACAACGCCACATAACCCATCCCCTCAACAAACGCTTTACCGAGGTTAATTCGTGCCGCATCTAGTGTCATCCCCTGGCTTTTGTGTACTGTTATTGCCCATGCAAGCCTCAGTGGTATCTGCGCCAAACTAGCGCGTTTTTTATCACCATCACGTAGTTCCCACGAGTCTGGCAAGACAGTTATCTTACGCCCACTCTTCAAAGTTACGATCGGAAAGTCCGTCGATTTTTCAAAGCCCGTTACCTCACCCAAAGTTCCATTAGCGTATTTTTTATCTGGGCTATTTTTTATGAACATAACCAATGCGCCTTTTTTTAAAACTAACACCTCGTTCGCCAAACAAGCACGTTTCAATGAATCAACGTACACTTCCTTGCCGGTTGTTGACATCTTGTATCGATGTTCTTCCCCGTCAAGGTCTTGCAGTCGGTGATTATTGATACTGTCGACATCAATGTTAGTAGTGTGCAGTTCCGTTACGTCGCCGAGGTCAACCTGATTTCGCTTTAGTAACGATTCGGCATGACTGCGACGAATATCCCCTGCTCGCAATGCTTCTAAGATATCTAGAAAATCATCATCATTTTGGCGGTGTTGTTCCTCCAGATAACAGATTACCGGGTTCAGTTCTTGCCACACGTCAGCGTGAACTACAAATTGACCTTGATCCTGTCCACCCCTTGTAACCGGCGGTAGTTGGAAAAAGTCCCCGCATAAAATTACCTGAATGCCACCAAATGGCTCATCTTTTCCTCTGACCTTGCGAGCAACTTTATCAACCATATCTAGACGATAGTGATGAAGCATAGAAATTTCGTCGATAATCAACACATCTGTTTTAGCAATAGTATCCCTGCGACCCTTATGCATGTGATCATGAAAATTTTTTGGTAAACTATCCAAAATCCCGATTCCACTCCAGGCATGAATCGTATTGCCACTGAGATGCGTTGCGGCCAGGCCAGTCGTGGCAGTGACTGCCACTGTTTTTCCGTCCGCCTTAGCCGCCCGAATAAATTTGTTCAGCACATATGTTTTCCCCGACCCAGCTGGACCAGTTAAAAGTGCGTTTTCGCCACTCAATAAAATTTCTAACGCTAACGCCTGATCCATAGTCTATACAGTATAGCTCGGATACAATTTTTTATTGAAAATATTGCAAGCCTGATAACGTGCAAAGATCTTGTGTTAGCCGTAATATTTTCGGGCGGCATCAATAAAATGATGCCAGGCCTCTATATAAACGCGGATGTAATGCTCGTCAGTACGTGTAAATGCATAGCTTTCGTTACGGTTGTCAGAGTGTTCTAGGTTATCGTACAAGTGTTTCACCTGGTCATGAGCCCGATGGACTCGGCGTTGGGCCTCGCGATATTCTCGTTCGTACTGTTTGTTAGGCATTTGCCCTACCTGGCTCCTTTCCTCTTGTAATCTTTGTAGGCTAATTCCCTACGCATTTCGTCGATTCTAATTATATACTTCTCGTAAGGTTTTAACAGAGACGAATAAAATCGATTTGGTGTCATTATGTGCTTCAATCTCTCTTTGCCTGCCAGGTACTCGGCCAGACAGTAAAAGTCACCATCGCCCGATACAATGATCGCTTTTGAGTAGTTGGGCATTTCCTTCATCGCGTAAAGCACCAATTCGGCGTCTACATTCCCCTTCACTGCTCTTTTTGCCGTTTCGGAGTGATCATTATGATTGTGATTCTTAGAATCTTTTTTAGACTGATTAGTATGGTCAATGTGTTCAGTTGTTTGGGAAGAATCATTCATAACTACAGTCGGTTTTAGTACTACCAGATAACCTAGCTCGTGCAAGGTGTTATACATTTCTTCATGCTCACTCATATACCCAATAAACAGATAGGCCCGCGTTACACCATGCTCTTTTTGCAAATACTGATATAGCTTGCTCCAGTCCATTTTCCAACCCATTTTCTGGGTACCTAGATTTAGGTTTTGACTATCAATAAAGGCATATACGCCCTTTGCTTTTTGATGTGTTTTTCGTCGAAACGGCCTCATCTTGAACTAATAATAGCACTTTATGTAAACTTTATTTTTGTTGTCGGGCTATTAATAATACTTCCACAAAATTTGCTACGGAAATATATACCGGAAATACTATCACCGAATAAGCCAAGCTACCACCTGCCGCTATACTAAACCAAGGGGCGACTACACCGCCCCAGAAAAACAACTGAGTTTCACTTTTTGGTTCACGCCAAGTCTTTTCAAGTGTAGGCCAAAAAGCTATTGTGTCAGCCAGTATCGACAGGTGCAGCGCCAACAGAGCGCTACCTGTTTGCCACCATGCAACAAGACTCAACACCAACAACACATAGCAAAGCAGATCATTTTTTGATAAACCACCAACCCCATGCTTCATGGCCAAACCAAAAAGCATAACTGATGACACTATCTCCCCTATAGTTAACGCCATTGTTAAGCCAGAGCCCAAACTGTGCTGCTGCGCTAGTGTAACGATTATTAGCAACAAAAGCATCGTCCTTGCCGCCCTTGCTGGTTTTGCCCTACCTTTTACTATGTCAATCATATATGGGATGGTTACGGCAATTATTATCAAGAATGAAACTATTGCTAGAATATTTTGCATAAGCATTTTCCCTAACTATACCTTATCAGTCTTAAAAGCAGCCCACCCAGTCGCCCTATATGGGGTCACCCATACATTAAAACTACCTGGCTTTTTTATTAATTTGACGATTTCTTCACTTATTTGACTAGCGATTCCCTTAAAATGGATTGTAGCTTCTTCAACAGAGCAGTCAGCGCCCTCAGGATTTTTGGGCCAATTGATTTCAGCGATTTCTACATGCAGTTCGGTGTGCGCATCAGACGAAGACCCACCATGATTAACTTCCAAAGTTCGAATGGTTACATCTCCTGGCTGTGGTTTTTTTCTACCATATACAGCCTCAGACGTTACTTTCTCAGCTGCTGCGCGCCAAGTTTTTATCTGCACTGGCGTTTTATCCGTAAAGTGCGTAATTGTTACTTGTGCTATCGCCTAACTCCTTGATTAACACTTGTATTATCTCTAGCTTTGCCAAAAAATACAAAAAGTTGTCCATTTTTTCGGACAACTATGATATAATGGGGTAGTGAAACAGATTGAAACCATCAAGAAGTACCTGCAGAAACTCGATATAGAACCCGAGACCACTGATGTTTATATAGAGTTAATAAAACTAGGTCCTTCCTCTGCCCTACAGCTCGCAAAATCGACCAAAATCACTCGTACACAAATATACCGCCATTTAGAGCATTTACAGTCCCTAGGGCTAGCTAGTGCTGAAAAGTTGAGCTATGGGACATTATTTCGTGCTCTGCCTCTAGAAAACCTCGAGGGGCCTATCGCTAATAAGGAGGCTGAAAATGCTGCTATTCGTCGTAATCTAGGTAATATGGGCGATATTCTAGCCTCTATTAGCGGTACAGGTGGGCCCAAGGCAACCATTCAGCACTATTACGGCCAGGGTGGTTTAAAACAGGTCAACTGGAACCTTACCAAGGCTGAAAAAGAGTTCAAAGTTTTCGAGGTAGCTCACCTGTCCCACCACCTAGACGTTGCCTTCGCACGACGCTGCCGCGAACGTTATATGGAGAAAGGACTGACTAGCTATGACTTGACCAATGCCACCACAGTCCTAGCGAAAGATCTAGAGCCTTTTAACCCATCAAAATCATTTTCGCGACACGTTGACCCCAAGGTTTTGACCATCAACTTTGAAATGTACATGTATAACGACGTCGTGACTTTGGTAGATTACAGCAAAGACCAGCCAATGGCACTAGAAATCCACCATCCGGCGCTCAAAATGATGATGGAGCAACTCTTTGACTCCATCTGGACCACCGCAACTCCCCTAAAAATCCAATAGTACTGTTTTTAGTTTTTAATGATATATCGATCGTCTTTTCCGGCAAGAATATTCAACATCGAGTCTGTTATCGTATCGCTCATGAGCTTCGCACCCGCTTCGGTAATTGTGTTTGAAGTTTTGTTAGAATACCAGCGACTAAAGGGGAGTTTTTCAAATTCAGGGAGCGACATTGGATAGTCAGAAATTACCCTTATTCTGCCCTCCTTCAGCGTTTTCAATAGCGCCTCTTCATCAATAACTCCTGGGTGTGTTGTATTTATCAATAAGGAATCGTCTTTCATCATTCGCAGATTTTCTATATTGAATAGATTTTTTGCATCATCTGAAACACACAGGAACACAATGTTGCTTTGTTCTAAAAGCTTTGCCATTTCTAGATATTGAACACCCAGCAAACCCTCCTTATCCTCATGGCGTCTTCGACTGTAATAACTCACGCTAGCTGGCCTGAAAGGTTTTAGCATTTCAGTAATAGCAGAACCAATCCTACCTAGTCCAATAATACCTACATTCTGTCCCTCAATTCCTTTTGTGATAGCAAACTTTTTTGCCCCCATCCGCCCAAGCTCCAAGAACTCCCTATTCATCATAAGACAAGCCGCAATCGCCCATTCAGAAACTTCATGCGTGGGGCCATCGGGCGCGTAAGTTATGGTAATACCGTTTTCAATAGCATGTGACCAACCTGGTATAAAGTGTTGATAGCCTACGGCTGCTACTGATATTACTTGGAGCTTATCGGCAGCATCAATAACTTTATCAGTTATTCGCTCAATACCGCCCTGTAAATAGCCGATCTTTCCTCTAACTAATTCGCAAAGTTCATCTTCAGTTGAATCTGGCTTCTCGCATCTAACAATTGCATAACCTGCAGCCTCGAGCTTCTTAACATGCTCGTCGTAGATAAACAAAGTGTCAGTAACTAAAATTGTGCCCTTAATCATTCTTGGCTAATAATATCACTAAAGAAACACTAAATCTAAGTCTTTGCAGCCAAATGATGCGACAGATGTTTGAACACTATTGGGAAATAGCGAAATAGCCGGTTTTATACGGCTATTTTCGCGCACTTGGCTATCTATAAATTAGTCGCCAGGATTATAGTCTGAAAGCAGAGCATTCCAAGTCTGCGGACCAACAATTCCATCAACAGTTATGCTTTTTAGAGTTTGGAATTTCTTTACAGCTTTTTTAGTCTGCTGACCAAAAACACCATTAACAACTAGTCGTGGTTCAACGTGATAAACATTATTTAGTTTTCTCTGCAAAATACTAACACAAGGGTGTGTTGAGTTGGTTGTCATGCTTAGCATTGGCTGTCTACTCAAACATAAAGAATAGTTCCATGATACTGGTTTTGCCTTAGCAGATGCTGCTGGTGCCATTACTGCCCCAACGCTTGCTACTGATACTGCCACCATTACAAATGCACTGACTTTTTGAATTATTTTATTCATAAAACTCCTCTTAAATAATTTCTTATTGTTAGATTATACTATATTTAATGATTAATTACAATACCTAAAATATTTAGTTTTATAAGTCTAAATTTTAGATTTTTTTCGAGTTAGGTGTTTCCGCAAATTTGGAACGAGTTCTTGGAAGAAAATATATAGAATCGGCGTAACAAACAGTGATAAAATTCCAGAAACCAATAGTCCGCAAATTATAACTACCGATAACGAACGATAGAATTCTGACAATACAGCAAGTGGCGCTAATGAAGCCAGAGCCATGACCTTTGTCAGCATAATGGGCCTGAATCGTACACCAGTGGCGTAGGCTATGGCATCTTTTGCTGGCATACCCTCTTTTTCTTTACGATTGGCCGCGTCTATCAGGAATATTGCCACGTTTTCTACCAGGCCCACTAGAATAATCACACCGATTATCTCCAGGAAGCCCATCTGTCCCCCGCCCAAGTACGCGAGGCCAGGGAATATCCCTAGGAATGTCAACGGAATGGCGAATAGTATCACCAGTGGCATGCTGATGCTGTCAAAGAATATAACTAACAGAACATAGGTCAGTACGATAGCCAGTACGAGCGCCACGCCCAACTCCTGGAACGACTTATTGATACTGGCAACATCACCCTCAGAATACCCTTCTACCGTTAAACCATCGTTATATTTCTGCAGGTAGTTTTTGTTAAACTCATCAATCGCTAGCTTTTGAATGAGCGCCGCGTTTTGCTGGTCAGAATAGTCTTCTTTTAGCTTTGCGTTAACTACACCGATGGCTTCGCCTTCAACTTGGCGAATAGACCCAGGACTTTCTACCTCTGCGACCGTAGCAATTTGGCCCAGACTTACTGGTTGGCCAGTCAAGGTCATCACATTTACAGATTTTATATCAGAAACTGTGTTAGGTTTGTGATTATCGCTAGACAAGATAATTGGGATTTGCTGGTTATCAATATTTAACTTGGCTACCTGGTCCCCGTTATTCAACTGATACAGGCCAGCTAATTGCTCGCGGAGAGATATTGGGTTTACAGGATTTGTTTGCAGTTTTTTGCGGTCCAACCGCACGGAAATAAATTTGTTAGTTTGCGCTCCAGATCCGTTATCTACCTTTATTACAGCTTTGTCCCCTGGCGAACAGTTAGGATCTATAGCGAATTTTCCATCCACGTCACATATTTGATTTAGGACTTTTGTGACCTCTAGGGCTACTTGCTTCTGCTTATCTAAATCTGCGGTTTTTATCCCGACACTAACTGGGAAGTTTGCGCTAGGTGGCCCTGCTGATGATGCGCCAATACTGATATCAAAATATAATTTACTGGCATCTCCACTACTAACAGAATCACTAAAGTTTTTGGCTATTTTGTGAGCTGTCTGACCCGGGCGCTCGCTTGGATCGTTTAATCCAATAAAGTAGCTAACATTCCCAGCCCCCTGGCTATATATTGGGGCGACAAATCGTACATTTGGGTTTTTGATTACTTCGGCTAGTAGTTTTTTCGCACTTTCATCGGCCGAAGATGGAGAGGCTTGTGGCAATTTCGTAACGGACATTGTCAGCAACTTCCCCTCTTCAGGCTGTGCGAACTGAACAGTTTTTACCTTTCCGCTACCCATGTAGTAGCCCGCCACAATAAATGGCACAACAACTGCAGATATAACAATGGCTAGTCTTATAAATACATTCAGGTCTAGTAGTTTTCGGTTAGTTCGAATCATCCAACGAGAGGCTCGCCACAGATTTTTCTCTTCGTCGTCAGATTTCCCCGGCTGTCTTTTGAGCATTACACTAGCCAACCAAGATAAAAATACCAGAGGTACGATGTATGACCCAATTAGCGCTGGTATGATTGTCAGTGGTATGTAGGCAATAATGGCGCCAAACACCCCGGAGACAATTCCGAAAGGTATGAATACCAGGATAGATGTGACAACAGCAATAAACAGACCATATCCTATGTCATCTATGGCTGACAATACCGCTGCCCGACCTTTTTCGCCTTTATCAATGTACCTTTGGATAACCTCTAAAACAACAATAGCCGGGTCGACGACCAAACCTATGACTAACACCAATGAGAACAACGTCAACGTGTTTAATTCGTTCCCCGTTGCCAGAAGTGTAATCGTAGAGAAAAAGAAACACAGTGGTATTGCAAGTGCTGCGATCACTGCAGCTCGCCAACTAACAAGTACCATCATAAATATAAACACCAACTGAATAGCACCAAAGGCAAACCCAATCCAACCAACGATTGGAATGCCCCACTTTTCTCCGGCCAACCCAGCGATAACTTCTTTTACTTGATCCTGATTATCCGTGTTGGTGTTATAAACCTCTACCAGTTTTAGGTTAGAAAATAATGCTTTCTGGTCTGCTGGCAGTTTTTTGAACTCTGCAGAGTTGGGATTAAAGTAGGTATCAATGACAGATTCGAGTTTTGTATTGTATGCGCTCAAGTCCGTCTTGTCATCAACATCAATGCCAAAAATAGCTGCCTTGTCAACAGAGCCTTTTTTGCCATCACGGTAGCCGACTACATCATCTGCTTGGTTTTTAAGGGCAAATTTGGTGTCGACAGAAGCTACATCAGACAGTTTCGCACTCTGACCAGTTAGGCCGAGAATGGTCAACTGCCTGAGGTCATCCAGTGACTTCCCAGATAGTGAAAGAACTATGTTGTAGTTTTTCTCCCCGAATGTAGCATTCTCTGCAACTGGTATTTGTAATCCCCAGCTTTTTAGCTGATTTGTAACTATTTCCTGGCTGAGGCCGGCGTCGGCCATTTTCTGGGGATTCATTTTGACTACAACTTGTTGTTTTAAATCCCCCGCCACGTTTACACTAATGACTTCCGGGTCTTGTTCTAGTCTTTTGTGCAATATATCCGTGGCCTCATATATAGATTCCATGTCACTGCTACCCTTTTTGCTGACTAGTGCATATGAGTACTCGTCGTTGGATACTTTTGGAGATCCCACCTCTGGGGCTTGGCTGTTTTCTGGAAGACTGACCGATTTTACAGAAGAGTCAACTTTTGCTTTTACTGCTTCCGCATTTGCCGAATCATCTATTTGGACAACAACGCTAGAGAAGTTATCTAGACTCTGCGAGCTGTAAGATTTAACTCCGTCTATGCTTTTTATGCTGGCTTCTATCGGTTTTGTGACATCCTCTAGCACCGTGCCGGATGCTGCACCTGGGTATACTGTATTTACAGTAACAACTTTAATTTCCGGCGACGGGAAACCACTTGTGCGAAGAGCAAAAATAGATACGGCGCCAAAGGCAACCAAAGTAAATAGCGCAACCAGCGTGATACGCGAGTGCTCTAAAAAATATTTCGCAATCCTTGTGTTTAAACTATGTCTCCTCGCCATTACTAGTAATTATATATGTATAGCTCGGAGAGTAAAATATTTATTTTTCTTTTGCGACAACTTTGATTTGGGTTACATCGTGAAATCCATATTCACCGTGTATCCTACCAATACCGGATTGCTTATACCCACCGAACGGGTTACACGCCCTTATGTAGCTAGCGTTGTTATGCGCGACCATCCCTGATTGAAGTGCAATTGCAACCCTGTCGAATCTGTCAGCATCATCAGTAAAAATATAAGAGCCCAAGCCGTACTCTGTGCTATTCGCTAATTCTATCGCTTCTCCTTCGGTCTTGAATGTCATCAGTGGTAATACGGGTCCAAAAACTTCTTCTTTCCAAACCCTCATATGTTTATTAACATTCGTTAAAATCGTGGGCTTATAGAATGCCCCGTCTAGTTCCACAGGGGATCCACCACCTATTTCTGATATGGCGCCGTTTTGTAAAGCATCTTCTACTTGCTCTTGCAACAAAACCAGTTGACGTTTTGCTACTAGTGGGCCGAAATCAGTGGTTTCAGATAGCGGATTGCCAATTTTTTTATTTTCTACTAACTTATTTAGTTTTGAAATAAATTCTTTAGCTTTAGACTCATGAATAATTGCTCTTTTAAGGGCGTCGCACATCTGCCCGCAGTTAGTAAATCTACAAACATATATGGTTTCAAGCACAGCGTCAATGTTAGCATCTTCAAAAATAATACCAGGTGCCGAGCCGCCTAGTTCTGCAGTATACGGAATGAGTTTTTCTGCAGCTACTTTTGCCAGATGCTTACCTGTTTTTGTGCTACCTGTAAAAGCGATCATATCTACATCTGCATGTGCTAAGGCGTCACCGACCGCACCGTCACCATAAACTAAGTTAAAAACTCCGCTCGGTATATCTGATTCTGTGACCATTTCTTCAAGAAGCTTTGCAAATAGTTGCACTTCTTCGGAGTGCTTCATTACCACCGTATTGCCGGCAATTAGCGCCTGCGCACAACCCCAAACAAAGTTTGAAAGTGGAAAATTCCATGGCACAATTGCCGCCACAACTCCAACGGGCTCTCGGTAGACCGTGTGCACTTCTCTATCGTCTTCAAAAGTTATTTTTGGGGCTAAACACTTTTCCGCAATATCACAATATAGATTTATAAAGTCTATACTCTCAGTTTGAGTGCTTTCTCTTGCTAGGCCTACGGGCATGCCCATTTCCTGTGCAGTTAGCTTGGCGATTTCTTCAGCACGTTTTTCAAACACCGGAATTAGCGAACGCACTTTTTTGGACCGCTCAGTTACTGGCATCTCAGACCAGCCCTTAAAAGCAGCCCTAGCCTTTTTAACTACAAGCGTCACTTCTTCGGGTGACGAAGATTCGACTTCGCCGATAATTTCGTAATTGAATGGATTTATAGACTTAATCTTCATGCCTTTATTGTATCAGTATTTAGAATTATAGGTTTTACGTCAATTAGATCTGTAAGCTACTAATAATCCACGTGCAATCGTACCTAGGAAATTTTTGCTAAGATGTAGCGGTAAATCGTCTGACAGAATAGGCTAACAATAAGACAAAAACTTGCAATCACTACCCCATCCACAACTAGTCTTTTTTCATTTTTCCGTACTCGAAGAAATTTCATCATAAGCAAGGATATTAGAATTGCCAGTCCGGACATAATCACCGCGCAAGTGGTTAGTCTATCAAGTTCAGTTGTAACACCATTAAATAAATCTTGTTGATTGAATTTTTCTACAACGCTACTAAAGACTCCGTAGCTAACTGTATGGCTAATGGATACCAAAGTAGCCCACAAAATAACCGTCGATCCTGCAGCAACCAACAGGCTAATACGTTGCACAACACGTGCAATATAATACGTCGTATCAGTAGATTTGAAATTTATGTTTTTATTTTTTGACATTATTTTTTTCCTTTTTGTTGGTTTTTTAACGAACAGTCATGTATGTATTATATCACCCTTTAAAATTTCAATTTTTAGCGACAATCTGCGCCGGTTTAGAAATATACCTGATTAGTGATGGGATGGCCACGATTATGAATATTGCTAGGAGTGCCCTCTGAACAAAAATAATCCCTCTACTTTGCAAGCCCATACCTATCAGGATGCTGGCTCCTGCCAAAATCAAGTTTCCTACAAAACTATACGAGCTCATCGCAGTTGCTCTCCATTTATTTTCAATATGATCGTGGATAATTGGTCGCACAAAATTATCCATAACAGACGAAATTAGATTAAAGCCCAAAAAAGCTACCAAAAATATGCCCTTTATATCTATGGAATAGAGGCCGAAAACAGAGATTGTCATTATGCATAGATATATAAGTTTTTGCTTATCAGTTTTCACTTTTTTTAGCACAATCAGGTTGAGTATTATCAGAGTTAACGCCTTTGCCATAGACAACGTCAATCCCCTTCCCGCCGGCGAAATATTGTAATGTATCATAGCCGCTTCGTTCAGGTTTTCTATGGACATCCAGGCAATTACGCTGAGCGTGCAACCATAGACTATTAATGGCCTGATTCTTTTAATACTAAACAGATGTAAAAATCCTTGTTTGTTTGTTTTTATATACTTCTTAAATCTATGTGTCTTCGTGTTTGAAATTTTTTTGGACTCTTCGGTCGGAGTATCCAGTGACCGGATTTGCATTATTACTATTGCTCCACAAAGAAATGACAAGCTCTGTACAACGAATGGCAATAGATGGTTGAATGAGTACATTAATCCTCCCAGGGCAGTTGATGCTATCAGGCCTGCCTGCCAAAAAAATGTTTCCTGGATTATTATCTTTCTATACAAGACCTTATCCATTCCTGGCAACTCATAAAGATGCGATTCTAAACTGCCGCTAATAAATGCACTCCCCAGTCCGCCTACTACGGCAGCTAGAATATATGCGGTAAAATTCCCACCCAAATATACTATCCCTGGCACTAACATACCGCACAAAGCGCCAATGACCGCGCTTCGTTTACGTCCAAAGTTGTCAGCGAAAGCACCAGTAGGGATCTCTGCTAGTAGTCCTATTAAATAGCCTACGGCAAGGTAGATTCCGAACTGGGATATTGTGATGCGTTCAGTAGCAAAGCCGAACCAAAATGGCCAAGTATAAAACCCAGCGAGTAGAAACTGGCTAATTAGAAAAAGTTTTGCACTGTGCGGAAAACCATTAAATTCTTTGATCATTTATCACTAATTGTAGCATCGTGCTTTACTAGCACAGTAACATAATATTTCTATATCATTATAATTATTGCAAATGTGGTTAATTATTGGCGGCATTTATTTGTTTCCAATTTGCGGGATGCAGTTCTTCAACCAAGTCATCTATTAAAACTAGTGGCAAAAAACAATCTGATGCCGCTTCGGGACCATTATGATGGAATCTCATGACTACAAAAGGGTCAGTGTTTTCTGTGCCCTCTGCCCCATTGGGCCACACCAACATATTCACGTATCCTCCAACCAAATTGCATGGTCTACTCAAGGGTTGTGGGCCACGCTCCGTAGGGATGTACATACCTGATGTTTGAACAGAAAAAAAATGACCCCCGAAGAGAGTTCTTTCAAGATTTTTAAATTGTCTAACAGCGTTATACAGCATAGATTCTCTACTGTCAGGGTCGATAGCTCCCTCAGAAAAAAGATAGTTGATTTCGCCCTCGGCAATAGCCAAGACTGCAAGCGCACTGGGGGCATTGATCGGAAATGCTGGCATTCCTTCGAAATACGAAATAGGCACAAACTCTCTACTACTCATAATCAGTGATTGTAGACCCATTAATAAAAAGTTGGAATACTTCGGACCAGAAACTGATGGAGGCTATTGAACTATTTTTGATAGTTCGGATATTTTTATGCGTTTTTGTTTGGTAGTGTCGCGGTCGCGAACTGTCACTGTATCGTCTTCGAGAGTGTCAAAGTCTATTGTTACGCAGTACGGCGTACCAATCTCGTCCTGTCGGCGGTAGCGCTTGCCGATGTTTCCATTGTCATCATATTCGCACGCATAATCTTTTTTAAGCATCGCGTAGATTTCTTGAGCCTTTTTCACCAACTCAGGCTTGTTTCGCAGTAGTGGACTTACAGCAACTTTTACGGGGGCCAAAGACGGATGGATTTTTAGGACGGTGCGGGTTTCACCGTTTATTTCTTCTTCCACATACGCATCTGCAATTACAGCCAAGAACATCCGTCCCACGCCGACTGAACTCTCTATAATGTGTGGGATGTATTTTTTATCTGTTGCTTGGTCAAAATAACTAAGATCCTTGCCACTACCTTTTTGGTGCTGTGTTAGGTCATAATTACCACGGGCGTGGACACCTTCTAGCTCTTTGAAACCGAAAGGATAATTATATTCGATGTCATAGGCTTCTTTGGCGTAAAACACCAGATTTTCGTGCTTGTGCCACTTTAGGTTTTTTTCCTGGATCCCAATAGTTTTATAAAAATCCCAGCGATATTGGCGTAGCTTTTCGTAGCCTTCCATCTCGGCTTCTGGCGATAAGAAATATTGCATTTCCATCTGCTCAAGCTCGCGGGTCCGGAAAATAAACTGGCGCGGACTAATCTCGTTACGAAAAGCCTTTCCAATTTGGGCAATACCAAACGGTACTTTTACCCGGGCGCTGTCCAGAACATTTTGATAGTTAACATAAATCCCCTGGCATGTTTCACCTCGCAAATAAGAAGGATTATCGTCAAAGTTGTCGCTAAAGTTGCCTAGATTAGCTTTTACTAGTAAGTTAAAGTTTTTTACTTGCCCAAAATCCTTTTTGCCACAGTTAGGACATTTTATCTCTTTGCGATGCTTATCAAATAGTTTGTTAAGTTGGTCCTCTGACATTTTCTCATCTGCCTGCTCGCCTAGCTCTTCTAATGCATGGTCTGCTCTAATACGATTTTGGCAGTTTTTGCATTCGACTAATGGATCGCTAAAGCCGCCAACGTGGCCGCTAGCCTTCCAAATATCAGGATGCATAAAAATACCGCTATCTAGACCAACGATATCTTGACGCATCTGAACCATATATTTCCACCAGGCACTTTTTAGGTTATTTGCCAGCTCGACACCGTATGGGCCATAATCATAAACTCCAGCAAACCCACCATATATTTCACTACTCTGAAATACAAAACCACGGCGTTTACATAAACTAACAATGTCTTCGAGACTTACTTTTTTACTCATCTTGGTACTTATTGTACCAGATATGATTATTTCTTAAGTGCCTGCATATCGAGGCCAAGTTGGCAGGCAACAACAAAATCGTGCGCTGGCTTAGAAGTGTCACCAGGCAAAGGTAGTATCTGATCGTCCTTCAATGCCCCTAACTCCATCTCGCCTCCTGGCGATATAGTTACCACAAAGCCATCGACAGGTTCATCTACTTCCAAAGCAGAACTGCCTGCAAATCGCAAAAACTGCACTGGCAGTCGCGAACCGTCAGAGTCAAGACGCACATCTGTCAGGCTTACTCGTACACCAGCTTTAGTTTTTTCTGCTTTAATCTTGGCGGTTTGGTCTACTGTCATCCCTGGCTCAGTACCTGGCACATATCCTATGCAAATGCCCCTATCCATAAAAGGTAAATGTGCCCGCACAGAGCAACTTTTGTCCCTGCGACGATGGCGTAACTTTTTTATCATCTCCCCCATCCGACCAGCATAGTATTCTCCGTCATTAAGTAACCAAGGCTCTAGTTCTGGGTCAACGTGTCGAGAATTCATATGATAATTATATCACTTTTAGCAATATTTGTAAACTATTTGCTTGTGTATCTGTATGTCATGTTCGTTTAGATATTGCATCCAGACACACGCGTGCGTAAGATCCGATGTCGAACGAGTCCGCTCCAGGAAAAGCTACCTCTCCAGCAGTATCACCAACCCCTATCAAGTCTTGACCGCCATCATAACTAATTCGAACCGCCAGAGTATTGAGATCTTCAGACTCTGGTTGAGGGAGAATTAGACCCGTCTCTGTTAAAACCCCGACTACTGATGTTGTTTCTCCAGTACCTATTCTACGAAAATCTCTTAACCCAACTAGTGTAGTTCCCTCGGGCTCTAACTGTAACACTAAATCTGCCAGTGAGTTTGGCGTTGCGTTTAATCTGGCGCAGTGTAAGCTAATTGCACCATTCACAATAGGAACTCGAACGGGCCTTAAATCAGGCGGAGGTTCTGGAGCATAAAGTTTTTTGGTAATTCGCCCAGCACGTTCGAAATTATTCAAACCCAACTGAGCAGATATATCCACTTTTTGCATTTATATATTTTAATATATTTCGGTTAATCTGTAAATTACTGGCTCGTCGATTGCATAATTAAAGATTTCAATAATCCCTCTAGGTCTTCGAGTATTTGGCCTACCCCCTCTATAGCAGCTATTTTCTGCGGAGGTTCGCCCAATAAAAGCCGCATCAGCTTGATGTGGCTATCCCGGTAAGTCCCCTGCTCGTGGACAAAAAAAGTTTGAGTGTCAAAATCAAAGTGATAATTGTTGTTCGGCTCCAACTTTGCTCCCTTTTTATCTGTTAATAAATTGGGCGTGTGACCGCGTAGGCGCAACAACTGCATATACTGCCAGCTTTCACTAAGCACAATACTGAGGCTTGAATCGTTTAGAGCGTGCAGTGTTTGTAGTAGTACTTGATAATATTCTGGCTCGCTATGTCCTGGGGTTACAGAATTGATGAGTTTCAGTGAGTTATAGGCTGCAGTTGTGCGATTAATTTCTTTTACGATTTCACCATAATGAGTTATTAACCTGCTGGAAACAAGCGTTCCAATATCTCGTTTCCCTCGGATAAAAGTTATATCGCTAATACTGAACAATTCAATACCCCCAGCAAGCTTGCTTTTTTCTTTGCGAACGCCCCTGGCTATCAGGCTTTGCTTGCCCTGATCAGAGGTTATGACCGTAATAATCCTATCCGCCTCACCGAAGTTAATGCGGCTAAGAACTATCCCCGTTGTGTTTATCTTGTTCATTTTTCAACTGCCAGTTTTACCATTTTTACTAAAGTCTCTAATCTCATGGATGGTTTATAGCAATAATCCGTTATTCCTAAGCGCTCGCATATTTCTGTTGTCAATCCTAAGTCCTGTTTCGAAACATTAGAACATATAATTATGGGCTTTGATTTTAAATCACTATGTGACCTTAACTCGTAAAGCAACTCAATCCCGTTATTATTTGCTAACTGAATCTCCATAACAATACAGTCTGGATCATGCCTGTCTATGTATGAAATAGCATCCTGGGCAGTTTTTACAGCAGCAACATCGTAACCGGCGCGCTTTAAGACGCTAGAATAGGTTTTGCCTAGAATGGTATCTGGCTCCACCAATAGTATTAGGGCCATATAAAACACTATAACAGGGTTAATTGTTGGCTCGCCATAAGCCATGCAAATAAACCGACATTACCTCGATAGTGGCCGAACTTTAGCCGAGATTCCATAGCCTCAAAAAGACGATCGGCCAGGTATACTCCTGCACCACTGTTACTAGTCATAGTTTTGGCTGGTTGACGAGCATTCCCGTAAAGCTTTCGGGCTAATTGCAACTCTTGGGCCGAGAACTGACAATTATCGCTAGACACCCCGGTAACAACACCTCTGTTTGATTTCGAGGCGGTCAGCATAATCTGTTGCTTTGAAGAAATGCCCGAACTTACGAATGTATAAGCAATACTAGCTAGCGCAGCCCTCAGGGCTCGCACATTAGACATAACTTGACCACATTTACCATTTACTCTGATGTCTAGGTTGGTGTCATAGAGTTTTGAGAGTTTGTATAAATCTTGGGCCGTATCATAAAGAACGGCCGTGACTGAGACCGGCTCTAGTTCTAACTGTTGCTGTTCTCCTATAAGCTGGGTTGTAAGGATATAGCCATCCAACAATCTCAAAGCATTTGAGGCAGTCGTTTCAATTATCTGCAGATTATTGCCATTATCTATTTGTCCAAGTTCAGCAGATCGAGCAATTTGCATCAATGGTAGCTTTAACTCTTCGGACAATGCGCGCATCAGCCGAGTATTAGAATCGTCGACCACCCCTGTTACTTTCAACACATATACCCTCACTTATTATAAAGCTATTGTATCACGATGACGCGAACGAATTTTGTTTACGGAGTGAATTTGAAGTTTGCTAGAATGTTTTTTTCAAAGTCTTTATTGAACTGATCTGCTTCTGTCCAGATTCTGATTGTTTTATCCCTAAGAGGCAACAAAACCAATACGCCGTTTTCTTGATTGCCTATATCACCAGTAAGTCGTGACCCAATTATGTTTTCTACGTTCACTGGCTTGTATGGACTAGCCTTGGTTTTGCCTTGTTTTACGCTAGAGTCGAAAGATTGTAACTCGTCTGCGTATGGCCTATTTGTAACCTGGACTCTCAGCGCAAATGACGTATCCGACTGTAACCCCGGAACAAAATTCGGATGGAAATAGCCATCAACACCCATAGAGCTCTTCCCGCTCTCGTCTACATAAGCACTCCAGGTTTTAGGATATTTTATAGTAACACTCCCATATGACGCAGGCCCTTTGTACTCTTTTAAGGGTTGCTTCTCGCGCTCGATAAACTCGTTATCCTTTGTGGTCGCTGTTTCTTTTTTAGCTATATCAACAGCAGTCGCAATTTTTTCATCAACGTTATTCTTATAATCTTGCCGACTAGAGTAAGCCCACAGACCAAAACCCAAGCTAGCAAAGAAAAATACCAGGCTAAGTATGAGTGGTATCAGTAATATATTTATAGAACCATCTTGGCCCGTTCGCTTCATACTGCTAATGGTATAACATTACAATACACTCTGGCAAGCTATATTTAGTACTTGTATAGGTATAGGCCTTCTATTTGCTTGACTGGTTTCTTGCTATTGATGATGAACGCGAAACTGACCAAAGAGATATTTTTTAGTTTTGACTGGGTAATTTTTTTATCCAGTTTTTCCATATAAGGCTGTAGTAAAAACACAAAAATGCCGTCGGTTTTCGGCCATTCAGCCTTCCAATAGTTCCCCCATATTATTTGGACTTGTTTGCGATACTTGAATGTAATCAACTTTGAATAAATCACCAGTAGCGGGTTTAGTTCGTATCCAACTGCATTGAGACCCCGACCCGCCGCAGCACGCAACAACCGACCATCACCACTGCCTAGCTCCAGTAGAGTCTGGCCTTTTTTTAAATTGAGCATTTTTAATGCCAAAGGTACTTTAGCGCGCAAAGTCGGTAAATATGGTGCTCCGTAAGCTACAACAAAGGTAAATGCAATAAAAACGATCGCGCATACTAACAGGGTTGTATTCCAGATAATATCAAGCATATTTTGGCCTAAATAACTATTTATTCACTCTCTTTAGGGTATTTTCAGCAGTATCTAGATATTTTTTTATCTGTTTTGTTATTTTTGTAGCCTGCTCGAACTTAATCACCGCCTCGTCTATATCTATTTCTTCACTCTGTAACTCAGAAATTATCGTGTCTAGTTCTTCCTGAAGTTCTTTATAAGATTTTTTGTTAACCATGTCTCTATTGTACCTCTGCTTTCGTTGTTCCATCATAAAATTCTATTACTACTTCATCACCAGCAATTACGGCTGTTTTTGACTTAACTACACTGTTATTCTTTCTAACCACAGAATAGCCTCTCTTGAGGACGTTTTGAGGGTTGAGACTACCAAGTATATCTTCTCTGGATTTTAGGAAAAGCTTACTATTTTCGACTTTGCTCTCGATTTTATGAGCCATCATTTCAATTATTCTGTCTATTTCATGCCTGGTATTATTAATAATTGACTTAACCAATTGTTCGACAATAACAGCCCGTTGTTCTGCATGGCTAATGACGTCATTCTTGTCTGGGACCAGTAGTTCTGCAGCATTGCTTGGCGTACTCGCATGAACATCCGCAACTCTTTCGGCTAGACTAACATCACGTTCGTGCCCGATTGCCACCAAAGTTGGTGCTCTACTACCAGCAATAGCCCGTGCAACTTGTTCTATACTAAATACCTGTAAGTCATCAAGGCTACCACCACCCCTAGTTATGACTAGCACTTCTGGCGGATTCGATAGCTGGTTGAAATGTGATATTGCCGACACAATCTGTTTTGGGGCATCATCCCCCTGGACCTGAACATCGTAATGCAGAATTTCTACACCTGCCCATCGCGCATTTAGTATTTTAGTGAAGTCGCTAAACGCTGCAGATTCTCCCGAAGTTATCAAGCCTAAGCTGCGGGGTGGATACGGAATTGTGCGTTTTCTGCTAGTGTCAAACAGGCCTTCTTTTTGTAGTTTTGCTTCTAGTAATTTGCTGGCTTTTTTTATTGTGCCTTCCCCAGTTAGACTAATCAATTGGACATTAATGCTGAAGCCAAACTGAGGGTGCAACTGTGGTGCCCCACTGACTTTCAGCAACATTCCGTCCGTCAGTGGCCCTGGTAGTTGGTAAATTGTCCCGAAGAATTTAACACTAGAATACTCGTCTTTGAGGTCAAAATAGACCCACCTATTTTTGCTAACTCGGAAGTTGCTCAGCTCGCCCTCAATGGTTACGACTGGATAGGCATAGTTAATTGTTTGATTAAAAACTGCTACAAAATCCGTAACAGTGAACAAGATATCCTGGCTCATGCCTGTTTTTCTTGGTAACGAAGAGCGCGGTGATAAAAATAATAACCTGGCGGAAGTTGTAATCCCATATTGAGGATTCGATAAGTGATGGTTATGGGTATACTAACTCCCGCCGGAACGCCTGCGGAAGCCAAAACCCCAGTCATCAAGGCTTCATAAATACCTACTCCTCCAGGGAGTACCGAAACCAGACCAGCAAAATTAGCTATTGCGTAAGCAAGAATAATCGCACCAGGGTTAACCCACTGCCCAAAAGCTATGTAAACAACATAAATAGTAAGTATTTCAGCTACATTTGCCATCAGAGCATGCACCAGAGGACCGCGAAGCATATGAGGGTTACCCTTCATGACCATGTAATTTTCGTGTAATTCAGTAAATATCTCTCTAACTTTGGTGATATTAATTGTTTCTGGATGCTTGGGCCGAAAAATATGAATAAGTCTATTGATAAACCGGGTCAAGTACGTAAAAAATCCGTTAATTCGTCTTTCGCTACCGACTATAAACATCGCGCCGAGTGTACCCACCAGCAGCAATGTAGCTAACGAGCCAGCTATCAAAATAGCCATATTACTTGCGTCACCACCGATGGCTAAAATAATGAGACCGACAAAAAGTAAAATTTGGAAAGACACAAAAAGTAAAATGTAGCGAAGCATCTGAACCAGGGTTGATTTACCCGGGCTGACACCAAACGATTTCATGCGCACCCCAAAATATGATAGACCTGTTACGCCACCGCTAGGAAACACATTGTTAACAAAATTTAGCTCCAGAGTAACCATCAATAACTTTGCATATCTTACATGATTGTGCATGATCCGAAGCAGCGATTGATACATTTCAGCTATCGAATGATAGTTCAGAACTTGTGCCGGTATCATCAAGAGCAACGCCCAAGTATCCAGATTCTTTAGATTTTGCATTGTATCCAATATCTGGTCGCGTACGCCGTATATTAGCAATGCCAACGCCAAAAGCGTGACAATATTTATAATAACTTTCCATGGAATTGATCGTTGTTTTGCTTTAGCCATAAGACGTATGACTGTTATTATACTGCAAAATTACGATATAGATGCCTTTGCATCGTCCCATAATTGACCGAGTCCTATATACTCTAAAGTTGATGAGTAAAACTATATGCATACTTGGTCGCCAACCATCACTGGGATTAGCAGAGTTAGAGAGTTTGCTGGGGGCAGATATTATCCGAGTAATCAACCCAGATGTTGCCCTGCTGGACGTCGATCCTGAAGCTATGCCATTTTCGAGATTAGGAGGCACAGTAAAAATAGCAAAATTGATTTACGAGTTCCCGGAAGCTGAATGGAAAGAAGTTCGATTATACCTCGAGAAAACAGTCCCGAATCATTTAGATAGTGTGCCTGAGGGCAAGTTTACTCTGGGGCTTAGTGCGTACGGTCTTAACGTTAGTCCAAAACAACTGCTCGCGACTGGTCTCAGTATAAAAAAATCAGTCAAAACAGCAATTGGTCGTTCGATTCGACTAATTCCAAATAAAGATCCTGCTCTGAATAGTGCTCAGGTGATCCACAATAAGTTAACATCGCCGAGCGGTTGGGAGTTGATTTTCGTAAAATCTGGAAATAAAATTTTGATGGGTCAAACAAAAAAAGAGCAAGATATTGAAGCCTACACCGCCAGAGACCAAAAAAGGCCTAAGCGCGATTCGGTTGTGGGTATGTTGCCGCCAAAACTAGCTCAGATAATAATTAATCTAGCAAATCCAGCCGAAAGTTCTACTATACTGGATCCGTTTTGTGGCACTGGTGTTATTTTGCAAGAAGCCCAGATTATGGGGTATAACAGCATTGGCACAGATATAGAGCCCCGAATGGTGGAATATGCCCAAGAAAATTTGGGCTGGTTGCAAAAATTTGTTAATAACCCCTCCTTGCAAGCTTCCCTAGAGGTTGCCGATGCTACTAACCATACATGGACGCAAAGTTTTTCCAGTATCGCTTGCGAGACCTATTTAGGACGCCCCTTTTCACACGTTCCAGACACAAAAACGCTAGAAAAAGTCATGCAAGATGTTCATTTGATTCACAAAAAGTTTCTTTCGAATATTGCCTCACAGACCAAAACAGGTTTTCGAATGACAATAGCCGTGCCAGCCTGGAAAATAAAACAAGGTTTTATTCACCTTAAAACCCTTGATTCTCTCGAGGAATTGGGGTATACTCGTATAAGTTTTGTTCATGCGAGCAATAAAGATTTGATTTATCACCGCGAGGGCCAAATTGTTGGTCGCGAGTTAGTCACAATAGTAAGGAAATAATATGTCACACGTCAAAGCAGGCGGTACAAGTAAAAATAACCGAGATTCCCAAGGACAGCGTCTTGGCGTAAAACTATTTGGTGGCGAAAAAGTTAAGACTGGACAAGTAATTGTCCGTCAGGTTGGCATGAACAAGCGTCCAGGCAAAGGCACTTTTATATCTAGAAACTTTACCATCCACGCAAAAAAAGACGGAATTGTACAATACAAAACACGTCGCTTCAAACTATTCACTGGCAAGACTGCCCCCCGAACCGAAGTAACCGTAGAATAAATATTAGATTTCTCAGTACGTCTTTTAACACAGTCAGTTAGCATCAATACCGCCGAGCGCAAACTCTGTTTTCTCTGTTTATTATAATTTTACACTCTGCCAAGGTGGTGTTTGATACGCTCAACGACGTCAGCAATAACAACTTGTGATTTTACTAGATAGTCGTCTGCTCCTAACTTTTCGGCTTTGTCTTTATCGGAATCTTGACTCAATGCAGTCAGCATCACTACTTTCAGATTGGCTGTTTCGGGCGTGTTTCTGAGTATGTCGAGGACATCAAATCCACTAACTTTAGGCATCATTACGTCCAAAACAATTAGGTCGGGCTTATATTCTATGGCGGAAGCTAGGGCATCTTCACCGTTGGGTACGCGTTTAACAGCAAACCCTTCCGTCTCGAGACGCATTTTATAAACATTCGCTAAGCCATCGTCGTCTTCGACTAAAAGTATCTTTTTTTGTGAACTCATATACTGCTCATGGTAATATAATTACGCTATTTTTGCAAACTCAGAATTGAGCACGCTTACAGCCAGTCGAATTGGTAGTTTCAAAAGCTTTTTCAACCCAAAAAGTCTAGCGTGTCAAACAAGCAAACTGTGGATGAACCCCTCGAATAACGCTTGTGGGCGATTCGGACGTGAGTTAAATTCTGGATGAAATTGACTAGCTACAAAAAATGGATGGTTTGTGGCTTCTATCATCTCTACTAGGTTGCCATCAGGAGACTGTCCGCTGACCTGGATACCCCAATTCTCATATTTATTCACATATTCATTGTTGCATTCATAGCGATGGCGATGGCGCTCTTGAACTTCCTTTTTTCCATATAATTTGGCCGACAAACTACCCTTCTTAAGCTTGCAAGTATAGTTGCCAAGTCGCATGGTCCCGCCAGTTTCTTCTTTTCCTTTTTGGTCAGCCATAGTATGAATAACTGGATTACTCGTTGTATCGTCAAATTCGAGTGAATTGGCGTCTGTTAGTCCAGCATTTCTGGCGGCCGCTATAACGCCAACTTGTAGTCCTAAACATAGTCCTAGATATGGTGTTTTGTGTTTTAGAGAGTACTGCGCGGCAATAACCTTGCCCTCGACTCCCCGTTCGCCAAAACCACCAGGAACTACAATACCATCTACTTTCTTAAGTATTTTAGCGGCAAGTGCAGAGTTATTTTCTAACGCCTCCGCATCAACCCATAAGTACTCAAGCCCAACATTGTTGTGCCAACAAGCACTCTTTAAGGCTTCCATGACACATATATAGGTGTCCTCATTGTCTAAATACTTTGCAATGATACCAATTCGAACGGTCTTTCTCGGTTTTGCAACTATCGTGCCGACCATTAATTCCCATTCTTTCAGATTTGGTCGCCTAGCATGCAGACCTAGCCTGTTTACGATATAGTCCCCAATTCCCTGCTTTTCCAGAGTAAGCGGTACTTCGTAAACTGTCCTGGCATTCGGCAAAATAGCAATTCCGGCTTCCGGGACCCCGCAAAACGCGCTTAGCTTGCCTTTGATATTTTTTTGCCCAGGAATGGCTTCCGAGCGAGCTACCAGAAGGTCCGGCACGATTCCCATGCTACGCAGGTCCCTAGTGGCATTTTGTGCCGGTTTCGTCTTTATCTCTTTACTGGTAGATAGATATGGTAGGTACACTACCTGGACATTCATACAATTCTCTCGCCCTACCCGCATGCCATATTCGCGTATCGCTTCGAAAAATGCAGGACTTTCATAATCACCAACTGTTCCTCCAATCTCTACAATATGAACGTCGAAACCTTCGGCTGCCTTTGCAACAAACTCTTGAATAGCGTTTGTAAAATGTGGCACAACCTGTACTGTTTTACCTAAAAACTTACCATCTCTTTCGTCGTTGATCAATTTTCTTAGTACTCTACCGCTCATTACAGAGCTACTTTGTGTCAATTCAACATCCAAAAACCGCTCGTAATGGCCCAGATCGAGGTCGGTTTCGGCACCATCTTTCGTAACAAAGCATTCACCGTGTTCTGCAGGGTTTAATGTACCAGCATCTACATTTAGGTATGGATCAAGTTTTTGTATATTTACTTTTAGGCCACGCGCCTTTAAGATGGTGCCAATCGAGGCGGCGGTTATACCTTTGCCGAGCCCTGATAATACTCCGCCTGTAACAAAAATATATTTAGTCTGCCGCCTTGTTAGCGCCATGTTGTTCGCCTGCCCTCTCGTTTACAGATTATATACTACCAAGAAACAAGTCGTTTACGCAATATTAATTACCATG
Organism: uncultured Candidatus Saccharibacteria bacterium; assembly: GCA_964491925.1. GTDB lineage: Bacteria > Patescibacteriota > Saccharimonadia > Saccharimonadales > JAGQNJ01 > CAYRSA01. Next base: position 125,693 of record CAZBGZ010000002.1, read on the forward strand.
TAACAGTCTCACGGCTGCATCTTTTTGTGGATCTTGTTTGGTCTTTATGTCTTCGTCCGTAAATTTTATCTTTTTGTCCGGATCGATTCCTTGTTTATCTATGTTCCGGCCACCAGGGGTATACCAACGAGCAATCGTAACTTTTAGCACACCTCCGCTAGGAATTTGAATTAAATTTTGCACACTTCCTTTCCCATAAGACTTCTCGCCCATAAGTGTTGCTGCCCTATTATCTTTTAGGGCTCCGGCCAATATCTCGCTGGCGCTGGCGCTACCACCGTCGATAAGTACGACTGTTGGTTTGCCACCCAAAATTGGGGCACTAGTGTCGGATGTGTGCGTTTTTATTACCTCTCCACCACGTCGCTCGGTCAAAACAACCTTCCCTTCGCTAATCCAGAGCTGACTCAAACTAACCGCGCTGTTTAGTAACCCGCCTGGATTCCCCCTAACATCAATAATTACGCCCTTGACCCCTTTATTTTTAAACTCTTGGGCAGCTTTTTCTGCCAAGTCAGCAGTTTCTTCACTGAAGGTTGTTATTTTCATGTATCCGATATTGCCGTTGATAATTTTGGATTCTACACTGGGTATTTTTATAGTTTCTCTAACAATTTCAAAATTAAGCTCTTTACCATCTCTAGCTACCTGCAACTTTACGGTTGAACCTGATGGTCCTCTGATAGAATCTACAGCCTGGCTGATAGTCATACCTGAAGCAGGCTTGTCATCAATCGACACAATAACATCTTTTGATTTGAGACCTGCTTTTTGAGCTGGGTATCCAGCTATTGGTGAAACGACAACTATGCTGCCCCCATCTTTCCCGAGTTCTGCGCCAATACCGCTAAAAGTACCGTTCAGGCTGTCATCAAAATCTTTTGTTTCTTTAGGGTTAAGATACTCTGTATAAGGGTCACCTGTGGATTCAGCCAAGCCATGTTTGATGCCATTTAGTAGTGTTTCGGTTGTCAATTTGCCGTCGTAGTTTTGTTTTATTTCATCGTAAACTTGCTCTACGCTACCATAGTCCAGATTTTTGGGGAGCGTGGCATTCTCACTTTGAACCTTATTGATATAATCAGCCGTTATTCGTCCTGATCCCAAGCCCCATCCAAGCATAAAAATTGCAACGGATGCCAAAACTATTACAGAATATCGCCCAAGAAATCTAAACGAACTTTTTTTGTTTGATGACATAAATCTAAGTATACAACAGCGTGATGATTAGCGTAACCTGAATTTGTCTCTTAGTAACTTCTAGTTTGGTAACTAAGTTGGCCTGTGAGATAAGTATTGTACTCGGATGTCGTAAAGTTGTTGCCAGAGACGCTCTGGACATACATTGCATGACCCCAATAGCCAGAAGTACTGATTGCAACATCACCTGGCATTGGTGTTCGGTAAATGGGTATGCCACGCGCTGCTGCTGCCCCTACCCAATCTCTAGCATTGCCATAATATGATGGGGCAGATCGTCCTGATGCTGCGACTGCCCATGCAGCATACGATACACACTGCCTAGTGCAGTAGCCCCAAGGGTCTGGCCCGTCATTATCAACACACCCAGGCCCTGGACTCATGCCAAAACCTGCGTTTTTGTACGGATAGCTCCCGGGGCTAAAACTTTTTACAGTACCCGGAAAACGCAAGAAATAATAACCACCGTCCGGGTTAAAGTTAGCGACTCTCTGAGAAGCAATCAGTTTATCTATTTTCTCTTGATTGTTCTTAGTTTTTTGGTTGTAGTTTTCTCTTTGATTTTGGTTCAGCGACAGAAGGCTCCGCTGCTCACTCCGGCTAGAAGTTAATTGAGATTGTTGTTGTTTCTGATCTGCTAGAAGCGTCTCCACTTGCTCTTTCTGATCCCCGAGTTGATGCTTTAATTTATAAATAGTATCAAGAGTAGATGTTATTTTATCTTGCACGGATGTTCTGTATTGTTCTTTGTCCACAAACTCGCTCAAGTCGCTACTAGAAGCCAACATCTCTAAGGTAGAAATATCTCCCTCTAAATACATGGCTCTTATATTTTCACCTAAAAGGTCCTGCTGTTTTTGAAGTTCTTGTTCGGCCTTTTTTATTTCCCTCGCCAATCTCGCTTGCTCTGCCTCGTTAGCATTTATCTTCCCCTGTAATTGGCTAATCTTTGCCTCGAGTTTATTTATCGCATCTTCGTAACTGACGGCTTGGTCTTCTAAATTCTCAACTTTTTGCTGGTTTTTGGCATTTTCACGTTGTAATTGGTTAATCTGGTCCTGAATACTAGCAAAAACCGGTGTAAAACCAACTCCTCCCACGAATATAAATGCAGAAATTATGGCAGTTGCTAAATATCGTTTTTTTAGTCTCGGATGGTCTTTTTTGAACTGTTTTTGTTTCATATTGTTCGTCGATTTATATCGACTTTTAATAAGCTCTAGCAGTATAGCATACCCCCTGTTAATTAATCAATGACTGTGTATTATTTTGTGCTTTTGAATTTAAGGTACCGTCTGGTCGCTATCATGGAAGATACGGCACCAATTAGTATACCAAGCGTAAGCTGTATAGCAAGTATCAGCCAAAAATGTTTTGCAAAATAGTCACTTGCGTACTGAATGTCAAGCAAGCCCAATGTGCTGGCGTTGAATGCGTTGCTTTGTATAGAGAATACTATGCTACATAGAACCACTGAAATTATTGCAGACACGACTCCATAAAAAACTGTCTCAACAACGAACGGTCCTCTTATGTACCACGTACTGGCTCCCAGCAATCTCATTATTGTCAGTTCGTCCCGTCGGTTAAATATTGCCATCCGAATAGTGTTGAAAATTATTAGCATTGAAATCATTGCAAATACCACCACGCCCACTATCCCAGCTCGTCTTATAAATGTTGTAGCGCTACCGATTTTGTCAATCGCCTCTTTTCTGTCTCCAGAGTAAGAAGTTTGATCAGCCTGGAGTTCTTTAACTTCTGGCTTTTCCAAAAACTGCCTAATCGGCTCAATGTTATCCGGGTTCGTCGGCTTAATTCTCAAACCAGCTGGTAACGGGTTATCAGTTTGTGATATCGCGAGTAAAAGCTTCAAGTTATCTTTATTTTGTTCTTTATATCGGTTAAGGGCATCTTCCTTTGTGTCATATTCAACGACTTCCACAGAGTCAAGAGTTTTTAAGTCGCTAATCAGTTTATCTTTCTGCTCTGTGCTAACAGTGTCTTTCAAATATACTGATATATCAATTTTGTCGGTTATCTGGGTAATAGTATTAGCAAAAGTTGCATTGGCTATAACCGAGAACAACACAATACTAAGCGTGATAACCATCACAGCTATGGCAGCAACAGCCAACCAGGCATTTCGGAAAAAGTTAACAATACCTGTTTTTACTATTCTTTCAAATGTAATAAATTGTCGCCTCATACTCCGCTCGAATACCTTCCCTGTGCTTTATCACTAACTATTTTTCCACCGTCAATAGTTATGACTCGTCTCTTCAGCTTATTAACAATTTCCTGGTTGTGGGTAGTCAATAAAACGGTCGTCCCATATTTATTAATTTTTTCCAAAACCTTTATTACATCCCAGGCATTTTTTAGGTCTAAATTTCCTGTTGGTTCGTCTGCGATTAATATTTTAGGTTGCCTAGCTATTGCCCTGGCTATTGCGACTCTTTGTCTTTCACCCCCAGATAATTGCCGTGGATACTGTTTCTCTTTGTTTTTTAATCCAACTATTGCCAGGACCCTTGGTACAGTATGTTTGATTTCATTATTGCTTGCGCCGACAATTTCTAGCGCAAAAGCTACGTTCTCGAAAACTGTCTTGTTTGGTAATAATTTAAAATCCTGAAATACCACACCGATTTTGCGACGAATTAACGGAATTTTTTTATCTTTAAGGTGCTCATAATCGATCCCGCCGACAACAATTTTTCCGCTATTTGGGCGTTCTTCGCGTGTCAGCAACTTCAGAAATGTAGATTTTCCAGCCCCACTCGCTCCAACAATCACAACAAATTCTTTGGGTTCAACGTGCAAAGAAACCCGGTCCAACGCCACGTTCGTTTTATTATATACCTTAGTTACCCTATCAAGTAGAATCATCAGATTACTATTATAACAAAAGCATTTTAATAAAGAAGTGCTGTAATCACGAGTTTCCCACTACTAGTTGTGCAGTTAGTTTTTACCAATATTTGACTCTAGATAGGCGTTAATAAACAGGTCCAGGTCACCGTCTAGCACTTTTTGTACATCGTTTGACTCTTGTTTTGTCCGTAGGTCCTTTACCTGTTTATAGGGGTGCATTACGTAAGACCTAATCTGATTGCCCCACTCTGCGGACTGATTCGGCCCCTTTAACTCGTCGATTTTTTCTTTATGTTGCTCAAGTGTCATTTGCACCAGTCGCGATCTAAGAATTGTTAGTGCGGTTTCCTTGTTTTGAAGCTGCGACCTTTCATTCTGAATAGAAACAGTAATCCCTGTTGGTATATGTGTCACCCGTACGGCAGAATCAGTAGTGTTAACAGACTGACCACCATGCCCCCCGGCTCTGTAAACATCGATTTTCAAGTTTTTTTCATCCAAAACTACTACTTCAGGTTCGTCGATTTTTGGCATTATAGCTACTTTTGCGAAACTTGTTTGCCTGAGGCTGTCAGCATTATATGGGCTAAGTCGGACTAACCGATGAACGCCGTGCTCTCCTTGAAGCAGACCAAATACGAATGGCCCATCGATTTCAACAGTTGCACTCTTTATTCCGGCTTCTTCGCCTGGAGTTGCAGTGATTAGCTTAACATCAAAACCATGTGCTTCTGCCCAACGAGTGTACATTCTCTGCAGCATAGAAGCCCAATCCTGAGCATCAGTCCCACCTGCCCCCGCATATATATCCATTATCACATTATTGTCATCATAAGACCCGGAAAACTGTAGCTCTGTTTTATGTAGCTCGAAGTCTTTTTTTAGCTGTAAATACTGTTTTTGTAGATCATTTTCCATGCTTGCATCACCAAAAGCAACCAGCTCAAGAAGTTCGTCACATGCAGTTTCTATATTTTTCCAAAGCTCTATACGTTTTTCTAAATCAGATGTTCGTTTCATCGTATCTTTAGGATCGTTTGAATTATTCCAAAAATCAGGCGACTGAATTATTTTTTGTAATTTTTCGTACTCTTTTACTAGCTCACTTAAGCCAATAGCGTCAACTGCGGAATTTATCTGTTTCTGCAGATTATTTAACTGTTTTTGAAGCTCTTGCATATATTAATACGCATTATAGCAGTAGATATGAATCTCTAAAGAATAGCTAAAACAAGAACGGCTAACGCAAGTAGCAGAACTACTCCCCCGACCATAACTAGAAAAATTTTCTTCTGTGGTGGTTTGGTCAGTGTTTCTGGCATAACTTGCCCTGCAACGGGAGAATTATTTACAGGAGGTTGTACGACACTTTCGGCTGGCGTTGAGCCTTCTGGTGATGGATTTCCTACCGATGTTGAACCAGAGTTATTAGTGGGCTCCGTATTTACAGGATTACTGTTATCGCTTGGAGGGGGAGAACCTGGCCCTGGTATTGGGTTAGTCCCCATTTGTTGTTCATCCATAAGTTAACTCTCCTTATTTTTATGTGTTAGTTTAAGTTTACTCCCGCGCTTATGGTTTTGTAAACCTAAGCCAGTCCCCACCGATAAACTCACCTTTTTGGTTTTAGTGAATTAATCAACTTTATATTTGTAACTACCGCCACAAAGGTTTTAAGTGGTTTTCTAACTCGACCACAAATTTTTCACTGCAGCTTCCCAGTATACCCAGCCCCCCTACTTTTTCATCGAATAAGCTATTGGCCACCTTAATCATTTTATCTTTTGTAACTCGTTCGATTCTATTGGGAACCTCGTAGTAATCTTCTATAAATTCGTCAAAAAAATAACGCGTGCTGTAGCCGGATGCCGTGCCCCCGACTGTCTGAGCGCTACGCTGATAGCGACCTAATGCGTATTGTTTGGCACTTTCTATATCTTCATCGCTAATCTTTCCATTCCGAAGAAATAATATTTCACGAGTAATTATATCGAAAAGTTTAGCAGTGTTCTGAGGCAACACTTGTGCAGCAAACCACCAATTACTGCCGCCGTTCCAGCGTGCGTATGACGAACTCATGCTATATACTAATCCTTGTTCTCGAGCCGCACCATAGATTCTTGAATGCAATGTTCCTGTTAGCATATTGTTAGCTAGCGCTAAAGCGTCAGTCTCCCCATTCTCCATCCATGATTTCATAAAAGTATCTATGCAAAAATAAAGATTATCAACCGTTTTGTTTTCGATATACATCGGTGTAGCTAGACTTTTTGGGTGCTCTACTGGCAATGCAACTCGACCGGACTTTGTTGGCAAAGCAATAGATTCTAACATTTTAACCACCGTATCTTGCCTGCTTTTTGGTAATTTGCCGGCTACTACAAAACGAATATTGTCGGTAGTGTGGGTTTTCTCGTAATGAGCACGAACATCGTCCAATGTTACATTCTTCATGACTTTTATTCGCTCTTGGTCAGTCATTGCACACAACCCGTATTTTTCACGCAACGCTAAACCAAGGTGCCGGAAGTGGTTATTGGACCTAGCAGTTAATTCTTCTGAAACATTTCCAAATTCTGCCTGAAACTCCTCTTCTAAAAACAATGGCTTGGTTATTGCAAAAATATAGAGGTCTAGTACCCTCTGCCATTCAAAGTCAGCGCACTCAACTTCGTAAGTAATATCATATGCACCGGTAGATGCATTATAATAAGCTCCGTTTTTTTCTAGTTCTGCCTGAAAATCGCGAGCGTGAGGAAACTTCTGATTTGCGTTAAAAATCAGATGCTCTAAAAGATGTGCTGTTTCCCACTTTTCTCGTTTTAAAAGATATTCCCCCGCCCGAAAGTTTATTTCACAGGACATTACGCTCGCGTCGGGAATATTTATAAACAGACCTTTTGCGCCATTTTTTAATTTTACTTCGATGACTTGGTGCTTCATTTTAACAAAGGTATTTAGCGTTTTCGACCCTTAGCACGTCGTTTTCGCTCGGCTTTTCTGGATTTAGCTTTTGTTGTTTTTTTCTTTGCAATATTTCGCGGTTGTCTTATTGGCTCGTCAGTTGACTCTGCCTGTTGCAGGCTGGGTTTTGCCGCGACAAAATCTGTTTGCTTAAATTCTTCAGCTTCTAGAATCTTGTCGGCATTACTTATAGAGTTTCTCGCAGCGCGAGTTAGCTCGGTTTCAGTTGGAATATCCAACAAATCCTGGCTGACCGGGTGTGCAGTATACAAAGCCCGCAGTACTTCTGTGCGTAGCTCTACTTGCATCTCTTCAAACAGTGCCTGTGCTTGGCGACGATATTCGACTAACGGATCTCTCTGACCTACACTTATCCAACCAATTCCATTCCTTAAGTGATCCATTTCCTCTAGGTGCTGCATCCACAAATTATCTAATGCTTGCAAGTAAATATCACGCTCCACTTTTCGCATTATTTCAGATGTAAATACTGTTTCTCTACCTTCATATAATTCTAGGGCTTTCTGTTTGAGAACTATCGGAAATTTACTAATATCGGTATCGAACAAGGCATCTAGTGTAGGTTCATCAAATGGGAAGGTCTCGCGTAATACGTCCTCAAAACCGGCCTGTGTTGCGCTTGGCGAACGCGCCAATGACTCAACTTGATCACCGATCATTGCTTTTATTCTGGCGCTTATATCGGGTTGTTTTAAAATTTCTCGACGCATTGTGTATGTAGCCTTACGGTGCCGGTTCATTACATCGTCATACTGAACAACATTTTTCCGTTGATCAAAGTGAAATCCTTCAACTTTCTTTTGAGCGCCTTCCAAACTTTTCGATATAAATCTATTTTCAATCGGAGTGTCTTCGTTATCTGTTAATCGGTCCATAACAGCTGCAATTCTATCTCCACCAAATATTCTCATTAAATCGTCCTCACAACTGACAAAAAACTGGCTAGCTCCCGGGTCACCTTGGCGGCCAGATCTACCCCTAAGCTGATTATCGATTCGCCTGGACTCATGCCGCTCCGAACCAAGCACGAACAAGCCCCCTAGTTTCTTTACTGACTCATCTAGCACAATGTCGGTCCCGCGTCCGGCGATGTTAGTTGCAAGTGTGACAGCTCCCTTTTTCCCGGCAGCGGCAACAATATGCGCCTCTCGTTCGTTATTCTTGGCATTTAGCATTTGATGCGGGATCTTTGCCTCGCCCAATAACTTGCTTAGGAGTTCGTTCTTTTCGATAGACACGGTGCCGATCAACACGGGCTGACCCTTCATATGCATAGCTTTAACTTCTTTAACTATTGCTCTAAACTTCCCTGCTTCGGTTTTATAGATTCTATCTGTTTTGTCGTCACGGATTACAATCTTATTTGGCGGAACTTGTACTACTTCCAGTTCATAAACTTGATGGAATTCTTCACTTTCAGTTTCCGCAGTACCAGTCATCCCAGCTAGTTTTTCGTATAAACGGAAGTAGTTCTGGAAACTAATGCTGGCTAGTGTCATAGATTCCTCTTGCACAGGAACACCTTCTTTTGCCTCGATTGCCTGGTGCAAACCTTCGTTATAACGACGTCCTTTCAGTAAACGCCCAGTAAATTCATCAACGATTACAACCTCGCCGTCTTTTGTCACTACGTAGCTTTTATCTCGCTGGAATAGCGCCTGGGCTTTTAGCGATTGTTCCAAATGGTATAGAGTTCTAATATTATCGTTTGCATAGAGGTTATCAACCCCCAGCATTTTTTCTACTTCTTCAACCCCCTCGTCGGTCAGAACAACCGAATGATGTTTTTCGTCTTTCACGTAATGCTTTTCTTCAGAGAGGCGTTTAGTTAGCCGCGCAAACTGTTCGTATGCAGTTGCACTGGCTGTAGCTGGTGCAGAAATAATTAGTGGGGTCCTAGCCTCATCGATAAGTATCGAGTCAACTTCGTCAACAATTGCATAATGGAGCGGTCGTTGACGTAGTTGGTCCTCTTCGCGGACCATGTTATCGCGCAAATAGTCAAACCCGAATTCATTATTTGTACCATAGGTAATGTCGGCAGCATAGGCCTCCTGACGAGAACAAGGTTTTAGGTGGCGCAGTCTTGGGTCCTCGTGATCGCTATTTTCAAACTTTGAATCATAAATGAAAGATTCTTCAGGAATAATCACGCCAACACTAAGTCCCAAAAAATCATAAACTGGCGCCATCCATCCGGCATCACGCTGGGCAAGATAATCGTTTACCGTTACCAAATGAGCTCCTTTACCGGTAAGTCCGTTCAAATACAGAGGGAGCGTGGCAGCAAAGGTTTTTCCCTCACCAGTTTTCATCTCCATAACGTTCCCTTCGTGCAGGACCATTCCACCAATCAGCTGAACATCAAAATGACGCATTTTCAAAGTTCGGAGTGCCGCTTCTCTGGCAACAGCGAAAGCATCGGGTAGTATTTTGTCTAGAGAATCTTTTTTTAATCTCTTGCGAAGCTTGTCTGTCTGCTCTTTCAGCTGTTTGTCAGATAGTTTTTTGTACTTCGATTCTAGCGCGTTAACTTCAATAACCCGCTTTTTTAGCCTTTTCAACGTTTTTACTTGGGGGTCTCCCAGAATTTTTTTTAGTACTTTTTTCAAAAAACTATTCCTCTACTTTAAAACCAGAAAATAACTCAGTTGCAAGTATAACAAATTTAACGTATTGAATGCGACTTGATTTTCCTAATTAAGTTACGTGCAAACCTTTTTTTTGTATGTTTTTCTTTATATTTCTTAATCAAGTTTTTTAGCTTTGTCTCTACAATATCTACGGAAGCAAACATATTCATGGTTGTTTCCGACAACTTTATACTGTCATGGGGTAAGTACAAAACTACATCACATGTATATTGTTTTTTCTCTTTTATTTTTTGCTCTTTTAGTTTTACTTCGACGTGTGCCGACTCTCGAGCCTTTCTGGGCAGGTATTTGTCCATGTTACCTATTTTTTTAACGATGTATTTATTTAGTTTTGGCTCAATGTCCATGTGAACACCAGCGATTTCCATTTTTGAAATCATAAAATAATTTCCTTTCCATTCATATATTTCTTAAGCGCCTTCGGAATTCGAATCTTCCCGTCACTTGTCTGGTTGTTCTCCATAATCGCCTTCATTATCCGTCCCAAAGCAAATGCGGTTGCATCATTGGTATGTACAAATTCTAATTCCCCACCAGACCTCCTGACTCTTGTTCGTAGGCTACGAGCCTGGTAGTCCGTCATGTAATCTGCGGTGTGCGTTTCTCTGTAATCATTTTGGGCTGGCATCCATGTATTAATATCTACCCCCTGCGCATTAGGGCCTCCGATGTCGGCGGTGCATTTCTGAATCAACTGATAAGGTAGCTCTAGTAAATTAACAAGATATTCTTGCACTGCAACTAGTAATTTATGCTCGTCTAAACCAGTTTCTGCAGTGCTAAATACCTCCATTTCAATTTTATCAAATTGATGCATTCGAAAAACACCTTCGGTATCTTTTCCGTACGATCCAGCCTCGCGCCTGAAGCTTGTGGCGTAACCAACATATCGAATAGGTAAATCCGCCTCATCCAAAATTTCATTCATGTACATAGTGCAAAGGCTATGCTCTGCGCTTGCATTCATCCAAAGCTCATCATCAGCTAGTTTGTATGTAACCTCTTGGGCATCAAGCCTTCCAGACGCAGCGTATGGTTCAGTCTTCACCATTGCAGGAGGCAAAATTGGCACAAAAGCTTTCGGTTTAAGATTTAGATTTTTGTCTTGGATTAATTTATTGATTATTGATTCGTCGGCCAGAGTATCAAAAACCAACTGTATAGTCGCAAACTGCAGATGCACTAAATCACCTTTTATATATGCAAAGCGAGTTCCAGCAACTTTGGTTGCTCGCTCTTTATCAATAGTGTCGGTTTGCATACCGAGCTCTGCATCGCTTTTTGGTTGAAAATCAAACTTTGGCTGATCGCCGACAGTGTCGATTACTTTATTCTCATCTTCGCTGGCACCAATTGGTACTTCGTCCAGCGGCATATTCGGAACTTTATTTAAAAGTTCATAAAATTGTTTTTCAGTTTTCGCTAAGTCTTCTTCCAGTTTTACTGATTTATCTTTGAGCGCTTTGCCCTTCTTTACCTGGTCTTCATTTGGTTTCTGGCCTTTGGCACTAGACGCCAACTCGTTACGCTCTGCTCTTAGGGCTTCTACTTTTTGCTGGAGTTCCCGTTTTTTATTATCTAGATTTAGCAACTCGGCTGTATCTACGTCGTAGCCTTTATGCTTAGACTTCATTTTAACTAACTCAGGGTCATCCCTCACAATTTGGATATCTATCATATTACCTCTATTATAACTCTATATACAACCAAGAGAAAGTATAAAGCTTTAGTTGTCGGGTTTTTAATTTATCTCAGAAGTTTTTCTATTTTTTAAGTGTTTTAATGTTAATTCTGTGCGTTTCTTGGCATATTCGCAAAAATCACAAGCGCCGCCCATGGCAGCGGTACCTACCGCTGGCATATCGCCTTCCAGGCATTTTTTCATATGAATCAAGGCCTTTTCTACCCATTTGTCACTGCCCTTGTACGCAATAACCTTCGTGCGAAATTCTATTTTATTATAAAATCCTTCCATATCAAGACGCCCATTGGCATAAACAAAATATCCTGTGTCGCTTACTTTGAAACCATTTTGTCGAAGCAGCCATTGATAGATTTCCATCTGACGTTTGTAGGCAATCTGCCAATCGGCATCTATAGTTACTTCGGCTGACTTGGCGGTGGCTTTGTAATCAACAACTATCAACTCTCCGTCGTCGTTTACCCACACATCATCAACAGCGCCAGTGACTAAAAAATTGGATTTTTTATCTACGACCTGTACACCGATAAAATTTTCTCGCCATGTATCCAAGTCTTTGTGCGCAAACGGAATTGCCGGCACTCTGTATTCTTCCATAATTGGATGCGGTGTTTTTGTTGCTCGGTGAATATCAAACTCTTTTTTTAGCAACTCATCTACTGCAGAGTTTATTCTGAATGGTGGCCCACTGGGACGTTTTATCTTTAGCCTATTATCCAACCAAAAACAACGCGGGCACTGCATAAAAAGTTCGATTTTGCTGCGGCTAACTTTAAACGGATCACTTTGTCCGGGCTCGAATGGTTTTGTGCGTTGATAAACCATTTATCTTTTTCCAACTTTTTCTATTGCACCAAGAAGATCATTAGGTTTCTGTATCAATACATCCGGGCCGGATGCTTTTAATATTTTTTCTCCGTTAAACCCCCAGGCTACAGAAATGATTGGGATGCCTAGTTTTTTGGAAGCATCAATGTCTCGCACTTCGTCACCAACATACAGGCAGTCGGCTTTATCTATTTTTTTCACTTTTAAAAACTTCTTTAGGGCGCTAGTTTTACTAAATAATCCAATGCCGCCTTGTACGTCACCGAAACAATCTGATAGCTCGTTCCTCTTCAGGAATGACCTAATATTGCCCTCGCTATTAGAACTGAGAACGTATAGCATGTAGCCCTCATTTTTTATCGCTTTAATCTCATTGCCCAAGCCTGGAATAATTTTTAGTTCATCCATGCGTTGTTTTATCATCGTCCGCCCTTTGACTACTAGTCGCAAAATCCGACTATAAGGTATCCCGCTTTCTTTTAGCACCGCCCGCATCGGCAGGTTTCGTAGTCGCATTTTCTCTGATTCTGAAAGATTCAGGGGCCCCAATAGTTGCTCGGCAATTTCAATAACTAGCGGTAAACTGTCAGCCAACGTGCCATCAAAATCAAAAATTATATGCCTCATCTCAGTTTTATTTTACTACAAAAGGGGTAATCTAGAGAGAACAAAAGCTCACCCGGCCTTAGGCTAGTTAGAAGATAAAGTGAAGCGCGCAAATATCCCACTACAATTTGCATGTTTAGGCCGTAATAGAGTAGTAAGATGCGCGGCGACAGCGAGTATCGTAAATTGGACGTACTTTCGGTACGTCCAATGCGAAACACAGCTGACAACAAAGCAGATTGCTGCTCTATTACGGCCGTAATGCGCCGAAGAAGACTTGCCACGCAAGTGCCGACTTAGCAACCAGGCTCAGAATCATATAAACACGCTCGCCATACAAATACTCTGCCCACTTGCCTTTTCGCTTGTACTGCAAATACATATTTATTGCAAAACAGTTAAAGAACAAGAATAGGCTGCCGTAAATAAAGTATACGAATGTTGGAATTTGCCCACTACCATACACATTTGCCCCCCAGAAATAAATTCCTATAACAATCCAAGGTACAATACCAGCCTTGCTACCCAGAATGAAACTTAGCCAATTAACCTTTTTAGACTTGCCATTCCAAGACTCCATTAGTAACCCTGTGCCATTCATTATTGCCGTAAGCATAAATATCATCAGTAAACTGGATAAGTCATAAATGCCTGACAGCATCGCAATTGCGATCATCATGGTGCTTGCACTAAATGCATACTCTATCCAACGAACCTTATTTATGTGGTTTTTAAGATTTTTCTCGTAGGATTTTCGCAGTTTTGTGGCAACCAGTGCATGTGCAATTGCTGACATAAAAAAGAAAGCCGCTACTATATATGCCAGGTTCACATCAAACAAATTTTGAGTTGCTGGGACTAATTGTGGCTGCCCCGCGGAAGAACTAAGAGTATCTAGCGTGATAAAATTTGTACTTACCGGGAAGGTTGCAGCTTTTGCTAGCAAGACTACTGCGATACCCTGCACAGCGTGTAGTATGGCCAGAGTTACGTTCCATTTATGAAGGCTTTCAAATGAAATTTTTTGTTTTTTCTTCAATGATATTGATTGTTTTTTCATGATGTAAGTTTATCACATCAATTAATAGTTATTGGCTCTTGGTTGTCAGTGACGTATAGGAATCTCCTGACTTGACCAATACCAAAGTTTCGTGCGGACCCAGACTTTGTTCGCTTGTACTTTCATCTCCGAAACTATCCTTTATATCAATAATTACTTCCCCTACACTTGGAACTGCGTGCATGCCATGTGATTCAAGCCCAGCATCAAAAGCTGCCCATGTGCCCAAAAAAAGTCCTACAGGGACTCCAACCCGAATCAATCCCCGTTTCCACCAGGGCTTTACCCCCGTGGTTAACTCACCAAATTTTGTATTTAATGCAATGAGCCGTTTAATTGACGCTCCGGCCAACTCTGTCCCTAACATTGCAATATCCAAAGGTTTTAATTTATAACCATCCTGCAAGTCTTTGTAATTGGTTTTTGAGATCCATATTCTCGCCTGTTCTCCGACGTTATTATCGCGAGGAGGTGAAGTTTTTTCTGAGGCCTCTTCGGGCACCATCACTCTGTGCTCTATTCGTTCCTTAATGCCTGCGAGTATTGGGGACTCAGTGCTTGTACGCCTTTTCAGTCTAGACTGCACCCTAATTAGAAATTCGTCTCTAGCTCGCAACTCTTCGTTGCCTTTCACCATAAGTTTCACGTTTTTGCGAACCGCCTCAAGCCCAAAAGTATCACGCAAAGTCTGGCTATAGATGCGTCTGGATTGGGCCCTGTCGCCGCTGGTCAACGTCTGCCCAATGTTAACAGCGTCAAATAATCTATCTTCTGTAGATCGCGGGTGTTCCTCTGTAGGAGGGAGCGCAGCAACACATGCAGCAATTGATAAGACTAATGGTCCAAGAATGTCTTTCGCCTGTTCGACTGTTGGCTTTTCTGGTGGCATTGACTGCGTGCGTGTCTCAACTTCAGCCATAATGTCATCCACGGGGATATCTGAGGCTCTGGCAAGGAGAGCTGAAGCAGCCTTCATATCACTATCTACCGTTATGGCAGCCCTAAACTGATTGCTCGCGTCTATTAAATCCACATCCATAATGTTATTCTATAATATATATCATGATTTGTAAATGTTAAATGCTTAAGAAAGACTTAATTTTGATATAGTTATTATATGGATAGATTGATTATTGATGTTCGTGAACCAGAAGAGTATGCTCGTGCTCATGTTAACGAGGCCATCAACATACCGCCAAGTGAACTAATGGCCGGCAGCGATAAATTGAAAAGCACGCCCAAAGACACCGAGCTAATCCTATACTGTGTCAGCGGTTCCAGGTCTAACGTGACTGCGCACATTTTGCAGGGCCAAGGTTTTACCAACATAGTCAATGGCATAAACCAAGATCAGGTCAAAGCTAAATACAATCTATAAAACACTGCTTAGGCATTGGGAAATTGGATAATATCTTTCTGGTGTATAATTACACTTAAGGTAAAATATGAACCCTGAAACAATTCAGTCACAAGACCCAATTCCCCCTCAGTCTCCGGTCATTGCCCCTATAAGCCCTGAGCCAAAACAATATAGAAAACATAAGCAACTAGTGATTTTTGGAGCACTTTTATTTTTCGTTATTTTAGGTGTATTTTTTGGTGTAAGACATCTTAATAAACAGAATCCAGCAGAGGCTGAGTCAAAAACACTAAAGTCATTTGGTGTTATTGGTGACGGCACCTCAGACGACACAGTTGCTCTACAAAAAGCTATTGACTACACAAGCAAAAAACATGGGATACTAACCGTTCCCCCTGGTAGATACCGTATAACAAAACCGCTATTCATGAAATCCAATCTTCGGCTCCGTGGCACGCCTGGCAAAAGCATCATTGTGCAAACAGAAAGCCCTTATGACATGGTGCTCGGTAATGCTTTTCCGTCCAATTATGATAAGCGCAAGCCAGATTTTCACGGAAAACGCGGATATTTTGAAAACTTGGCTACCAAGCAAACTACTTGGGCTAAAGGATCAAATTCTCTTACGCTGAAGTATCGTAGTGACGTCAAAAAACTCAAAGCCGGAGAAATAGTGTGCGTTCGTTCAACGAAGCAATTTGACAATAATGATGGTTGGAGTCAGCCGGATTTTGTACAATTCACCCGTATTGAAAAAATCTCTGTTAAGAGTCGCCATCTTACATTTGCCGACAAGGCCCTGAATAACATTGGTGACCCTCAGGACGGCCCGCCACAAATATGTAAAATAGATGGCTATAATCCACATCTAAGCTATATCATGGATCGCGATGTTCCTTGGTATGCAGTACAATCATCTGAACTATCAGGGATTGTTTTCGAAGGTGGCGAGATCGGGCTGGCTGCTGGCTTGTGTTATTCTTGCATCGTAAAAGATATACAATTTAGGGGCGTCGATAGTCCAATAGCCCTTAACGCTTTAGTAAAAAACACGTTCACCAATATTTCGGGTGATTACACCACAGAGGCGGTCGAGGCTGCAATGTCTTCGACTCAAACCACATTCAAAAATCTAAATTTTACTTATAGACCAATTAGCTGCTCCCTAAAATCACAGCCAGATCCCCTTAAATGTTCCCCGCCAGTTCCATCGTCTAAACGTCCGGCAAACTGTTCGATAGCTCAATACCCCAATCCAATGGATTGTCCGCTGGTTGCTTCACCGGCAATATCGGTTGGAGAGCGTTCTGTGGGTATAACGTTCGATAATTTCACCCTAACTGTTGGTCAAAATGCAACCCTACATGGCCGGCTAATTGGCATTGGTGATGCCCAAAACATACGCATCATAAACTCTCACATCAATACTAGCGGTGGTGGTGGCCAGCAAGTTTTCGAGATCCGGGGCAACTACAATGCTGATGCCGGCTCAAAATTCCTTGTGAAAAACTACACTATTGCAAACAATGTCATAAAACTGGGGATAGCAAAAGAACAGCTTGCAATAATAGTCGGTAGCAAAAAGCAGCCAATCCAAAATTTACACTTTAGTAATAACAAGTGGTCAGGGACCAGAACATCGACCGGACAAGCCTACTGGGCAGGAAATTACGTAAAAAGCTGGTCTGTTACCAACGAATCTATCCCTGTTGCTACCCACTTCCGTGTCACCCATGATGCAACGCATTTCAATAACGACCCAGTTACAAAAAACGTAACATTCGGTAACTAGATTCATGAAAATAAAACGTAGTTTATTACTTGGGTTCAGCCTCTTTGTTGGATTATTTTTTGTCGCTAGTTCACACCCCAAAAATGCCTCAGCCGCCGCCCGAATCAGCATATCTCACAGTACTGTTAACCTAACTGAGGGTGAATCCCAAGTTATAACAATAACTCTCGATGAACCTATTATCGCACCAGGTCCGGACGACGGTTATGTCGATATCGATATCGATGTAGATGGATCAGACAGAATTTCGCTTGATACCGAAGCGGTCTCTATCCCAGCATCAGAGTGGTTTCAGCCCCACACATTTATCGTTACGGCCATCGATGATGGTATCGATAACGGTGACGAGACTGCATCTGTTATAACCTTGAGTGCTGTTTCTAATTCTGAATACTATAGCGGTTTTAACGCCGCTAATGTTTCTGTCAATGTCACTGATAATGACGATACACCTGCCGTAGCTGACACAAGCAATTCTACTAGCCAAGATAACGAACAATCCAATACAACCACCGTCGCCGTACTCGCCAACACTGGCCAAGATGTCCAATCCGTCACATACCTGGCGTATTCACTTCTCGTGGTCGGGCTAGCCTACCGATTTCTGCACTATGTTTTGTACAAAAGAGGTCGTTATAATAAAGCAAAGCGATGACTGTTAACGCCAAAACACCTTTGAAAATAGTAGAGGAAGTCTTTAGTAGCCTGACCCACGGCCTTGGCGCCGTACTAGGGATAGTTGGCTTGATAGTCGGCCTTATCATGTTGGATGCATCGACAGCTTTTACAATTAGTTTTTGGGTCTATTCAATCTGTTTAGTACTACTAATGACAACATCATCCCTATACCACGCGCTAAAATTCACTCGCGCCGCCAAAGTGTTTCAAATACTCGATCACGGTGCAATATTCTTGTTGATCGTAGGTTCTTTCACTCCGTTCATTGTCGCAATGTACAATGGGTGGCCGATGACTATTTTATTGGCATTCGTCTGGGGGTTAGCTATTGCAGGGGTTGCCTTGAAAGCAGCCATGCCCAAGTCTATGGCAAAATTTGGGGTTGGCATTTACATAGCTTATGGATGGCTAGCGATCCTGTTTACTCCAAAGATGAGTTCCTTGCCCACCAACGTAATGTGGTTACTTTTAATAGGTGGGGTTCTATATACTACTGGCGCAATATTTTTAGCCAGCAAGAAACCCTTCATGCATGTTACCTGGCATGTGTTCGTTGTGGCCGCTGCTTGTATACATTATTTCGCCATTTTGGGACTAGCCTAGCCTTTTTTGCACAAATACAGCCCCTCTAGGACGAACCCTACTAAGCGTTGTAATCATACGATCATTTAAACGAGCTTTCGCTCGCAATATGATTACTTGTAGACTTTAGCTAGACATTAAGAAGTTGCAACACGTGGTACAAAACGTAGGCTGGCCATACACAGGCTTTTAGAAAAGCTGCGATAATGTTCCAGAACCCGTCGACTTGGCCGACGAAATAGACCACCGCCCCAATCCATGCTACGAACAGGACGAAACCTGCTGGACCACCACTGTTGTTTACTACGTTTGCCGTTTTTTTAGCTTTTCCCATAAACTCTCCTTTAGTTATTTATCTGTTTTCTCTGGCATTACCACAGCTGCGATTATGTATCCCAATAACCCAGGAAATAACCCAGTCATAATTGATGCGATGACCCAACCTAACCTGACTAACGTAGGATCCGCGTCAAAATACTCTGCGATTCCGCCACATACACCAGACAACATTTTGTCATCAGATGATAAATATAACTTTTTTACTCCTTTTTTTGCAGACGATGCCATAATAGATTGTCTCCCTTCCTACCTACTATTTTACACCCTAAATGCTAGCTCTTGCCAGTATCAGATAGTATCTAATTAGTGAACTGAGCCATTCTTTGGGCATAACGGAACAATGCCTCGTAAGCCGCGTCTTTTTCTCTCCATGCAACAGGATATGTTCTTTCTCGATCTTCTGACTGATAAAAAAAGCCTTTCCTCTCTGTTGCCCTGCAAAGCAGCACCATAACATCATGTCTCATAGCCGCAAACCCAGCAATCATTTCAGCCCTCTCTGTTCTAAGAAGAACATGGTCTTGAACGCGATCATAAGTTGGCATCACCCTATAACTAGAATCGTCGGCCACCGAAAAGCCCTGCAAACCAAGCTCGCTATCGATCACCTGCACTAGATGAGTCCCAACATCCTCTAGCAAAGCCGCATTGGTTCTAACATCCATTAGTTCAAAGGCGACTTGCGCTCTACGTTCAGACATAATTTTTATATACTACAATGTTATTTGATTTTTTCAAAATTTTAATTGGAGTATAGATTTTTATTAAGGGTTAGATGCTGGTATTTATTCATCACGCAAGCACTGACCTACAATCGTTCCCAGTATATTTTTTCTAGTTAAGTAAATCGTCCCAATCACCATGCGGAATCTGCAAAGCCAACGCTTGGGCTCTTGCGGTTGCCCAACCTTCATCCAATAGACTTAGGGCAAACTCCATACCTATTTCAGCCCCCAGGCCCACATCTTCATCAGCATTTGATACCGCAACATAAGTACCGACCAAATCAATGAAATCACCTGCATCAGGTTTGTGTAGTGCCCGCGCCACTTCATTCCTCTCTGCAATAATTTCAATTTGTCGTTCCGCCGATGCACTCTCCAGATCTTTTATGCCAAGATGGTCCACATTGATGCCAACAATCGCTAGCCCAGCAAGGGGCTGCACCAAACCCGAACTACAGTAGGCTGAAAAAATAAGACTGGCACATTCAATGAAAGTTTCTCTAAACTGGTTTTTTGCCGGGTCAATTGTTGGCTCTGGGTATATTAGACGGCATATTCTCTGCATGTATGCTGGTAGTCCGGTCCTGATTGTCTCCTTTTGGGCAGCGTCAATAACTACTTTTAGTCCAACATCTGCAATAAGGCCCTCAATAACACCACACGTTGTTAGTTCGTATCTTTCAGGTAGCAATTCTTGCGGTGTAGCCATAGTTTACTCTACCAGTTTCAATCTAAATTAGACTATTTGCAAGCATTAAAACTATGCGAAAAACTGAATAATACTAAGAAGTGAGGCGTAAGCGTGCAATCAACCAATTACGTGGCAGAATACTTAGAAACCACCCCGCTCTAGGACCAGATGTTTTTGCAATCAAAGCCAGATAAAGAGTTATGAAAAGTTCTCGTGACTGAAGGCCAGATGTTTCTTTCAAATCATATATGGCTTTATGGAACCATTCTCCATCAGCATCCTTCGGCGCATCTGTGATTTTGTTAGCCAGTTCATTCATGAATTTCCTTTGTAATGTGCTAAATTGTTTTGAATCTACTTTATCGGCCAGTGAAAATTTTATATCATCTGGCGCATATTTTTCTAACCATTCATCTATAAAACGAAGTTCATTTTTAATAACACCCGCCTGCTCACTCGCTACATCTGCATGTTCTGTTCGTTTAATGACATCGATTGTCATATCAGCGTCTTTCAACGATGCTTGGTAGCTAGCCACCAAATGAGAAAAGGGGATATTGCTAACAGTGCGTTCAGAAATCCCGTAATTACATAGGTCTATTAGTTGTTTCTCTGACTCCGACTTATCAGGCTTCGCTAGCAATTCGCTGTATTCATCAACGATGCGCATCAATGTTTCGCCTTCATCAAAGAATAACTGCTTTTCAGGTGCAAACTTGAGCATAAAATACCAAACAATTTCCGGTGGCAACATATCCAATAGTTGTGCGGCAGTAATTGTATCGCCGCCGCTTTTGCTCATTTTTTTTGTTTCGCCTGTTCGATTAATAAAATGATAAGGAATTGGATATGGTGCGTCGTGATTGAACACATTTTTGACAATAGAAGCACCGGTTTCATATGAACCGCCTTTTGTGGCGTGGTCGCGACCAAACGGCTCGGCGTCTACACCCAGCAATGCCCAGCGTGCAGGCCAATCAATCCGCCAATTCAGCTTTACCTTGCCATCTGTGTAGCTAATTGTCTGGGGTTTTCCATCTTTGTCTTCGTATCGTATCTGTTTTTTGCCCAGATCAATTTCTAAAAATTTTCGATTTTTCAAATAGCCATCTTCGATAACTTGGACCGGCGACCAGTTTTCGTCCAATTTCCTGCCAGATATTTTTTCTAATATAGTTCTGATTTCTGCGATTGAGCCTAAAGCTTGTTCAATCGCCAGAACAAAAAAGCCAGATCTATATTTTTCATGTGCACGCATGAGTTCCATTTCTAGACGAAGATCCTCAGCCACTTTTGGTAACTCTGCTAAATAATAATCTGCGTAGCCTTTACTAGACCCATCCGGCGCTGGCACATCACAAAGTGGCAAACCAAGATACTTGGCATAATTTTCAGGCAAACCCTTCGGCACCTTTCGAAATACATCTAAATCATCGGAAACATGGATATGCCGGCTATCGCGCCCCCGACGCTTTAGTTCGCGCATAATAACCTCTGCTGTCATAACCTCGCGCAATGTCCCCACGTGGTAGGCACCAGATGGAGATACGCCAGAAGAAACCAGAATTTCCCCCTTAGGCTTGCGCTTGATCAGCTCATCGACAACATTATTTAACCACTGCATAGTTTACTCTAGCTTACCTCAGTTAGATTTTATTCGCTAGTGCTATGAAATACTAACTACCTTGTAGGTAGACGTGTCTGCTGGTGTCACTATTTCAACTTTTTCACCTACTTTGCGGCCCATCAAAGCCTTGCCTATCGGCGATTCATCAGAAATTTTACCGTTTATGGGGTCGGCTTCAACAGTCCCTACAACTTTAAATTCTTTAGTTTTGCCACCATCATCAACCCCTATTAGTTTTACTCCAGAACCAAGTCGAACCTTGCTGTCGTTAGTTGGCTTCTTAATAATCTCTACATTCAGCAAAATATTCTCGATTTCTGCAATTCGTCCTTCAACGTTTTCTTGCTCTTCTCTTGCGTTGGTGTATTCAGCATTTTCTGCCAGATCACCAAACTCGCGAGCCGATTTAATGCGCTCTGCTATTGGCCCACGTTGTGCTACAAGCTGATCACGCTCTTGTGTTAGCTCCTCTACACCCTCTTTGGTTAGATGAAATTGTTTCTTCATAATGGACCCTTTTTTATTGCTCCTAATTTATCCTTGCATCTGTTATTTATTTGTTTCTGCGCTCAGGAGTCGCTGTATTATAACAACCCTCGTCCTACCTGGCTAGCTTTTTTAATAGTTCGTCCTTGCATAGCATTTTTGTATCTTTGTCTGTTCGCTTCTTGTACTCGTACTTCTCCGCTTCAACAGTCTTAGCACTGATAACGACACGGTGTGGAATGCCAATCAGGTCTGCATCAGCGAACTTTTCACCTGGGCGAATATCTCGGTCGTCATATAGAACTTCCACGCCCTCTTTCTGCAAAGTTTTGTACAAATCATCAGCAGCCTCAGTTACCCGCTCTTCGTTGCCCAGACTAGCTAAATAAACTTTGAACGGCGCCACATTTTCAGGCCAAATAATACCCCTATCGTCACTGTGAATTTCAGCAATTGCGGCCATGGTACGTCCTATACCAATTCCATAGCAACCCATATAATATTTCTGTCTTGAGCCCACCTCATTTGTGTATTCAGCCCCCTTCATGAGATCTGAATAGTGATATCCTAGCTGAAATATATTTCCTACTTCGATACCCTTTCGCTCAATCATTTTCTGGCCAGTTGGAGCAATATATCCAGCTTTAGCGAGTTTGATATCATAGTATTTTTCTGGCTCTTTTAAGTCCCTACCAAAATTAACGTTAACCGAGTGGAAATTTGTTCGGTTGGCTCCCATTTCAAAATTTCGCCTACCCTCCATGGACTCATCCATAACGATAACAACATCTTTTGGCAAGTTGAGTAGTCCAGCATAACCAACTTCTGCACCTGTAACACGTTTTACCGTTTCGGCAGAAGCCAATGATAATGGCGAACCTTGTACTATAGACTGTAATTTTGTCTCGTTGATGTCAAAATCACCACGAACGGCTGCTGCCACAACCCTATCTTGCTCGTCCTCGAACAAAATTGTTTTCGTTGTCTGCCTAGGAGTAATATTCAAAAATTTCGCTAATTCGTCCACACCAATGATGCCTTTTCCTTCGACTTCTTCCATTGGTCGTTCGGATTCATCACTCTTCTGTGTATCGTATTTAAAGGTCGCTACATCTTCATGAGCAGCGTACTCGCCATCTTCTGTTGTGAAGTATGTGCTTTCCCCAATCTTAGTTTCGGCTACAAATTCGTGACAGTATTCTCCACCAATGTATCCATTGTCCGCAGCAACCACATCAGTTTTTAGACCCAATTCGTTAAATATTTTACTGTAGACGTTCCACATCTGTTGGTAAATTTCTTTAAACTGCTCTTCAGTACTAAAACTATAGGCATCCTTCATGATGAACTCTCGAACGCGTAATAATCCACCCCGAGCACGCATCTCATCACGAAACTTCATAGAGAACTGATACAAGTTAAATGGTAAATCTTTGTAACTAACGTTGAATTTGCGTACAAGATCAACAATCATCTCTTCAGCCGTGCCGCCTAGTACAAAATCTGCCCCGCGTCGATCGGTAATTTTCATCAGCTCAAAGCCAGTTGTGTCGGTACGGTTAGTTTCTTTCCATATTTCCAGGGGATGAAGAACAGGAGTAACTATCTCCTGAGCACCGGCACTATCCATATGATTACGTACTATATTAATTATTTTGTCGTGAACTTTTAGACCTAAAGGCAGCAAGTAGTACCTACCAGCCGTAGACTCGCGAATAAAGCCCGCCTGAGTTAACAAACGGTGTGAATCGATCTTATAGTCGGCGCCTTCGTTCTTTGATGTTTTCCCAAAAAGTTGTGAGTATTTCATTGTTATTCCTTATTATAGCGTTTTTTTAATTATACGTTGATTTCAGTTTTATTGATTAAGTTCCAAGAGCTAAACAGCTGACTGGTTCTCACAATTCTACCAAAATATAAAAATCCCCTTTATATCGAGGGATGTAATATTTTTCCTTTTTTAATAAATAATCAATTACACCCGAACGGGCACCGTGGGTTCATAATAAAGTGTGCTTATCAGATGGATCATCATTGTTATTGTATATTATCTTACCTGTATAATAAACAGTAGCACGAAAGCTATGCCGTTTTTCAACATATGAAGCATGATAGACGCGCCAAGCCCTCCAGTTTTCTCTCGAAGATATATTAAAACCAACGATAAAGCGAATGTATCTATTGCCGCTACCCATAAAAGTGGTGCGCCACTGCCGAACTGGAGGTGAGCCAAAGCAAACATCGCACTAGTTATGATTACGGACGGCCAAAGTGAGAGCTTTGTTTTTAACCCTGTATATAAAAATCCTCTGGCAAGTATTTCTTCGACTATTGGAGGCAAAACTACTAAGCTCATGAACACCAAAATTAGCTCCCATCCTTGCTGAGCTGACTCGAAACCAATTTTTTGATTTTGGGCAAAGTTTATATCTGGGAAAATCGTCTTAACTATTATTGTAATAATAAGGTATAGCAAAAAATACACGCCGAAACCGGCAACTGCGTAGCCTGCATCTTTTAATCTAGGCCGTACTAGGCCAATAAATCCGAATTTGACATCTTTAACTCGCAGAAAAACCCACACCGTTAGAAGCACTGTGCTTTCGATTAGAAGGATAAATATGAACTGTCCCACTGCGGTTTTAAGCCATGATTGAATGTCGCCAGTATTCCAACCAATTAGTAAAGGCAGCGTCAAAACCAGAAAACTAGAGATAATTTGCGAGCCAAGATAAGTAGTGATTGTCAGTGCTACGGTTTGAATGGGTGTCCAGAAAGTCTTTTTATTTGTGGATCCTTCTGATAAGGTTATGGAAGGTTTTTCGGTGCTACTCAGAAAAACCTCCTTACATCAATAACTGTTATCAAAAGAAATAGCCCCATCAGCGCTATAAAACCAGCACCGTGTATCCGTTCTTCGACTTCTTTAGTCAGTTTTTTATGTCGTACTCTGTATAAAAGTGTCACAAAAAGCCTACCTCCGTCTAGTGCTGGAATGGGCAGTATGTTCATTATTGCCAATGTCAGCGAAATAATCGCAATGATCATTAGTATAAATCGGAAACCAAGCGTAGCCCCGTCCTTAATTACGACGAATATCCCCACCGGGCCTGAAACCTGGTCTGCGGCCTTTGCTCCATTACCCTGAAACACATTACCTATCGCTGTTCCTATCCCCTGCAATGTCAGTTTTGTAAATTGCGCGGCAGTACCCACTGCCACAATAGGCGCTGACCAAGTAGAGCGCCTAACGGAATACTCTGTCGGGACAATTCCCAGATAGCCCTTTGGTTGATCTGTTTTCTTAGAATCTTCGACTTCATTTCTGCTACGTAATCCTATGTCATTTATGGTGTGTTCTTTACCATCACGACTGTATTTGACACCTATTTTGAGTCCCTCAAATGCATGAGTCAGATGAGTAAGGTCCTGCGGAGATTGCACAGCATCACAATATGGAGTTGAGCAAGCAGGAGCATGGATTGCAATTAACTGATCACGCACCTTTAAACCAGCTCGCTCAGCGGGTGAGCCGGGTTCAACATAGGCAATAAGTATATTTTGCTGAACCGTTTTAGTATCTGACGGCACGGAAAATTGATTATCGACTAACTTTGGCATTCCAATCACTGCAAGTAGTGTCAAGATACCGAGCGCCGTGGCAAGATTCATCGCTACACCAGCCGTCATGATTTTTACCTTATCTTTGAGTGATGCAGCCCCATAACTACCAGGTGTAGTGTCTGAATCATGCTCCCCCTTTAGCTTGACGAACCCCCCTAGCGGCAACAGATTAATGCTCAGTAGCATCTTACTTTTTAGTCTTTTGCTCCATACTTTAGGAGGAAATCCTAACCCGAATTCTTCAACCTCTACTCCCGCTCGTCTAGCGGCTTTGTAGTGGCCCCATTCGTGCACAATTACTAGACAAACAAATAAAACTAGCCCCAAAATTAATAATGTCATATTATCGTAGCCTACTTTCCATGTCGTCTTTTACGTTTTTTATATTCTTCAATAACATCATCCAGGTCCTTTGCACAGAAATCCGGCCAACATTTATCCAAAAACATTAATTCGGCATATTCCGACTGCCACATCATAAACCCGCTTAAACGTTTCTCCCCAGAAGTCCTAATAATCATATCCAATGGCGGAAGATTTTTTGAATACAAATATTGTTCGAACTTTCCAGGGGTCAGAGTCTTTATTTCGTTAGCTGGGACTGTTTTTATTGCATCTATAATCTCCATTTTCCCGCCGTAATTAAAACATAGTGCGACAGTTCCATTCGTATTTTGCGAGGTTTTTTCAATTGTCCTATCTAGCGCTTTGATCACTTTACCGTCCAAACCTTCTCTACTGCCTAAAACTAAAATTTTTATTCCTTTTTCGTTAAATACATCCAGATATTTTTCCACGACCCTCAATACTAACATCATAAGATAGGATACTTCTTCCTGTGCTCGTTGCCAGTTCTCGGTCGAAAATACGAAAGCTGATACGAACTGTATCTTGCGGTCAAAACACTCAAGAACTATCTCTCGGAATACTTCCGCCCCCTGCTTATGCCCTTCAAGGGTCGGAAGCCCGTGTTGTTTTGCCCATCGGCGATTTCCGTCAAGTATAATTCCTAAATGGACTGGTGGTGGGTTATTTTCTGTCATCAATACTCACTATTGTATCAGTAATATCCGTGCCTGCTGCTCCACTAAACAGTCATTATCTCTTTTTCTTTTGCTTGCGCTAAAGCATCTATTTTTGTTTTGAATTCGTGAATCGCTTCATCTAGTTGTTTTTCGAAACGGCTAAAGTCGTCCTCGCCGATATCCTTGCCCTTTTTTAGTTTTTCAGCACTCTCTCGGGCTTCGTGTCGAATATTACGCATACGAATCATTGATTCCTCAGTTTTTGTGCCGAGTTGTTTTACTATTTCGCGCCTTCTTTCCTCTGTTAAAGGCGGTATAGGCAGTCTAATTATTCGTCCATCATCGGTCGGGTTGAGCCCCAAACTCTGATTGTCTCTTATTGACTGAGTGATGACCTGCAGGTTGTTTGGGTCGAAAGGAGTCAGCTGCAACATCTGTGACTCCGGGACAGTAATACTGGCGACTTGATTTAACGGAGTTGGAACGCCATATGCTTCTACCATAACCCCATCAAGCATTCCGGGGTTAGCTCTACCGGTACGCATTTTTTTTAGTTCATTTTCTAAGTGTTCGACGTTTTTATTGAGATTATCTTGAGCTGTCTTCATTAAATCGTTTGTACTCATACTACTTCCTTTTCTGGGCACTAGTTACATCACTTAGTATATCAAACCTGGAGATGTGATATGCGGCCTCTTCTCAGCGATTATTCTACTTCGCCCAGTTGCATGCGAGCAAAACGTCTAACAACGATGTTTTCACCCAACTTTGCCATCTGCTCCTTGATGTACTGATCCACAGTAATGTCTGGGTTTTTAACATAAGGTTGCTGCAGTAAACATCGCTCACCAAAATGCTTCTTTACCATTCCCTCAACTATTTTTTCAATCATTTCAGCTGGTTTTCCGTCTGTTTTTGCCTTTTCCGAAAATTCAGTTTCAATTTTTGTTTTTTCTTCTTCGGGAACGTGATCTACAGAAGTGAATTGCGGTGCTGAAGCAGCGACATGCATGGCGATGTCTTTGACTAGTCCTGTAAAAATTTCGTTTCTAGCAACAAAGTCGGTCTCGCAGTTTACTTCCACCAATACTCCGATGCGATTGTCGTGGTTATAAGTCCCAATAAGTCCGGCTCTAGCCTCTCGCTCTCCGCGCTTTTCAGCCTTTGTTAGACCTTTTTTGCGCATAGCAGCCAGAGCAGTGTCGAAGTCGCCCTTAGCCTCTTCTATGGCCTTTTTTGCATCAGTTAGGCCAACCCCTGTTAGGTTTTTTAGCCGCTTAACATCCTCTAGAGAAACCGTCATCTTATTTTTCCTCCTCTTTCTCAGGTGCTTGTTTTTGTTTAGCTTTGCCAGATAAAATTGCCTGCTCTATATAATCAGCTACTAGCTGTAGAGCTTTAATTGCATCATCATTACACGGTACTGGGTAGTTTATGTTGGTGGGGTCTGCATTAGTGTCAACCAAAGCTACCACTGGAATGTTTAACTTTTGGGCTTCTTTAACTGCGTTTGAATCATGTAGGATATCAAATACCAAAACAGCCCCTGGCCGTGCAACCATATTTTTTATGCCACCGTACTGGTGATTCATAGCTTCGATTTCTTCCTGATAACGCTGTAATTCTAATTTGTTATATTTTGCAGACAGTTCACCAGACTCCATTTTTGCTTCTAAATCTTTAAGATGTTTTACGCGACCACTAATAGTCTTCTGATTAGTCAACATTCCACCTAGCCAACGGTTAACAACAAATGGCATGTCTGTTTTCTCAGCCAAGTTCAACGCTATAGCTTTGGATTGTCTTTTTGTGCCAACAATCAGAATCTGTTTGCCGGACGCAGATGACTTTTCTAAGAACTCTAACGCTTCTTTTAGCTTCACAACGGTTTGCGTTAGATCAATTATGTGACTACCATTTTTCTTACTATGTATATATTGGGCCATTTTTGGATGCCAACGGCTAGTCTTGTGCCCAAAATGTGCCCCAGACTCTAGTAACTTTTTTATATCTACATCAACTGTAGCCATTATTTTGATCCTTCTTTCTTCGGTAGAGCTTTCTCGGAAACGTACCTACACGGTAATCGCCCAAGAGGATTCGTCGCTCTCCTGTTATTAATATTACCCAACAACTATAACAGATAGGCCTGACTAAAGCAACGTAAGATTGACTCGAGGCCAACAGATGTGTATACTTACCTTCTGTTATGAAAAAAGATGTTCACCCAAACAATTATCGCCCAGTTGTGTTTCAAGACCTCAATGACAACACATCTTTTTTAACACGCTCTACCGTCGCGACAACCGAGACTATAAAATGGGAAGACGGCAATGAATACCCATTAGTAAAAGTTCATATTAGTAGTAGCTCCCATCCTTTCTACACTGGTCAAGAAAAGCTAATGGATATAGAAGGTCGCGTTGATAAGTTCAAGGCACGTGCACTAGCCGCAGAAAAAGCCCGCGAAGCACGCACATCAGCGGCAAAGAAAAAATCGACAGTAAAAGCTGCTAAAGACGAAAAAAAGGCCGCAAAAGTCGAAGCCTCAAAACCAGTCACTGCTGATAAATAACTACGAATCATTCAAAACCATCTGTTTTTAAGACAAACAGGTGGTTTTTCTTTATACTAAGAAGGAAAATTTATGACAAACGAAACAGATTTACGAAACGAACTCGCCAGGATTCAAAAAAAATTGGAAGATCCTGCTATTTATAGCGATTCCTCCTACCCAACGCTAGCCAAGCGCCAAAGCGAACTAGAGCAAATAATTGGTTTATTTAACGAGAGAAAGCAATTAGAAAAAGCCAAAGAGCAGGCTCAGCCCCTGCTAGGCGAATCAGATAGCGACATGGCCGCACTAGCCCGTGCAGAGATCTATGAAACTGAGACAAAGCTCTCAGTTCTGAATTCTGAGCTTTCGGCATTACTTATCCCTAAAGACCCGAACGACGAGCGAAACGCTATTATCGAAATACGGGCGGCGGCTGGTGGCGATGAAGCCAGCTTATTCGCAGGTGATTTGTATAGAATGTACCTGCGATGGGCCGAAAGAAATAATCTTAAAACTGAATTAATCAGCGAGAGTAGCAACGAAACCGGTGGATACAAAGAAGTAATTTTCGAAGTAAAAGGTGAAAATGTCTATAAACAGCTAAAGTTTGAAGCCGGCGTTCACCGAGTGCAACGAGTGCCAACAACGGAGAGTCAAGGTCGAATCCACACGTCTACGGTCACAGTGGCGGTGATGCCGGAGGCCGAAGAAACTGATGTAGAAATTAATCCGGCTGATCTTCGGATAGACACATTCAGGGCTTCGGGGCATGGTGGACAGTCAGTCAACACGACTGACTCAGCAATTCGCATTACGCACTTGCCCACTGGGCTGGTCGTTGCCAATCAAGACGAAAAATCTCAAATCAAAAATAAAGCTAAAGCAATGGGCGTACTTCGATCACGTCTATTGCAGCTGAAAATTGAGGAAGCAAACGCCAAAGAATCCGAAAAACGAAAATCTTTAATCGGCACTGGCGATCGAAGCGAGAAAATCAGAACCTATAACTTTCCTCAGGACCGAATTACAGACCATCGAATTGGATACTCACGAAGTAATGTCCCAGCCGCTCTGAGTGGTGATATAGATGACATTTTACAAGCATTAGGAAATTATGATAGACAACTACAAACTGATGCGACTTGATTCATGGCTCGATTTAGCACAAGCAAGCCTAAAATCAGCGGGCATATCATCAGCAAGACTCGATAGTGAGCTTATTGCTGCCTTCGTCATCAGCAAAACTCGAATATGGATTCACTCGCACCCAGAATACCAACCGACTATTGATCAACAGAAAACCTTATCTGATCTCCTCAAACGTCGCAAGGCGAATGAGCCAATCGCATATATTCTGGGTGAAAAAGAATTCTATAATCGTAGTTTTTGCATCAATAAAAGCGTTCTAGTCCCGAGGCCGGAATCAGAATCATTGGTGGAGCTAGCACTTACAATAAAAACTACAGATTTAAAACTTATTGACGTAGGAACTGGTAGTGGGGTTTTAGGGATTACAATTATTTTGGAACAACCAAAGTGGGGAGCACACCTAACTGATGTCTCGAATGATGCTCTCGTAGTCGCCACAATAAATGCGGCGCGTTACAAAGTCGAAAAGTTAGTAACAATACGCAAACAGAGCCTATTAAATAAAGACAAAAATGAATACGGTCTAGTTATAGCTAACCTTCCCTATGTA
The DNA here is from genome assembly GCA_964491925.1 of uncultured Candidatus Saccharibacteria bacterium. Taxonomy (GTDB): domain Bacteria; phylum Patescibacteriota; class Saccharimonadia; order Saccharimonadales; family JAGQNJ01; genus CAYRSA01. The sequence continues at coordinate 156,790 of CAZBGZ010000002.1, forward strand.
CCAGACAATTTTCGCAACAATAATGATCTCCGTGCGGAGCCATCAATTTCTTTGTTCTCAGGGAGTGACGGTCTCGACTTGTACCGTGAATTTTTTGCTCAGATTAAAGACCGTAAATTGAAACCTTTCAATATAATAACCGAGTCGCTAGTATCTCAGCATATTGAATTAGAAAAACTAGCTTCAAGAAGTAACTATCGCCTTCTATCGACAAAAGGCCTAGGTCAACATTTTGTGTTGGTTTAGTCCTGTGGTATTAACTCTAGCTTCAACTGAACAGTTTTTTCTTTGCCGTCTCTCAAGTATGTCACCGTAACTGTCTCTCCGACTGCAAATCTACTGACTACGGAGTTTAATGGAGTAGTTTGCGTGACTTTTTTGTCATTTATCTTTGTGATAATATCGCCCGACTCCAACCCCGCTTTACTAGCTGGTGAGTTTGGTAAAATACTTGGCTGGCTATCCGATCCTTCGGGTATATAGGCGCCCTCCTTTGGGCTTTGTCTCAATTCTCTGGCATTGTCGGTTGTTAGTTGAATATATCGAACACCAACATACGGCCGTAACAACTTACCCTTTTCTATTACGCCTTTAATTAGTCCTTTTGCGTCATTTACAGGTATGGCGAATCCTATATTCTGTGCGTCCCCCGCAATTGCAGTGTTGATACCAATAACTTCTCCGTCAGAATTTACAAGTGGGCCTCCTGAATTACCTTGATTAATAGCAGCGTCTGTCTGGAACAAATTCTGGAGACTTTCGACGCCACTCTGTCCATCGCTGGCGTCCACGCTCCGTCCATATCCAGAAACAATCCCAGACGTTACAGTATTCTGAAATTGACCTAAAGCATTACCTATGGCTACCACCATGTCACCTACCCGCATATTATCCGAGTCTCCTATCTTAGCTGGAATCAGCTTCTTGCCCTTGGTATCTGTAATTTTTAAAAAAGCTACGTCAAGAGGATCTGTCTCGTTCGTCCTTCCGACAACTCGTACATTCTCGAACACTGTACCATCTGACATTATTATGCTAATGTTCGTCGAACCATCGGGGACTACATGGCGGTTGGTTATTATGTAACCATCTTCACTAATTATGAATCCTGTTCCAGCACTTTGCTCTGCAATTGACTGGCCCGAAAATGCATCTCTGGTACTACCTCCTGTGACGTTAACGGATACGACGCTCGGGCCCACGTTTTTAGCAATAGAACTGATTAGTTCACTTTCTTCAGAAACAACCCGCTTAGCATTGGTCGTATTATTTGATTCTCCCCCGTCAAGCAAATATGCGCGCGCGCCCAACATTCCACCCGCAAAACCGACACTCAAAACTAGAAAAACACTAAATAATATTTTATAAACTTTTTGCTTGCTACTACCTCCAACTTGATTATTTGGTCGAACGACAGAGTCGCCTAAATCAGAGTATATTTTATTATCGTTTTTCTTCTCATCCATTTCTTGACCCCCCTAATTCTTTTAAACTGTTTTATCTCCCCAAGAAGAAAAAACCAATACTACTATTGTTATGGCTACCATTATAAAAATGAACTGCTTCTGTATTAGGCTAGATAGTTTATCGTTTTTCTGTAAGTAGTACATGGTACCCAAGCCAAAACCAAATACACTAAGCAGTAAAGTAACCTGCGAAACAAGACCATAGTACAACAGCCAATGGCTTAGCACCCAAGCTAGAGCTGCTCCAAAATAGGCCCAAATATCAGACAAAAACCGTGTATAGGGCTCGTCAAAAGCACTAAAAAAGTGCCTAGCAGATACATAAGTCACAGCGCCAGTTCCTACTACTAATATATAGGTCTCCGGGCCACCACCGACTAGATACAAAGCCATCAGCCCGAATATTTGAGCTATTAAAGCCTGTATTGAAACCCCCAGAAGAGTTGCGCTCGGTTTAATGAGCAATAACCATGTCATATAAACAACAGTCCATATGATTTGCCATATTTGTGAGTTTGTTTGTGTCATGAAAAGAACAATCGACACTCCGACTACAATATCTACCGCATTTGCCCTTATATATGCGAACCAGTGCCTCGGCCTAACAGCTAACACCCGCCACTTACTCAAAAGTACTATACCAATCGCCAGTTGGGACAAATTTATTCTTACTAAAATATACGCAATTAACGGGAGTAGGATTGTAAGCACAAGATGTACTACATGTGAATAGCCACTCGCAGGACGAATTCTTTTAATTACTTGTTTCATTTTTCCCTATTATTATAACAAAATCAGCCACCCCAGGATCAATCCCCGTAGGTAAGCTGCCGGTAACTTGTGTTTTAAAACGAAGTTCCAAATAACGTTTGGTATACTTTTTATCCCCATCCCTCAGGTCAATGACTTGAGTTTTTTCATAGGTTCGTGTCGGTGCATCACCTGTTTTTGCGACGTTATAGCCGTAGCCCTTTAATATCTTAGAATATTTTGTAGCTAACCCAGGAGTGGCTGTACCATTGAGTACTATAACCGAAGCATTTTCTTTCTTTAAGTAACCATCTTTTAGCTTTGTTCTCACATAACTCTGTATGTCACTGTAATCATACAGCCCGGCTTTCGGTATAACTACAGATAGCCCAGCAATGTTATCTGTAGTAACATAGTCGTTTGGAGGGTCTGCAAGGCCTATTGAAGTGACTTTGTGGCCCTCAACATCTTGCGCCACATCGTATAGCTTCATTATGTCATCAACACTCAGATCAGTTTCAGCGTGTCTACCGAAAGCATCAATGAGCTGTGATAATTTAAGAGGGTTTCCAAAAGTTCCAAGACTTAAGGCTTTGTCCCTCAATGCAACTAAAACTTCTCTTTGACGCTCGGCACGGTCAAAATCTCCCCTGGCGCTACCGTGCCTTGATCGCGAATAAAGTAAAGCTTTCTTCCCGTCAAAATGCTGCATGCCTTTTTTAGCAATTACAGGACTCCAGTTATTTTCCCAGGCCACTGTTGGATCATAAAGTTCTTGTTTGACATTTATATCAATGCCCCCAACCGTATCTATGGCTTTTCTGAAGGCCTCAAAGTCAACCATTGCGTAATAGTGAATCGGCAAGCCAGTTACTTCTTCGGCGACTTTTTCTGTGGATTTTATTGCTATTTTTTCAGCCTCTTTTTTTGACTTTCCCTGATAGATTGCTTGTTGTTTAGCTGTCGCATAAATAGCGTTTATTTTCATAGAACCGTCGCCTGGCATTTGAGCATAAAGGTCCCTGGGTATACTGAGTAACCCTATTTCTTTCTGGCAAGTGTCGATACTCGCTATCATAATCGTATCAGTCAGATCCGCACCATCATGACCGGGGCCGCCCTTACCTAATAGCAATACATTTACTCTACCGTCGCCTTCGTTTTTTAGGAGTTCAGGGGCAACTTCGCAATCTAGAGCCAAGGCGCTTGTCCCGCCCTGAAATATTTGATTGGCTCGCAAAAAAGCAAACCCTACTAAAAAACCTGCAAACAATAACGCTAATGTAGTCGTTGCCAAGAATCCCTTTTTTATTCTCGGTTTCCACTTTTTTGATTTTTTTGATCCTTTTTTTTGTTTGACAGGCTCTTCAATGCTCATATCGATACTGTTTTTGTATGCAGGACGTCTTCCTAGCCGGCTAGGATCAGGGATATTACCACTACTGCCCAAAGTTCTAGGGTTGTAGCCATCTGGAGCCTTAAAACTATCGTTATTCTTTGTCACTGGAGCTCTTCTAACAAATCCATCGACGCTTTTGGATCGAGTTTTACTTGTCGGATGAGGCTTAAAATTATCCATAAATGTAGATGTAAGTATAACGTTTTTGCTATAAATTTGAAAGTTAGTTTAGTCCAAAACGAACTAAGATATTCACCTCTAGCACACTGAATGAAAATACCGTATAGTGCAGTGTACAAACCATGACAAATGACAACCATTCAGAGCAGACAAATCAAGAGACAAATACAACAGATGCAGTAACTCGGCGAATAGACACCAGCAAACCGTCGAAAAAACCACATGCGCTAAAAGAGATAGTCTCAACAGCACTTTTGCTCGTTTTTGCCCCCATTGCAGCGATAATTTTTACGGCTTTTATTTTTCAATTCTACAGAGTTGATGGCCAGAGCATGGAACAAACACTACAGCCAAACGACCGCCTAATAGTATATAAACTTCCAAAAACTATTTCTTCAATTACACACAATACATATATGCCATCTAGGGGCGAAATAATCGTGTTTTCTTTAAACGAGAAAAGTTCAGTCGGCCAGAACGAGTCAAGGCAACTAATTAAGCGTGTTATTGGATTACCCGGTGACCGAGTCGTTGTGCATGGCGGCAAAGTTACTATTTATAATGACGCTCACCCAAATGGATACAATCCCGACGAAAACACGCCTTACGAGCAAAGCACTCAACCAACATCCGGAGAAGCCGACGTAACAGTTGGTGACAATGAAATATTTGTGATGGGAGATAACAGAAGTAACTCTCTGGATTCAAGAGTTTTTGGGGCAATCAAAGCAGATGAAATAGTCGGCAAACTAGTTTTGAGAGTATTACCCTTCAAGTCTTTCGAATAACTGTCAGTTGATTTTTCTAAGTAGCGAGATTATTCTTGCCAAATCTTCGTCTGATGAAAAGTGTAGTTCTAGTCTGCCGCCCTTTGCCGTTCGTCTTATGCTCACGGGCGTTTTCAAGTAAGCTCCCAGTTGCTTCGTTTCTTTTGTAGTGGTCGCCATTTTGGCTTTTGCCTCTTTGGGGCCAGACGACCCTTGTTTGGCTGTTACAACGAACTGTTCAGCCTGCCTGACGGACCAACCATTGCTAATAATGCTCGTTAGTAATTCCTGTTGTTTTTGACTGTCACCCCTAAGAGCCAAAATAGCTCTAGCGTGTCCTTCAGAAATTTTACTCTCAAATAATGCTTTCTTGGCGCTATCCGGCAAATTCAGCAATCTAACTATATTATTTACTGTTGCTGGTGCTTTGCCGAGCCTCTTTGCGATTGATTCGTAAGTCATGCTGAACTGATCATGTAGGCGCTCGATCGATGCTGCCTGCTCGAGAGGAGAGAGGTCCACTCTTTGAACATTCTCGACAATAGCAATCTCCAATTGTTCTAGTTCTTCGTGCGACCGGACGAGCACAGGGACTTCTTTCAAGCCAGCAATTTTAGCCGCTCGCCAACGGCGTTCGCCGGCAATCAATATAAACTTATCATTTTTTTTCGTAACTACGAGTGGCTGAACAATCCCGTATTGTTTTATAGAACTCGCCAACTCATTGAGAGCTGTTTCATCAAAATGTTTGCGTGGCTGATCAAGATTTGGTTCGACTAATTGGTGTTTAACTTTCTGGACTTTTTCCGAAGTTACCTCAAGAATAGACGCATCGAAGTCAGTCGGTATTAGTGCATCGAAGCCTTTGCCTAATCCCTTATTTTTAGATACTAATCCCATTTCACTATTGTACACGTTCTTCTATCTCTTTTGTCAATTGTTTGTAGCTTCTGGCCCCCTTTGACCACTTATCATGTTCGGCAATTGTTTTGCCATGGCTAGGCGCCTCGGCTAATCTAACGTTCCGAGGTATTACTGTATTAAACAGCTTGGCGCCAAAGTGTTTTTTTAGCTCATCATAAACCTGTGAAGACAAGGATGTACGACTATCGTACATTGTTGCAACTACTCCTAGAATTTCCAGGTCCGGGTTTAATCCTTGCCTAATACGTTGCACGACTCCTAGCAACTGGCTAAGCCCTTCCATGGCGTAGTATTCAGTCTGTACAGGTATCAACACATAGTTGGCAGCTGTCAGTGCATTGATCGTCAGTAGTCCAAGCGCCGGAGGACAGTCTATTAGTATATAATCGTACGCTGCACTAGAAAGCGCCAACTTTAGCTTATTTTCTCGTTGCAATTCCGATGATAGGTCCGTTTCTGCGGCAGCTAAAGACGCTTTGGATGGCAAAATATGTATGCCAAGTCTCTCTATTGGTTGTACTGCGTCGGCCAAAGAAACTGCTCCCATAATTACATCATAGGTAGATTGTTCCACCCGCTCTCTGGGCAACCCGATACCGCTAGTTGCATTACTCTGTGGGTCTAGATCAATAATAAGGACCGATTTACCTTGTTTCTGAAGGTAAGTTGCGACATTAATTGTAGTCGTCGTTTTGCCTACCCCACCTTTTTGATTAATAACTGCGATTATTTGTGTCATTTAGTCCTCTATGCCTCAATACACAGATTATCACTTTTGATCATATCCGCACAACAATCATGACTAGAGAATAACTAGCCATATAATACCAGCGTTTTAATACTGGTACTAAGAGATCTTTTTTATTGTTAGCTGTGTTTGGTGTTGACGATGTCCATGAACTTTTTTAACGCGTTTCTTGGACTTGTATCTTATCGATGTAACTTTATCGGCCTTGATTAAAGGCCGCGTCACTTCTGCTGTTACTTTCGAGGCACTAACATCTGGTGTACCCACCGTAGTTTTGTCGCCGTCTATTACTAGCAGAGGTGTGAAGTCCATCGTCTTTTTTGCTTCTTTCATATAGTCAACTTCGAGCGTATCGCCCTCTGTTACGACGTATTGATTTCCACCGACTGCTATTACTGCTTTTTTCATGATTTATTTCCGGATACTTTCTAAAAAGAATTTTAGTTACCAATAGATACTACCAGAGTTGCTCGCCTCTGTAAAGTGTCGACTTATATTAAACACCTGGCGAGCACAATGTCCTCAGTATGGCCTACCTAGACCTGTGCTATGACAGAAGTTCCTATCGTATGATTTTGTTTTTATTGGATTTTTTTGTTTATGGTACACCCATACCACCGATTATATACTGAAATTTAGGCTTTTTTTAGTGATATTTCTAACATTTCGCCTTCAACTTTCACTTCCCCTTGGTAGCCCAGATCTTTCTTCGTAATACTTAATTTAGTCGCAAGCGTTTCCGATTTGATTGTATCGGCGTGCTCTTTTATGGCCTCAGAGATATTCTTATCGTTCGAGACAAGAGAAAGTTCAATTCTATCATCGACATTCAACTCTGCCTTCTTCCTAGCATTTTGCACGTGTCGCACAATCTCCCGCATAATGCCCTCTCGCTTTAATTCTGGAGTGATCTCAAAGTTCATGGTTATACCATTGGGTTTAGTTGCCGAAACAACGTAGGTAGCAGGTTTAACATTTAGCTCTTCCTCTAAAATGCTTTTAAACCCATTAGAGGAAAGTTGGCGTTTAGTCGTCACTATTGGGCCCGGTAACGGCTGGCGAACCTTGATGCCATTATCGGCTCGTCCGCTCAGCCCGAGATTTATCATTGTTCTCATCATTTCCATATCATCCAGCATTGCTTGGTCTTTGATTCCCGCTTCAGGCCAATCGCTAAGGTGCACTGATTGGGGCATACCTAGACCTTCAGTTAGCTCTCTCCAAAGGTGATCGCTTAGAAATGGTGCCCATGGTGCAAGAAGTTGGCAAAGTCGCGTTAATGTATACCAAAGTGTCTCGTATGCCTGTTGTTTATCCGTATCATCTTCAGTCTTCCAAAACCGACGCCTAGAACGGCGAATATACCAGTTACTCATATCATCAATTAGCGCAAAAATAGGCTGAATAGCATGAGCTAACTTGAAGTTATCAGCCAGAGTCGTAACCTCTTCTATGGTTTCATTGAGTCTGGCTAGCATCCACTGGTCGAGAACATTAGTGCTCTTAGGTTCAACCCCAGGCTTTGACGGCTTCCAGTCATCAATATCTGCGTACATCTTGAAAAAACGATACGAGTTCATCAAAGTGCCCAGAACATTTCGATTCAAATCTTTCAGGCTACTCCTGTCAAAGCGCATGTAATCGGCCGTTTGCGTGGCCTGAGTACTGGAAAGAAGAAACAATCGCAGACTATCTGCCCCTTCGTCTTGAAACACTTCCTCAACAGGAGGATAGTTTTTGAGACGTTTACTCAGTTTCTGCCCGTCCCCAGCCATAATCATGCCGTTAACAACAACATTTTTATAGGCCGGGCTATCGAACAATATAGTCGACACAACATGCTGAACATAAAACCAAAGCCTCGTTTGATCCAGCCCCTCTATAATAAAGTCTGCAGGAAAAGTGCTCTTGAAAGTCTCTTTATTTTCAAACGGATAGTGCTGTTGGCCTATGCTCATACAGCCTGATTCAAACCAACAGTCCAGAACTTCTTCAACCCGTCGATACGTCTTACCGTCCTTTTTTATCACAACGTCGTCAATTTTTGGTCTATGGACATCAGATAAATCTAATGTTTCATCTCTGGCAAGCTCCTTGAGCTTATCGTAACTGTCGACCACCATATAGTCATCTTCATCGTCTTCATTTACCCAAACTGGCATTGGTGCACCCCAGTAACGATTTCTAGACACTGACCAATCGCGAGCACCTTCTAGCCACTTGCCAAAACGCCCATTCTTAATATGTTCTGGTACCCAGTTAATTTCTTCGGCAGTCTTAAGTAGCTGCTCCCGAATAGCCGAAACCTTGATAAACCAACTCGAGATTGCATAGTACATTAACGGGGTATCACAGCGCCAACAGAAAGGGTAGGTATGAGCAAATGTATCTGCTGCATAAACTCTATTGAGCTTTGCCAAGTGTTCGATGATGTATTTATCAGATTTCTTGAAGAACATACCTTTGACTTCGTCATACCCAATGCCACCAGTTACCTTACCACTGGTATCGATAGTTTTGATTACTGGCACATTATTGTCTTGGCCAAGGTTCAGGTCATCTTCACCAAAGGCAGGTGCCACGTGCAAAACCCCGGTGCCGTCGTCAATGCTCACAAAACCCGCAGTCCAAACTTTATAAAGGTTCTCTGCGCCCTCAAGATTTTTAGCATCATCTACCTTAAAAAGTGGATCATACTCTTTACCTACCAGTTCAGTGCCCTTAACTTCTTTCTCGATATGGTAGTCATTACTGCTAAGAATTTCAAGTCGCTTCTCTGCTAGAACAACGGTTTCTTCTTTCCCATCATCGTCTTTGAGTCGGACATATACATACACCTCTTCAGGGTTAACGGCGATGGCAGCATTACCTGGTAGAGACCAAGGAGTTGTAGTCCATCCAAGCAAAAACGCTTCCTCGTCTTTCAGCTTAAACTTTACATACAAACTAGGGTCAGACACATTGTCTTTGTACCCATCATTGACCTCAAAATTTGACAGCGGAGTTTCACACCGTGGGCAGTACGCTGTACTTTTGAACCCTCGGTATAACAACCCCTTGTCGTTAATCTGTGATAATGCCCACCAAACACTTTCAGTATAGGTATTATCGACAGTTGCATAATAATTGTCGTAGTCACTCCAGCGGCCAAGACGCTGCAATAGAATCTCCCACTCTCCCTTGTACTTAAAGATAGAATCTCTGCAAGCATTATTGAATTTCTCAAGGCCTAGCTCTAGAATTTGCTTCTTGCCACTGACTCCGAAATCTTTTTCGATTGCATATTCTACAGGCAAACCATGACAATCCCAGCCGTTGCGACGGGGAACGTAGTACCCCCGCATAGTTTTATATCGTAAAACAGCGTCTTTGATGCTGGTAACTAGACTATGTCCAAAGTGTGGCAAGCCATTAGCAAACGGAGGACCATCATAGAAACTAAAATATTTACCGCCTTCACGCTGCTTGAGGGTTTTTTCAAAAGTGTGTTCTTTTTGCCACAAGGCAAGTATCGACTCTTCTATAGCGGCTAGATTTGACTTTTGCTGGTCACTCATTAGACTCTTTCTCCTTAGAAATATAAAAATCACCTCGAAAGGATTTGTCTGGATCCCTAATAGGGAGGTACCATCCAGATTCCTTCAAGGTGATTTCCTTAAAAGCACTCGTTTGTCAGCTGTTTCGGGCTTACCCGGTGGGTTCTAATCGACCAGTCAGATCTTTCTTCCCACTCCTCGCAGTTGATAGCTGCTACTAACGGACTAACTAAAACTATAACGCATTTATGACAACTAGTCTATGTCTATCTGTTTGCAGTGGATTTACCCGTACTGTTAGCGTTCTACTAAGTAAGCTGCTACCTCGTTAATCAGCGGCAAGGGCTCCCCTGCCCACATGTTTTGCATAGATCCATCTTCTGCCGTTGCTAGTACCGCAGGGTACTCTGTTATGTCATATAGTTCTGCCAAATCAGAGCCTTGTTTGGTGTCAATATCGATTAGCTCTAATTGCCCAGCTGTTCTTCTTTCGAACTCGTGTACAAACTCCTCAACCACACGTCTGTGTTCTGATTTTTCCCGGTAAAGCACGACCACTTTCATGCTTATAGGTTACCACAATTAACTAGGTCTTGTGAGCCCTAGGGACACATAGGTAGGCAGAGTGCGCGACACGGCCGAAGTACGCAATAGAGATGTACATACAATACATTGACCGCGTACAAGAGGCCCTACAACAATGCAGTCTATCGCCTATGTTTCCCTAGGAACAGCCAGTAGTGGATCCGCAGGCAGTGCATACATAACAGCTGCCAGATCGCTGAGTTTGATTGCCGCAGTTAAAGCACATTGGTGCTGTATCGTCATTTTTAGCGGTTTTTGTTGTTTTTTTTACTTTTTCTTCCATAACTGCTTGCTTTGGCATTTCTCGGGTCGCTTCTCTAGGAGACTCCTCGATTGTTTCGTCCGCTGTCAGGAAACTAGTTTGGTCTTCTGGCATATCATCTATAGATGCGAGACCTAGCTCTAACTGATCGTCGAATGAAAGATACGTTTTGCCTAGTTTTCGGAAAATATAGTCCGTAATCGAACTAGCGGTGCGTATCTCTGGGTCATCAGTAATCCCAGAAGGCGCAAAGCTAGTACTCATACAAGCGCTAACGTAGGTCTTTAGTGGTACACCATATTGCAAACCATGACTTACAGATATTGCGAATGCATCCATCATACCCCTAAGAGTTGAGCCGTGTTTAGAAAAGTTAATGAACATTTCGCCTGCACTACCGTCTTCGTATTCACCTATAGTCACGTACCCCTTAGAATCAGCGACTTTGAAGGAGAATGTCTTAGAGTTTCGCACTCTAGGCAGTGGTCTGCGAACGGCACTTTTGACAAGAATTTTATCTGAGATATCCTGTAGTGAACTGGGCTGCTGTGTGGTTTTATCGTCTATTGCACCGGCCTTCTTAGCCATTGCGAGTGGTTGAGCGACCTTACAGTTATCTCTATAGATGGCCACTGCTTTTAGGCCAAGCTTCCAGGACTCTATGTGGAGCTGCTCTATGTCTTCAACGGTTGCTTCTTCGGGCATATTAACTGTTTTACTAATAGCTCCAGATAGGAAGGGCTGCACCGCACCCATCATCTTCACATGACCCATGTAATGGATAGAATTATCGCCCATAGCGCAGGCGAATACATTTAAGTGCTCCTTTTTGAGCTCGGGCGCTCCAATGATAGTTTTTTCTTCATCGATATAGCTAATTATGGAGTCAATTTGTTTGTTGTTATAGCCAAGCGAACGAAGAGCCCTCGGTACTGTCTGGTTCACTATATGCATTGTGCCGCCACCAACCAACTTCTTGACCTTTACTAGCCCTAGATCTGGTTCAATGCCGGTAGTGTCACAGTCCATCATCAGTCCTATTGTGCCAGTTGGCGCCAAAACACTAGCCTGAGAGTTTCTAACCCCATATAATTCTGCCAATTCTACAGCATCATCCCAAGCATGTGCCGCAGCACTGAGCAGCTCCTCTGATACTAGCTCCACATTTATCTTTGATACTTCGTCTCTATGCATTCTGAGAACCTTTAGAGTTCCTTCTCGGTCCTTGTGGAACCCACTAAACGGACCAACCCGACGAGCAATCTTTGCACTTGTCGCGTACGCACGACCAGTCATAAGGGCTGTAATGGCCGCTGCTTGCGCTCTACCTTCGTCGGAATCATAAGGCAAGCCTTGAGCCATCAGAAGAGCTCCAAGGTTAGCGTAACCCAGACCAAGCTCTCGGTAAGCCTTGGCATTTTTTGTTATGCTCTCAGTTGGGTACTCAGAATAACCGACCAATATCTCTTGGGCCGTAAAAATTACTTCAACCGTATGAATAAAGGCTTTAAAATCAAAACTTCCGTCTTCATTCAAAAATCTCAGTAAATTGATAGAGGCCAAATTACAGGCAGAATTATCTAAATGCATATACTCACTGCATGGATTAGAACCGTTGATTCGGCCGGCATTAGGTGTTGTGTGCCATTTGTTAACAGTTGTATCAAACTGCATCCCAGGGTCAGCACATTCCCATGCAGCTTCGTTGAATTGCCGATATAGGTCACGGGCCTTCATTGTTTTAACAACTTTGCCAGTTTTAACTTCTTTCAATGACCAGTCTTCGTCATCAACAACAGCCTGCATGAACTCGTCCGTAACTCTCACAGAATTATTGGCGTTCTGATACTGAACAGAATACGAATCTTTCCCATCAAGACTCATATCGAATCCATTAGCTTCTAAAACTCGTGCTTTTCGCTCCTCGCGGGCTTTGCACCAGATAAAATCTTCAATGTCTGGGTGGTCAGCGTTTAGTATAACCATCTTGGCTGCTCGCCTCGTCTTACCGCCACTCTTAATTGCTCCCGCTGATGCATCGGCACCACGCATAAAGCTCAATGGACCACTCGCCGTACCGGCACTTTTTCCAAGTTTTTCAACAGATGAACGAATATTACTAAGGTTGATTCCTGAACCAGAACCACCCTTGAATATCATCCCCTCTTCTTTGTACCAGTTCAAAATCGCTGGCATAGTATCTTCAATACCTAATATGAAACAAGCGCTAGCTTGCTGGGAGCGGCTTGGTGCACCAATATTGAACCAGACAGGAGAGTTAAATGCTGCACGTTGAGTCGCAAGTATGTATTTCAGTTCTTCTTTAAAAATTTCTGACTCGGACTCGCTTTCAAAGTAATCCTCTTGCAAACCCTGGCGGGTAATTGTGTCTGCGACTCTGTCTATTAATTTTTTTAGCGAATCCTCTCGCTCGCTAGTGCCTGGCGTACCAGTAAAATACTTCTGGGCAACTATATTTATTGAGTTCACCGACCAAGATTCTGGGAACTCAACTCCCTTTTGCTCGAAAACTGCTTTGCCAGTCATTGGATTTATAATTGACGAGTCTCTTTTGACCCAATTTAGCATATCGTATGCTCTTTTTTTTGGCTGAGTAAATACCCTGCCAACACCTAAGCTGGTTGTTTGTCCCATTCTTTTACCCTCACTTTTTTAATATATTTTAGTTTGTTTTTATTTAGAGTTCTCCCGCTCCCAAACAGGGGACAGCTCCCTCAAGCCTTTACGGTTCATGGCCGAAAAACTTGAGGCAGCCCCAAAATTTACTTTTTGGTCTGCTCTATTTTTAGGTTTTTTATTTGTGAAAGTTCTTTTTCGAAGCCCTCTATATCCTTAAATCTACGATATACGCTAGCAAAACGAACATATGCGACTTCGTTGAGCTGGGCAAGCCCCTTCATAACTAGATCGCCGATTTTGGAGCTAGATACTTCCGCGTCTTCACATTCAAACAGTTGCTTCTCCACGTCCGAAACAAGTTGCTCTATCTGTAACGTAGTAATTGTGGTCTTCTCGCAAGCCCTGTAAAGACCGCCCATGAGTTTCTCTCGACTAAATAATTCTCGCGTGCCGTTGTTTTTGACTACAACCAACGTAGGTCTCTCTACCCGCTCGTAAGTTGTAAACCTATGATGACACGCTGTGCATTCACGCCGCCTACGAATTGATTCACCATTAGTTACGTCTCTGGACTCAATAACTTTTGTTTCAGTAGAGGCGCATTGGCTACATCTCATTCCTGCATACCTCCTTTGTTCAGCTTAAATGTACTGATAACTCCATATTCACTACATATGGTGCTCGTATATATAAGAATACCCCCATACCTAGCGCTTTATCAAACAAATTGTGCTGTATTATTTATTACGTTATGTTCTATTTATCAGAGCTGTCATCTGATGAGTTTTTATCACGACGCTTTTTTAATCTTCGCAGGAATGAAGGCTTCTCTAACTCAGCCTCCTCATCTGTTCGCTTTTCTCCATCCTGTTGAGTGTCATCTTTTGCCACTCCTTCATCTTCTTCGTGGTCTATTGCCCAAATGTTGGGCATTGGCGTGTCGCTATGAAAATCGTGGGCATCACCATCCAGATGGTTGCTGCTATCGCCGTCAAGATCCATGTCCATATCGTTCATATCAGGATGCATAACTTCACCAGGTGTTGTTACCCTGGAGTCTTGCCTGTCGTCACTGTCAGAATCGTCATCTTTAGTCGTCGTAGCTGAAACCTTAGTTGATTGATTGAAATAAGACACATCAAAACCTGTGGCTACTACGGTGATTATTACTTCACCCTCTAATTCTGGGTTTATAGTAGCGCCAAAGATAATATTTGCACTTGGATCTGCTGCTGCAGTAATTGTCTCAGCGGCGGTATTGATTTCGTGCATACTCATATCGTTGCCGCCGATAACGTTGAACAAAATTCCACGGGCACCGTCTATAGACACCTCTAGTAGTGGTGACTCGATTGCCTGTTGAGCGGCTTTGACTGCTCTATCATCACCACTAGCTCTCCCTATGCCCATTAAGGCAGATCCAGCATCGCTCATAATTGTCTTTACATCAGCAAAGTCTAAATTGATAAGACCATGAACAGTTATCAGGTCAGAAATTCCCTGAACACCCTGCCTTAGTACGTCATCGGCCACCTTGAACGCCTCAAGTAGTGGAGTTTGACGATCAATAGTCTGTAATAACCTATCGTTAGGGATAGTTATCAGGGTATCAACTGTTTCGCGCAAATTATTTATTGCTACTTCTGCGTTCAACCGTCGTTTCTCGCCTTCAAACGCAAATGGCTTTGTAGCAAATCCTACAACAAGTGCTCCTGAATCTTTTGCTACTTGGGCAACAACATGACCAGCTCCGCTACCTGTGCCACCGCCGGCACCAATAGTTACGAAGACCATGTCTGCTCCTTGTAAGGCATCTCTAATTTCTTCTATGGACTCTTTGGCTGCCTTCTGGCCAGTGCTGGGGTTTGCGCCCGCTCCTAGCCCTTTGGTCTCTTCCTTGCCAATGTGTAACTTTTTCTGTGCTTTTGAATGATGTAGAGCTTGTGAATCAGTATTAATCGCTATGAATTCAACGCCATCAACCCCAGATTCAATCATTCTGTTAATTGCAGCACCACCGGCACCCCCGACCCCTACTACCTTAATAGATGCGAATGTTTCTACTGCTGGTGCGACTTGTGGCATCAAATTACTCCTCTTATATGCGTCAAATAATACTGGTGAAAGTATACGCTAGGTGCTGAACAACTGCAATGTATCATAAAAAAACACAATACTTTTTGCTGAACACATTTTTATTAGTTATTTCGTGCTTATGAAGATATTTTATTTTTGATTCGCTGCCAAATGCCCTCGACCGCCCCAAACACTTTATCATTCGGAGTGCCGGTATTGTGGCTCAAATTATTCTGTGGCATCAATAACATATCGAGCAACATTAGCCCGATGGAGGTCATGTATGTTACGTCTTTAACCGTATCGACAAGTCCGCCAACAGATTTCAGAGTCCCAACTCGTGCTGCCAACTGAAGTTTATCGGTGGCAAATTCTGCTATACCTGGTAATTTAGCAACTCCGCCCACGAGAACAACACCTCCTGGGAGCCTTCGGGACTTATGTATTCGCTTCATTTCCTTCTCTATTAACTCGAATATTTCATCCATTCTGGCCTCGGTAATCATAGCTATATCATCGGTAGCAAAAAGGTGTGAATCTTTTCCTGAGTTAATTTTTACAGTACTTGTCTTTGTCCTTGGGGTTCCTAAAAAAGCGTGTTCTAATTTAACCTTTTCAGCAACGTCTAGATCAGTTTTTAATCCAATAGCCAAATCATTTGTCAAATGTATGCCACCCACAGGCAAAACACCAACATATTGTACTTCTCCGTCTTCGATAACAACCATATTGGTAGTCCCTGCCCCTATATCTATTAATAAAGTCCCTGCTTCTTTTTGCTGACGTGTCAAAACAGCTTCGGCGGCAGCCAAACTTGATACAGTTTTATGCGAGGGGCTTATATTCGTCTTCTCCAAAACAGAGTAAACCGCATTGACGTTAGGGGTAGCGGCGGTAACTATGTGTGTATCTACCTCTAGGCGAACACCGTGCATACCAACAGGGTCCTTGATATTATCCTGACCATCAATTCTATAATTCTTTGCAAAAACTTGAATAATTTCTCTGTTTGGTGGCAAGCTAACAATTGTAGCCGCTTCTTCCACTCGAAGCCTATCTTCTTGAGTAATTTCCCGATTTGCCGTACTTATTGCTATAACGCCCTTTGAATTAATCCCACTAACATGGTGTCCATTTATATTAACAGTAGCGGTCTTCACTGGGAACCCAGACACGCGTTCTGCTTCATTAACTGCCTTACTGACTGCCTCTACAACATCTTCCACGTGTGCAATCACACCCTTGCGCATACCACGGTTTGGAGAGCTCCCGTGGCCAATGATTGCAGGCTTTGTAGGGTCCGTCGGATCAGCAGTACCCACGACACATCGAACGGTAGCTGTACCAATATCAAGACCAACATAATGTTGGGTTTCTTGTTCGCGCATAATGGCAGTATACCGCTTACCCTAACCCTAGAGCAAGACTGTAGTAATGGTGACTGTTATAGCTCTGTTAAAATTTCAAATCCATCATCGGTAACTAAAACAGAATGTTCAAAATGTGCGCTTCTTTTCCTGTCACTCGTGATTACTGTCCAGCCATCATCTGCGATGAACACCGAAGGATCTCCCAATGTAGCCATAGGCTCAACGGCGACCGTCATTCCACTACGCAACACAAATCCCTCTCCTCGAGAACCATAGTTGGGGATCCCTGGCTCTTCATGTAAATGATGGCCCACACCGTGCCCAACAAATTCTTGAACGATTCCTAATCTGGATTTCTCAAGAACCCCCTGAACAGCACTGCCAATTGTACCAATTGGTGTTCCGTTTTTGATTGTTTTAAGTCCAACTTCTAGTGACTTTTTCGTTGCGTTAACCAGTTCAATATCCCTAGGGTCTTTAACATTCCCCACAATGACCGATATTGCAGCATCTGTTATTAAGTTCTTATGTAATACACCAAAATCAAGGCTGACAATATCGCCTTCTTGAATCATTCGCACTTTTGTTGGTATACCGTGCACAACTTCCTCGTTGATAGAAACGCATAGAACATCCGGGAAACCCCCATAGCCCAAAAAAGCCGGCTTACCTCCCAGCTTATCGAGCTCTGCTTTGGCGATTGCTGATAAATCAGCGCTGGTCATGCCTACTGAAACTTTATCCCGCAAAACCCCTAGTACTGTGGCTAGCATTTTGCCCCCCTCACGCATTGCGGCTATTTCATCAGCAGTTTTAACCTTGGTTATCACGACAAAATTATCTTTTTTTTACAGCTTTTAGAATTTGCGAATGAACTTTTTCCATACTCTGGGCAGCATCTATAGTACAAATTGGGATTTTTGCTTTCTCGAAGTGTTTCAAAATTGGAACTGCTGATTGTTGGTACTCATCGAACCGTTCCTTTATTGCTTCGTCCGTGTCATCCTGACGACCTCGTTCTAATAGTCTTTTCCTAACCAGTTCTGGGTCTGCTTTCAGATGGATAACTGCCGATATGTTAAGTTGTCCATGTTTTACTTGCGAAAGCAACCAGTCTGCTTGTGCTACGGTTCTAGGGAATCCATCTAACACAAAATCAGCTTTGACATCGACTACTGTTAATATCTTTTGTACCAATTCAATAATTTCTTGATCTTCGAGCAACTTGCCGTTCAACATGTCTTGACGTCGTTCTCCAGAAATTAACATCCTTAGAAATTCTCCTGTCGATAACCATGGCAATCCTAGCTCGTCAGCTAACAACTTCCCTTGGACACTCTTGCCAGAGCCCGCTACTCCCATGAATATAATCACTTGGAACCTAGCCTATCTTTTACTAGTTTTGCTATCAGGCCACCATCGGCAGTCGGACCAGCAACATTTTTTACTTTTCCAATAATCATTCCCATGGATTGTAGTGAAACACCAGGAGTGCTGGCAATAGCGTCATCTATAAGGCTGATAATTCTCTGCTCTGATACTTCTTCGGGTAAATATCGTCTGATAATTCCTATTTCTTGACGCTCAGCAGCCGCTCGCTCTGTCTCCCCTGCCTGGTCGTACATAGAGGCAGTTTCTTTACGTTGCTTCTCGGCCTTAACAAGTACCTTGATGACTTCTTCCTCTGACAAACCAGTGTCACGTTTGCCTTCAGATATCTCGACATCCAGAATTATGCTTTTAAGACCGCGTAAAGTTGTAGCGGTCTGTTTATAATTTGAGAGAAGAGCTTTTTTTAGATCGCCGTTAATGTCGTCTTTAATGCTCATCTTTTATTTGTTGGGGCTGTACTAAAACTTTGTGTCTTAATGCTTTTGCGTTCTTTTCTAACAATAGCTCGCTGACGACGCTCTCTTTTGCTGATCGGTTTTTCAAAGTATTGGTTTTGTCTCACAATAGCAACAACGCTAGATTGCTGAACACGACGTGTAAATCGTCGCAGCATGCTTTCTAGTGGTTCTTTTGCGTCTTTTCTTGTTACTTGAATCATTACTTTGTCTATTCTACGATACGTTTTCTAATTTTGCAAGGTGTTAGAGCCGTATATTCTTGCTATTGTTGTCTCTTCTGCGTTGTGCGTTGTGACTTTAACACGATACTTTGCAATTCTTTAAAAATAACAAAGTGTTTATTGGTGTAATAAACTTTAGTGTTACCTTGTTTTTCAGATATCAAAAATCCAATTTTCTCTAATCGTTTTAACTCACGCTGAATATTCCCGGCATCTTCTTTGATAAGTTTCGCCAGTCCGCGCACATGCGTCTTAAAATCAGGGTACTTTGCATATACCACTATTATTTTGCGCCTCACTCTGGATGTAATAAATACGTCTAACATAAGCTCTATTGTTATTAGAACAACGAAGTTCTATATCTCAGTATACCCATTCTGTTGTATTTTTCAATATATGTAATATTAAACATATAATGATCTTATGAACTTCTACGAGGTCGGGGTACGATCATCCAAATATCATGGCACAATGCCTCTAACATATTCCTCTGAAATCGAGATGGAAATAGGCACCATTGTTTCAGTGCCTCTCCGCTCAGAGTCTAGCCTCGGAGTGATAATACGAAAGGTAAAAGAGCCAAAAAATATTCGGACAAAAAACATAGGTGATGTTTTCCACGAAATAAAACTTCCAAAGCACTCACTAGAATTAATCTCATGGATTAAACAGTATTACCCATCTCAGCTAAGTTCGATTATTCAACTTTTCCTTCCAGCAAAAATATACGAAATTGATAATCCAGATAGATTACCACCAACAATAAACAAAGAATTATTGCCACTGACACCGCAACAAAATTCAGCGCTCAGAGCAATAAACAAATCATCCAGCCCCACAGCTCTCATTCACGGTGAAACAGGCACAGGAAAAACCAGGGTCTATCTGGAGCTCGCTAGAGAGACTCTAATAAGAGGACGATCGGTCATAGTACTGACTCCAGAAATCGGCTTATCACCCCAACTAGTGAATACATTTTCAGAGCAATTTCCAGGTAGAGTGCAGACCATGCATTCTGGGATGACCAGATCAGCTCGCGACAAAGTCTGGGCAACCATTACTTTTTCGAAAAATGCGCTATTGATTGTAGGCCCCCGTTCGGCAATTTTCAGTCCAGTACAGAATCTCGGTCTAATTGTAGTTGATGAAGCCCATGACAATGGCTACAAGCAGGATCAATCACCTTATTACGAAGTAACCCGTGTTGCTGCCAAGCTTGCAGCTATCGCCAACATTAAATGCGTATATGGGACAGCCACTCCAAGATTGGCAGACTACTGGTATCTGAATAATAATAAAGTACCCATCGTCAGATTAGATAGTCCAATAAACGTTAATGTAAAAAAACCCAACGTATCAGTAATTGATATTAAAAAGCGAGAGTATTTCACTAGATCTAGTGTTTTCTCTGACGACATAATCTCTTCTATTGAGGCGAATCTCAATAGAGGCAACCAATCACTTGTGTTTTTGAATAGACGGGGTACCGCTAGGCTAGTTTCATGCACATCATGTGGATGGCATGCATCGTGCCCTCAGTGCGACACTCCTCTCACCTATCACGGCGATACTTTTCATCTTCGATGTCATGTCTGTGGGCGTAAGTCCGATATTGCTACAGCCTGCCCAGATTGTGGCTCATCAGATATTTCATACAAAAAACGCGGGACAAAGTCGTTGGAAACAGAGCTAAATAGACTATTCCCTGGCGCACGTATTCAACGTTTTGACAGTGATAATAAGACAGATGAAAAGCTAGACAAAAATTACGAATCGATAATAAAAGGGAAAGTGGACATTATTCTCGGCACACAGGTTCTGGCAAAAGGTTTAGATATACCAAATCTCACATTGGTAGCCATACCCCAAGCAGATAGTGGGACCTATCTGCCAGACTACACCGCAGATGAGCAGACTTACCAGTTGCTCCGTCAGGTAATCGGACGTGTTGGGCGAACATCAAAACCAAGCAAGGTCATAATACAGACTTATCATCCAGATGGCAGTTTACTCAAAAATATTATGTCTGATGACTGGGATAACTTTTACCAGAGACAGATTGCAGAGCGCAAAAAATACGATTTTCCACCATTTGCATACTTGTTACAACTCACAACAGAACGTGCCCAACAAAAAACAGCTCAGACTGCCTGCGAATCACTGAAAACAAAAATAAACGCCAAAATGCCAAAGATAGTTGTTTTGGGTCCATCTCCCCGGTTTCACGAAAAAGTATCTGGTAAATATCAATGGCAAGTCATTGTAAAATCAAAAAACAGGCAGGACCTACTCGCCATCATTCATGATCTGCCATCAGGATGGCGTCATAATATTGACCCTTCTAACTTGCTATAATTTCTTAGTATTTAACAGATACGGTATACTTGTCCCTGAATGGCTACAAAAGAAGATATAATTACATTGCCCAACGGGCATCTACGACAAAAATCTACTAAAGTCGGGGTGATAACTGAGGACATTAGAAAAATAATCCTGAACATGCAGTCCGCGACAATTGACTGGGAAAATAGCCGTAAGCACGAAGTTGGGGTCGCACTAGCAGCCGTGCAGATTGATGTAATGCTAAAAATAGTCATCGTTAGAGAGAATATTGACGATAAAGAAAATCATCGGTTCAAGGTATTCATAAACCCCGAGATAACTAAGCTTGAGGGCGATTTGGTAGAAGATTACGAAGGCTGCCTTAGCATAAAAGACGTCTACGGACTGGTGCCCCGATATGACAAAGTCAAGGTCAAAGCACTAGGACTAGATGGGAAAGAATTTCGTGTAACGGTGAACGGCTTTTTGGCGCGTGTAATGCAGCACGAGATCGATCATACGAAAGGAACTGTATTCATCGATCACATCAAGGATAACCCAGAAGCATTTTTTAGACTCGGCGAAGATGGGAAATTAACAGAATTGGATTATGAAAAAGATGTCAAAGACAGCAAAACTCTCTGGTAGTAAACCAAGTGTAGTGTTTTTTGGAAGTGGTCCGGTCGCTTCCAAGTCTTTGGAGCTATTGGCTCGTAATTTTGATATCGAAGCAGTGGTCACCAAACCAAAACCAGATCACCACAAAGAAGCCTTCCCCGTTTTAGATTCAGCCAAGAAACTAAATTTGCCCGTTTATACCGTTAGCAACAAAGCCGATTTGTCACATTTGATTGCTCAAAAACCCTTCAGCTCGAACCTCGGTATACTTATAGATTTTGGTATTATAGTTGCTCAGGACGTCATAGATTATTTCCCTCTGGGAATTATTAACAGCCACTTCTCAGTACTGCCTGAGTGGCGTGGTGCAGACCCAATAACCTTTTCTATACTTTCCGGGCAAAAAAGCACTGGAGTCAGCCTAATGCTACTGGTCGAGAAAATGGACGAGGGACCTTTGCTTTCATTCGGAGAATTCGAGTTGCCACCAGATATCACTACGCCACAACTAACGGAACACCTGATAAACTTTAGTAATCAAATGTTGATCAACGAAATTCCGAGATATATCACCGGTGCGCAGCCTTCCCCTCAGTCGATAACTGGGAGAAAAGCATCCTACTCTCGCAAGCTAACAAAACAAGATGGTGTAATTGACTGGAATAAGCCAGCGGATCAAATAGAGCGAGAGGTGCGAGCGTTCGCAGGCTGGCCGAAAAGCAAAGCAAAAATAGCTGGCAAGGATATAATCATAACTGAGGCTCAGGCAATTCCTAATATTCATTCAAATGAAAAGCCTGGGAATGTTTTAGTTGAGTCAAAGTCTAGTTCTATAGCGGTCGCAACAGCCGATGGTTCGTTATTAATAAAAAGACTAAAACCTGCTGGCAAAAAAGAAATGACCAGCAGAGAATTTCTGGCTGGTCATAAAAATCTGTTGTAGCAAAGACTATGCTGCTTGAGGTGGTGCAGATTCTGGTGGTTGCTGTGATGCAGCAACAATTTGTTCTGCAGAGGCTTTTATTTCAGCCTTCAGCTTTTCTAGCTCATCAGCAACAACCTGTTTGTAGTTCGGGAAGTTGGTTTCCAGCCACTTGAGAGCGGCTTGTTCTTTTTGTTTCTTTGCTTCATCTGTATCTGTTTGCAGTGGCATTAATTGTTCAAACTCGTTTAGCTGCTGATCACTCATGCCTTCAGCTAGGCGCATGCCGACACGCATTTCAAGCGTTTCGTATATATGCGCAAGCATCCTATTCTTCTCTTGGGGTGGCATACTGCCGAGTCCAAGCTCTCTTAGTAAGTTGTCGTCTAGTTTAAACATACTACTACTTCCTGTTTATTTGTTTTATTGTACCAAGTTTTTGTAGCTTGGTCTCATTTTTCTTGTGAGCGATTACATTGTTCTGTTTTTCTCGGCAAGTCGAGCAGCGTGATCGAGAACGCGATTTAGTCGGTCTTCGGATACATTTTGTACTACTTGGTGTCTAGCAACACGACCAAGGTGTGGGAATATTTGGTTTACCTGCCCTCTGACATTTTGCTTAATCTCGTGTCCGCGTTGCATCGTCCTACCTAGGGCTGCCCACATTTCTGCAGTCCATTCTGAGAACTGGTCCGGTTTTTCTAATACTGGTCCGACTCGTTTTGGCAGCATTTCAGTGGCCTGGTGGTTACCTCTGGATGCCAACCAAGCCGCTACACCACCGGCTACTGCGAGTGCTCCAGCAACAATCGCTACTTTCCAGCCCCTTCTTTTCTTTTTCTCTGGGGTAGATTGATCAGGCTCAACAACAACTGGCACTTGATCTACAGGGTCGTCATCTTCGGGAACATCGTCTACAGAATCATCGCCTTCGTGTACGTCATCCACAGGCTCGTCCTCAAGAGCACGATTTTTTCGTTCAAGCTCTTCATCTGTTTCAGGAGATAAGTCACTTTCGCCTTCCTCGATTGCAAAATGATTTTCAAATTCTCCGTTTGCAAGAGCCTCTTCTTGTCTAGCTTTGTTAATCTCAATAAGTGCTTCCTTTAGTCGTTCCCTAGAAGATTTGGCTTCTGAGCCAGGCGCATTACCACTCAATATCATATCTGCTCGATCACGATGTGAACCATTTTCAAAATCGTCTATATTTTGGTTTTGCTCGTAAGCATCAAGCACATCTTGCTTGTATTCATCCTTGAACTTGGTTAGTCGGTCCAACCATGCGCTATGTAGGTCAGGCTCTTCTATATCATCTGTTTTATCATGAGTTGACTGAGCTTTTTCTACATGCTCATCAATTTTTTCTAGTAAGACATCTAGGATATCGTCAGCCATAGTCTTGTCAGCAGCAAGCTCTGCATCACCAAGTTTGCGAGAAAGTTCAGTCATGGTCATATCTTCGTAAGAAGTTGCTTCTATGCCTTCTTGGTAATGGTCTTCACGCTTTGCATCAAAATAGCTATCTACATTTATAGATTGCCCGCCTTCTGGGCTGTGAATGCTTCCGTTTTCATCTTGGTATGGTCGCGACTCAACATATAAGTTCATTTGTTGTTGAGCTTGGCGTGCCTCAGGGTTGAATGCATGATCCGCGTTAATTTGTTCTGGTGCAAATTCTGACATTTATTTAGTTCCTTGCTTAAGTTATTGTGATACATTTTTGTTTATAACAAATACATAATAGCACAAAAGCTTATGTTTTGCAAGGCTTTTTTACATATTCTTTGTTATTATACAAATCTGTTTTTTTACGAGGTTAGGACGGCAACTACCAGAATTACTCCGAGTATAACAACGGCGGTGGCGAAGCCAGATATGACAGCTTTTTTGTAGCCTTTATCACTTGATCTAACGGGCTCTTTGGGCATGCCTTGAGAAGTTATTTCAACATCAGGTGTTGCGGATTGACTAGTATGCGAATGCAGGCCAGAAATGCTGGAAATTGAATCATTAGAGTGGTTAGAACCCGCGTATGAACCAGTTATTGATGACTGATCGTCCTTTGCTTCGTGACGGCGCTCATAGTAAGTTTCTACTGCTATGCCGCGTTCGGCAGCTGCTGCTGTTTGTTCAAGAACCAGCCTTGAATCAATTTCGGCACTCGTTTGCTGTTCTACTTCGGTGGTTTTAGTAATCACATCTGTTGTAGGGGTGTTTTTATCAGGCTTCCGTTCAGGTACCTTTTCTGATGCAACCGTTTTCTCGGGTACGATTTCCCTTCCCACTCGAGTAACAACAGGCCTGTCGACAACTTCTGGCTTTTTTTCTACATTATTTACAGTTGCTCGCATTCGCGCGGCTTGACGCTTGTGCGCTTCCCTCTCTAGATCCTGTTGGCTTTCCTGAAGTTTTTCCTGGTGCTTAACCTGTTCTTTGCCTTTTTTTTCAAGATCCCTGATGTCTGCTTTTCTTTTTTTGTCACGGTGATGATCTATTCTCTCAGCACCAGCAAACGCCAGCAAGGAGTAGGCGGCCGCTTCACGCCTCGTGGCATACCGTGGATGAACCGTCTCGTATGATGCTGGCGTGGGTGCAGGAACGGCGTTTGGGTTTGGCTGGGAATTATTAGGGGCTATAGGGTTGTTTATTAGTTGTTGGTGGCGAGTGCTAACTGGGGCAGCTAGTGGTGTATTCGCAGTAGCTTTAACATGTTTTGAAGCGGTTGAATCACTATCATCATCTTCATCTTCCGGGGTTGAAAATGCTTCGATTGGGTTGATAGCCTCTACGATTTCAGAGTTGGTGGTGTCTGAAGACGAAGCTTCTAAACCATTGACGGCATCAGCAGGAACGGTCTCCGCTCCCTGTATTGGAGGTTCTTTATCTGGGAGCTGGTCTGATAATGTTTTCTCTCTGGTTGAGCCCAATTCTATACCTGGGAATAAAAATGGCACATGCTCTGGAGCCGCCCCAGGACCATCTTCGCTGTTCTCTATCGATGCAATAGAGGGGAAAATTTTGGAGAATGCATTTTTTATGCGTGATTTTTTCTTTTTTTCTGGCTTGTCGTTGTCATCTTCTTCCGGACCATTGTCATCACCACGCAGCCTATCAAATAGATCACGCATCTTGTCAGCCACGCGGCTAGATTGTTCGATAATATCTAGCGGATTTTCTGGGCCTTTATCTTCTTCACCTTTTTTGGTGGTCTCTTGTGGTTTTGGACTGCCTTCCATAGTTTGCCTACCCTTATAGCGTGCGTATTACTTCTTCGCGCGTGAACGCTTCTATGCGATCACCTTCTTCAAGCTCTAGTTTTGAAGCAGTCTTTATCTGCAAACCACACATCTCACCGGTCACAACATCTTTTACTTCTTGAGGGCCTTTTTTGAGAGCCGTTAGTTCGGCTTCACCGAGCACTGTATCACCCCTGGAAATTCTGAGTAATGCTGGCATTGATAGCTTGCCCTTAGTCACTTCTCCACCACATATAATTTCAGTTTTGGTAGTCTTGAAAATACCCTTTACTATCAGGCGCCCAAGCTCTTTTTCGACTATTTCAGGTGCTAGGAGTTTGCTCAGTTCTTGCTTGGCATCTTCTATCAGTTCGTAGATTATCTTATACAGTTTTGTTGGGACTTTATCTCTGGCGATTTGTCTTTTGACTGCAGTAGTCATATCCACATTAAATCCATAAATAATTGCACCACTAGTATGGGCCATATGGGCATCATTCTCATTAATTGCGCCTACACCAGAACCTACTACTCGGATCGCGACTTCTTCATTATCTAGGGTTTTCAGGCTATCAATTACAGAGGTAAGTGAACCCTTAACATCCGCTTTTATCAAAACCGGCAGTTCGCGGACATTGATGTCGTGGTTAATTTTGCGCATTAGTTCGCTACTGGTATTAACGCCTGATTTTGTTTCGCTACTATGAGCTCGCTCTGACTGGTTAACTAGATTTTTAGCTTCTTTTTCGGTCGCCACAGCGGTAAATTCGTCACCAAATTCTGGTAAATTTTTGAAACCTGTTATTACCACTGGGGTTGACGGGCCGGCATCATCAATTGGTATTCGTAAGGTGTTCTCCAGATTTTTTACTTTGCCATACGTTGTACCTGTAACAACGAACTGACCTTTTTTGAGTACGCCTGCATCAATCAAGGCAACCCCTAGCGGTCCACGCCCCTGCTCCATATGCGCCTCTATAATTAACCCTCTCGCAGGTACGTCTATGTCAGCTTTTAGCTCTTCTACGTCTGCCACTAGCAGTACCATGTCTAGTAATTCTGGGATTCCTTCTTTTGTTTTAGCGGATACCGGCAAAACAACTGTTTCGCCGCCCCACTCTTCGATTAACAAATTGTGCTCTGTTAGCTGTTGTTTTACGTGATTTATGTTGGCGTCTGGTTTATCGATCTTATTAATCGCTACAATAATCTTCACGCCAGCTTTTTCGGCAAACCGAATGGCCTCTATTGTCTGAGGTTTTATGCCATCGTCAGCAGCTACAACTATGATAACCACATCTGTTAATTGAGCACCGTGCTCGCGCAATGCCGCGAAAGCCTCGTGCCCGGGGGTGTCTAGAAACGTAATCAGGCGCTTGTTGTGCGTTATCTGATAAGCCGATATGTGCTGAGTAATACCGCCGGCTTCGCCAGCAACAACATCAGCACCCCTGATAGCATCCAGTAATGATGTCTTGCCGTGATCAACATGTCCCATGACTGCTACAACTGGAGGGCGCGAAACTGCGTTATCTCCAGATTGTTTTCTAGTTATCCTGGATGACGTTACTTCTTCTGTCTGTTTTTTGGCCAGTTCTACCTCTAGGTTTAGCTCGCCAACAATTATCTGGGCCGTATCAAAGTCTATGCGCTCATTAACAGTGGCCATAATACCGTTCTTGAACAACTCTGCAACTAGCTTAACCACAGGTATAGAAAGTTTGTCAGCAAGCGCTCCAACAGTGATGTTGTCTTCGATTTCAATTATTGAACTCATTCGCTAGCCTCCTTTCTGCTTGGTTACTTCACATGACTTAGGACTTTACCTAGTCGTTAACTCTTGTCTTTGAGACTCAAAGCTATCTTTCGTGCATCTGTGTCGACATCGATAATCTTAAACTTCTTAACTTCGTTTAGTTGGAAAAGTTTTTCTGGGTCAATACTGTCATCATCGCTCATTTCGGAAACATGCACCAGTGCTTCTACCGATGGGCTCAGCTGCACAAAGGCACCAAATGGAGTTATGCGGGTAATTTTGCCCTCCACGGTTTCGCCTTTTTTGAAAGCTTTAACTTCGTGTAGCCATGGGTCTTCTTGCATTTGCTTTAGGCTTAGAGATAGTCGATCCTTGTCGATAGCAATAATCTTGGCTTCTACTTCTTGGCCAACCTTTAGGTATTTGCTTGGGTCTTCAACGCGTTCCCATGAGATCTCACTGATGTGAATTAGGCCTTCTATGCCATTGACATTAACGAATGCACCGAAGTCGATAACACCCGTAATGAGACCCTTTACGCTATCGCCAGCTTTCAGCGCAGAGAAACGATCTTTTAGCTCGTCTTTGACAGCTTCTTTCTCTGATACGATCAATTTGTTGTCTTTTTTACTAACATCTAGAACCCGGACTTTCATTGGCTTGTTAGAAAGTGCATTTAGTTTTTGGAGAATTTCGTCTTTGTCCGCCCCTGATACTCGTGGATAATGACCCGCCGCTAGTTGAGAAACTGGCAAAAATCCCCGAATACCTTCAACTTCGATCAATAGTCCACCACGATTTGCATCGTAAGGGTAAATCTCAATAATTTCTTGAGCCTCAAGCAAGCGTTGTAATTCGTCCCAACCCTTGTCTTTCGCAGCCCTTCGCATACTAAGTAATGCATAGCCATCATCTGTGTCAGCTTCTACGACGCTGACAGTTACAGTAGCGCCTTTTTCAAGAGTTTGGCCACCGGCGATTTCTCGACGCGATACCAACCCAATGCCATAAGCACCTAAGTCAACCCATATTTCATTCTTTTTAACTTCTGTGATTACGCCCTCGATCACGTCACCAGATTTTAATTCCTTAATTTCTGTGGACGCTAAAAGCTCATCCATTGTTAGTTCTTTCGACATTATATAAATGCCTCCTTATAAATACTGCGGTAACCCTTGGGTTATTTTTCCGTTCAGTCTTATGAATTATTATATCTGTTGTCATCTGTAAAGTAAAGCAGCATGAATACCATGATTTCTGCTACAATTATTTTATGTATTTAGGGGTAGATGTTGGGGCAACAAAAACGCTTTTAGCGGTATTCTCTAGGGCTGGAAAAATTAAACAGTCAGTCAAACTAAAAACGCCGCATAATTACAGTCGATTTTTAGATGTACTATCAGAAGGCATCCACTCACTCGATGAAAAAGATTTCGCTGCAATTGGTTTAGCTATTCCGGGTGTTGTAGACAGAGAAAACGGTGTGGGAATAGCATTCGGGAATCTCCCCTGGAAAAATGTTCATTTAGCTAGCTATTTGGAAAAGCTGATGAATACCCCAGTTTTAATAGAAAACGATTCAAAATTAGCGGCATTATCTGAAGCAATACTTATCAAGGATGATTACAGAAAAGTGCTATATGTGACTATTAGCACCGGAATAAGCGCAGGTCTTATCGTAGATGGTGTTATTGACCCAGAACTAGCCGATAGCGAGAGCGGGCACATGCTGCTGGAGCACAAAGGCCATTTAACAAAATGGCAGGACTTTGCTTCAGGGAAAGCTATCTTTAAAAGATATGGCAAGCTGGCTAGTGAGATTACTGACCAAGCAGAATGGAAAATTATTGCTCATGATATTGCCCTGGGGCTGATAGATTTAATCGCTGTGCTTCAACCAGAAGTGATTATTCTGGGAGGCGGCGTTGGGGCAAATTTTCCAAAATTTAAGCAACCCCTAATAAAACAGTTGAAAAAATACGAGATGCCGTTGGTACATATTCCTCCAGTACGGGTCGCTAAAAGACCTGAGGAGGCTGTCATATACGGTTGTTACGAGCTATTGAAGGCACACTATGGATAGTTTGCTCTCTAAACTTCGGAAAGCTTTTCCCGACCTTTTGTTCAGCTCTGGTGATGACTTTTGTTGGTCACCAAAAATAGGAACAATTATTTATAAGAATGATGGCAAGCATTCCCCTGTTTCGGCTTGGTCACTTCTTCACGAAGTTGGTCATGCTTTGCTGAGTCATCATAATTATAAATCCGACCTCCAGCTGCTAGAGATGGAAAGTCAAGCTTGGGAAAAAGCACAAGAAATTAGTACAAAATTTGGCGAGCAGATAGACCCCAACCATATTGAGGACTGCATGGATACATATCGTGATTGGCTGCACCAGCGCAGCGCCTGCCCTGCGTGTAATACGCGTAGTCTGCAACAAGATGCTCGACATTATAAATGCTTCAACTGCGGTCAAGTCTGGACTGTTTCCAGCTCTCGTTTTTGTCGACCATATCGGCGAAAAGAAATTGAAAATAAAAAATCGCCCCAGAGAGAATCCTCTGAAGCGACTTTTGTTTGAAAACTTACTTAAGCAGTTTTCTTAGTGCGACGAGAAATGCGTCCGCCCTTAGCGCCTGCAAGTCGAGCTAGCTCGCGGTTTGCGAAAAACCCGCCAGTCTTACCCTTTTTGCCGCCCATAGCACCGATTTTTGCGTAAAAATCTGCACCGTACTTAGTTTTGTTTGTTGAAGCAGCTGCTTTGCCGCCTGTTTTAGTTCCAGCCATTTTGTTAGCCTCCCTGTTGATTGATATATCCCACATCGCTTTCGAAGATATAAAAAAGGTCGCCTGACAAAATTGCCAAACGACCCTCTATTCCACCTTCGGAATTACGCTTATGATAGCACCATATATTGCTTATGTCAACAATATCGTGTAGAATATTATGATTATGTTTAGGCATAAAAAGCTAGAGCTAGTCACTTTCCCTTTTAAGACAATTCCGAGTAGTGCCACTGCCCTAATGGTAGAGACCGATATGGTTCTTTCTGATCGCTCAAGACGTGCAGCAAAATTTGTTTCTTCTAGACATCTAAAAGTAGTGAAACTCCCGAGAGAGATGGCCTGCAACTACCCGCTCGCATTGCAGGCCGCAGAACAAGACCCAAGAGCCGATTGCTACTCTTTTGCCCATCTACTATTGGGGCTCGAATATGATCAATCTGCAAGGCAAGACCGTACTACCCCGGTTTACCAACCAGATGCTTGGGAATTTAGCAATACAAGTTCTGAAGAGCTGGAACTGTACGGGCCTGGAACTTGTTTTGCATATGGGCCAACAGAAACGGCTTTCAGCCCTGAGCATTGGGCCATAGCATGTGGTAGAGGCAGGGTCTTACAGTGCCTTGGAGCCGGTGACCCTATCGCAATCACTTCGATTGAGGCTCCCGCTACGTTTCACAATAATCCTGTGATTGTAACGGCATCTCCCGTAAGGTAAATCTCTCCAAAAATGAATACTTAGAATCGTTAAATCATATGCTCTTTTGCTATATAATTTAACTATGTCGTTTCAAGCTTATATTGACAATATCAAGGCCAAAACTGGTAAAACCCCTGAGGAACTGAAAAATGCCGCCGAAAAAGCCGGGGTATATAAGCGTGATATGAAAGCTAGCGATCTGGTAAAGTTTCTCAAGAACGAATTTGACTTAGGTCATGGCCACTGTATGGCTATTTGGGCCGTATTTAAGCAGGAAGGATGGGTTGATAAATGAAAAGAATGACTACAGATATAAAAACGATTGATCAGTTTATAGCTAATTACCCTAAGAATGTTCAGGATATACTACAAAAAATACGTCAAACTATTCACGCAGCGGTACCAGAAGCCAAAGAAAAGATTAGTTACGGCATTCCCACATTCACCTTGAACGATAAGAACCTTGTACATTTCAGCGCCTATGAGCACCATATTGGCTTTTATCCTGGCGCAGGCGCTATCGTAACGTTCAAAGACGACCTAGAGGCCTACGAGACGTCCAAAGGCACCGTTCAGCTCTCCCTCGACCGGCCCATTCCTTACAATCTAATCAAAAAGATTACATTATATAGAGTTGCACAACATATAAATAAAGAAAAATGATAATGGATGATATGGATCGGAGCCCAGAAGTACCACCAGAGCCTGACGACGAAACAAAGAGAAAAGCATTAGAAGAGTATGCTCAAGGCGTCAACGACGGCTCATTAAGAGCAGGAATTGATGATGCCACTGATTTTGACCCTGACTTAGCTGTATAAGCTAAGTACTGAGCGTTTCTACTGTAGCGTCTAAAACTTGGTCCGCACAATTTCTGATTCTCTCAAGCTGTCTGGAAAGCATATCTGCGACAGGTGGAACCAGAGCAGTGCCAAACTCGAGGCTACCAGTAGCGCGTAGAGAAAATCGATAGTTCATCATTGCGGCTAGCCACTTTGTATCCCAATAGTTGAGGGCTTTTTGTCCCCCAAAATAATTTCTAACCGCTAGCATAATCTTAGAATCACCCGAGTTTGCCAGTGCTGTTCTGCCGGCCATTATTTCTGCCCTAATACTGGTATACAGCCGTCTGCCCTCCAGCGACTCAATAACAGGTACGTCAAATAGAATATCGGTCCCCATGCTAGCTATTTTCCTTGCAGCTCCTTGAGGTAAATCTGGTATTGTTTCATGACAATCCATTTCGCCAACCTCAAGCAGAGCCCTTACCACAGGTAGAGTATCGAAAACCTCGTCGGTCTTATGGTGAAAATCTACACCGGCGCTTAGATGCTCGGAGGCCTGGGCAGCATCTAGCCCTGCTGTGTGACTTGCGTAGTCCCTTATCATTCCGTGAAAATCCGGCAATGTGCTACCGAGTAGTAAATCAGTTGGCGCGCCCGGGAACACACGATCCGTAACTTGAAGATGTGTAACTATGTTAGGCATATTGTCGATATTATATCCCTCAGCGTGCAAAAAAACATAAGCATTTGTAGTGTCCGTCACAACACCCACCCCTGTAATTATCTTTGGTATATAATTTAGGTATGGCACATAAAAAAGCATCAGAATTATCAGAACTGCTTAGGCAAGCAAAAACAAAAATTGCTGTTGGTGCTATGTATGCGCATTATAAAAACCCAGACTTGCTATACAAAGTTACACAAATAGCCGTTCTCGAGGCGAGCGATGAGCCTTGTGTTATATATCAAGCACAATATGGCCCCAAATTTTCGTTTGTTCGCCCTGTCAGTTCTTGGTTAGACCAAGTAAAATGGCAAAACCAGACAGTCCCCCGCTTTACGAAAGTTTAACCACCACTGTATGCTTATGCTTGCAATTATTTTATATGCGCGCAAAAATACTGCAATGACAAGAAGTGAAGTCCAAGTAGCTATGGTGGAAACATACCCGCATGTGATAGGGACAGCCGACGGGCGCAGAGTAATAGTCGAGACATTAAAAGGCAGGTGGTCTAGCCACCTCAGCGGAAAGGTTGCAGTTCGCCAAACTACCCTCTTGTTACCCCCAGACTTGATGACAAGACTCCCCGATGTTATAGATCAAGTCGAACAAGACACACGTGCAAGCTGTTTGACGTTTGCTCACATGCTTTCTGGTGTAGAAATTCCAGACTTCCCAAAAAACGATGATCCAAACTTTGGCAAATACAAATGGGATTGGAGATTTATGCAATGCAACCCAGATGAAATCAATAGACTTTTGCCTGGAACATGCGTCATATACAAAGAAAAGGCTGATCCAACACAAATGCACTGGGCAGTCGCGTGCGGTGCAGACAGAGTGCTGCAGATCATGGGCGAGGCTGGTCCATTGTGTGTTTCAGGAAGTAATACACCCATAGAGCTATACGGAGAGGCTGATGTTGCAATTGCAGAACATCCCAATGTGCCCAGCTGGTATACTTGGTCTTCTTTGCCAGAAGACTGAACTATTATTATAGTTATAGATCCGTACTAGGCTTCACGGCAAGTATCAGCCAATTAATCGGCTGTTTCGTACGTTTTGAGAAGATATTTCTCTTGAAAGAGATGACCTCCGTTAAGGAGGTCATTTTTATAAATCGGCACCGTGACAACACCCCACAAAACAGGTTTTGTGGGGACCCCTATACTTTCCGCATTGGGAAAATAGCAAGCTGAAATATAAAAAAAGACCTCCGTTAAGGAGGTCATTTTTATAAATCGGCACCGTGCTATTTTCCCAGGCTTTGATTGGCCAAGTATTGTAACCGCTGCTGGGCTTAACTGCTGTGTTCGGGATGGGAACAGGTGTTTCCCCAGCGCTATGGGCACCGATTTTGGCGTTTGTGTCAGCGGCCTGCCAACAAACCAAGTTTATTGCGCTGCCGCTTCTTGGCGTATCACTTTGTCGGCTTACGCTCACTTTTAACCTCGTCGTACATAAAGTACGCCTCTGTAAAAAGCTCACGGCCTCCGCGTGCTACATCCAAGCACAAAACCCAAAATTGGTCTCGCGTGAATCGATGTCCATACTGGTGCTCCTTGGGGTAAAGTATCTTTTTAACAAACGACATTATTATGTTTTCGATGTATAATTTACACCAATAACTAGTCAAATTGCACTTTTTACTATGAAACTACTCGCAAGCGAGCAATTCCATAGCTCATAAAAAGTCGATGGGGCGATTAGTACGCGTTAGCTCAATACATTACTGCACTTTCACCTTGCGCCTATCAACGTGATCGTCTATCACGGCCCTCATAGGGAAATCTAATCTTGAAGGAGGCTTCGCGCTTAATATGCTTTCAGCG